>NZ_JBEXOM010000004.1:0-495367 GCF_040611555.1 Streptomyces sp. NPDC006624 | reverse complement strand
GGGGGGCGGGGGGGGGGGGGTGGGGGCCCGCCCGGCTCCTTCTCGTGGCGGGGCGGGGGCGCTGGCGCCCCCCCCCCCCCCCCCGCGGCCGGTGTCGTCCTGTGGGCGGTTCAGACCGTACTGAACTCCTTCTCCCGTTCGGTCTCCGCCGCCGTCTTCGGCATGTGGCGGGTGGCGCGGCGCAGCAGGGGCGGTGCCATGACGGAGGTCACGACGGCGATCAGGATGATCACCGTGTACGTGGCGTTGGTGAGCACCCCGAGTTGCAGACCGACGGTGGCGAGGACGATCTCCATCACGCCCCGGGCGTTGAGCCCCGCCCCGATGGCCATTCCCTCCGCGTGTCCGAGCCGGCCCGCGCGGGCCCCGAGATAGCCGCCCACGAACTTGGCCAGCGTGGCCACGGTGAGGGCGACCACGGCGGCGGCGAGCACCTCCGGGCGGGCCAGCGCGGTCAGGTCGACCTGCAGCCCGGCGGTGGCGAAGAACAGCGGGGCGAGCACGGCCATGACGAACGGTCGCAGCGTGCCCAGGGCCGCGCGGCCTGCCGGTCCGAGGGAGCCGATGACGATGCCGCACAGGAACGTGCCGAGGATCGGTTCCATGCCGAGGGCGTGGGTCGCCGCGGCCGAGGCCATGATCAAGGCGACGACCGCGGCCGTCGCCCCTTCGGGCCGGTTCGGCTGTGCGGCGTACCGCAGCACCCGCGCGACGACCGGCCGGGCCACCAGCAGGGTGAACGCCAGCACGGCGATCAGGTAGCCGACGCTCTTGGCCACCAGACCGACGTGCACACCCACCGTCGCCATGGCCGAGACCAGCGACAGCAGCAGCCAGCCCACGATGTCGCTGACGGCGGCCGCGCCGATGATCAGCTGGCCCACGTTGCGGTGCAGCAGATTCATGTCGAGAAGGGTCTTGGCTATCACCGGCAGTGCGCTGACCGCGAGGGCGATGCCGATGAACAGGGCGAAGGTGGCGCGCTCGGCGCCCGGCGCCATCAGTGAACCGGGCGTCAGGAGCCCCAGGCAGATGCCGAGGGCGAGCGGCAGCAGCACACTGCCCGCACTGGCCAGCCCGACGGCCCGCCCCTGGCGTCGCAGCAGCCCCAGGTCGATGTGGGCGCCCGTGACGGCGACCAGCAACAGGACGCCGAGCTGGGCGACCGCGCCCAGCAGATGCCGCTGGTCCGCGTCCGGCGGCAGCAGCCAGCCGGACAGACCGGGCAGGTAGTTCCCGAACAGCGACGGGCCCAGCAGCACGCCCACGCTCAGTTCGCCGACCACGGCCGGCAGCCCCAGCCGGGCCGCCACCCTGCCCAGAACCACCGCGGCGGTCAGGAACACGCAGACCTGGGCGAAGAGCAGCAGCAGATGGTGGTGGCCGATCGCGGGGACGGCCCCGGCCGTTAACACTGTGGTCATCTCTCGTCCTCATACCTGGGGGAGGCCTCGGTGGTCCGGCTGGAGAGCGCGTCGAGCACCGCCTGGGCCACACCCGACGGGTTCGCGGCGGAGAGCAGGTGCCCGCCTGGAAGCCGCAGCACCGAGCAGTCGGCTTCGGTGTGCCGCGACCACGCGGTGAGGTCCGAGGAAGCGGTGTCGTCCAGCCCGGCGATGACCCGGATGCCGCCGGGCGAGCGGGTGTTCCGGTGCCCTGCGAGGAAAGACCCGGACAGCAGCAGGTCGTCCCGGATCAGCGGGAACGCGCCGGCCGCCAGCACCGGGTCCGCGACCACTTCCGCGGGGATCTCGCCGCCCATGCCCGTCAGCACGGCCACTGCCGACTCGATGGACGTCACCTCCGCCGGATCCAGGCGCTCGCGGGCCGACGGAGGTGAGTTGGACACGGCGAACAGCAGCGGCGGCCGCTGTTGCCGCAGCGTCGCCGCGACTGCCAGGGCGACGTACGCCCCCAGGCTCTCGCCGTACAAGGCGTCGACCGGCCCGCCGAGCTGCCCGGCCGCGTCACGCACCGCGTCGTCCGCCGTGATCAGGCACGGTTCCTCGAACCGGCGTCCGTGGCCGGGCAGTTCCACGGGCCGGAACTCGATCCGGTCACCCAGGGCACGCCTGAGCGGCCGGAAGTAGCCGATGCCGCAGCACGAGGGCGGGACGAAGGCCACCACCGGCCGGTGCTCCTGTGTCATGGACCGTCCGATCATCCGACTCCTACGGGGCTCACGCCTCGTGGATGGGAGTGCCCCGCAGCGTCTTGTCGCTGATCTTGTTGTGGCCGTACTCGTCACGGCCGCTGACGAGGAATGCCGACCACTTCTCCAGCGAGATGCTCCCGCCGTACTCCTCGATGTGTTCGGTGCCGGGGTAGATCTGCACCTTGGTCGGCACATAGCGGGTGGCGAAGCCCATCCGGTACTTCTTGCCCGTGCTGACGTTCGGCAGCGAGGCGTGCATCAGCGTCGACAGGAAGATCACGCACTGGCCGCGCTCCATGACCAGCGAGACCGCGTCCTCCTCGTTGGGCTTCCAGTCCGGGTCGTGCTGGAGCTGGCGGTAGTCGTAGCCGAAGAAGCCGCGCGGAACACCGTCCTTGATCTCCGAGTTGATGCGGCTCTCGTCGAAGTCCATCCGCTTGGTCTCGTCGTAGTTCATCTGGTGGTGCGTGCCCGGGATGATCTGGAGGCAGCCGTTCTCGATGGTGGAGTCGGTGAACGCCGTCCACACCGTCAGGGTGCCGGCGCCGAAGTTGTCCTCCGTCTCGCCCGGCCACAGCAGCTGCGGTTTGCCACTGGCGTTGGCGAAGGTGTCGGCCTGGTGCCAGTCGGTGCCCTCGTCACCGGGGTACTTCGGGAAGAACTCCGAACGCCAGCACAGCAGATCGGGGCCCAGCAGGGACGCCACCCGGTCGACGATCCGGCGGTTGCACGCGTGCCGGGCGAGCAGGTCGATGTCGAGGTGCCGGTCGTAGTTGAAGATGTTCGGCGACCCGACGCCCTTGTCCACCTCCGGATAGGCGGCGTAGGTGCGGTCCAGCGTCTCGCGCTGCACCGCCTTCCACATCTCGTCCATCTCCTCGGGGGTGTAGATGGTCAGCGGGCCGATGTAGCCGTTCTTGTGGAACGACGCCACTTCCTCGTCCGACAGGGAGAAGTCGGTCCGTGCGGTGGTGGTCATGTCCTGCCCCCTCAGTAGCGGTTCGCGGTCAGCCCTGCTCGGCCGGCCGCGCTTGTGCGACGGCCGTGCTGAGCTGCTCGGAGTAGGTGATCCTGTTGTCCAGGGCGACGCCGAAGGCATCGCCGAGATGCCTGTTCAACTTCGCGAAGGTCAGGGAATGACCTCCAATGTCGAGGAAGTTGTCGGATCCGACGATGTGCGGATCGTCCAGCTCGACGCGCAGCCACTCGACGACGGAGCGCTCGATGTCCGGCCGGCTGTTTTTATCAGCCGCCTCGTCGCTCGCCGCAGAAACCTGCATGGGAGTTCCTCCAGTCGTTCTCGCAGGTGAGTACAGAAGTCGTGCGGGCGTGCCGAAAATGCGTCGCCCGGAGTCCGGGACGGATGGTGTGGTGCCAGGCCGGCCCCGCGACTCACCCTGCGAGAGTGAAGAATTCGGTCGCGAAGTCCGGTGTCCGTGAATGACGCGGCCCGGCCGCTTCCGGAGCGGAATCGTCGCCGTCGTCGGAGAACGTGGCGTCGTCACGCTAGACCGGTGGACGCAGGGACTTCAAGGCCCGCACCGATGCCGTGTGTCCCGTCGCCGGGACACCGCCGGGGCGAGGATGGTCACCGCGTTCGAATGCCGTATAGCCTTCGAGAACCGGCTGGACTTACCGACGACTTCCTTCTGGGAAGGGGAAACAAATGGCGAATCCATTCGAGGACGAAAACGGCGTGTACCTGGTGCTCGTCAATGACGAGGGGCAGCATTCCCTGTGGCCGTCCTTCATCGACGTACCCGCCGGCTGGACGATCGCCAAGGGCGAGGACAGCCGTCAGGCCTGCCTCGATTTCATCAACGAGAACTGGACCGACATGCGTCCGAAGAGCCTGGCTGAAGCCATGGCGGCCGACCGGGCCTGAACAGCCCGGAATCCCGCCACATTGTCGAGGGAAGCGGAGAAGACATGCGTGGTCAGGCGGCCGAGATGGCGCCGGAAATCACCGAGCTGGCTGATGACGACCTCGAACTCCTACTGCTGATCAGGAATTTCGAGCTGGCTCTGCTGGACCTGTTCGCCGCGGGACGGCTGAACGGCACGACCCACACCTGCCTCGGACAGGAGTATGTGCCGGTCGCCCTGGCTCCGTTGCTCCGTGACGACTTCGTCTTCAGCAACCACCGCGGCCACGGGCACTACCTCGCCCGGTTCCGGGACCCGGCCGGGCTGCTGGCGGAGATCATGGGCCGGTCCGGCGCGTTGTGCGCCGGCGTCGGCGGCAGCCAGCACATCTACCGGGACGGCTTCCTGTCGACCGGAGTGCAGGGGCAGAGCCTGCCCGTGGCCGTAGGCGTCGCCCTGCACTACCGGCGGACCGGCGAGGAGCGCATCGCCGTCGCGCACATCGGGGACGGCACCTGGGGCGAGGGATCCGTCTACGAGGCACTGAACATGGCGCGCCTGTGGGAGGTGCCGTTGCTGGTCGTCGTGGAGGACAACGGCATCGCCCAGTCGACCCCGACCGAACGGCAGCTGGCCGGCACCGTCTCCGGCCGGGCCCGGGCGTTCGGCGCCGCATACCACTCGATCCACAGCACCGACGTCAACGCCATCCGCGCCGAACTCGCCCCGCTCGTGGCCGACGTGCGGCAAAGAGGCGTCCCGGCCGTCGTGCACTTCCACTGTCTGCGGCTCGGACCGCACAGCAAGGGGGACGACACCCGTTCCGAGGCCGAACTGGCCGACGTGCGGGCCCGGGAGTGGAGCGCGCGGTACGCGCAGCACTACGGCGACCGGTTCGCCGCGGCGGACGCCCGGACCAAGGCGCTGATGGCCGATCTGGTGGCGGAGGTGTCCGCCCGGCCGCCGTCTCGGTGGCCCGGCCTGGCCGATGCGTACCCGGGGGCCGCCGCGTGAGCGCGCTCGACAGGATCGTCGCCGAGGCACTGGGCATCGGCGCGGACGAGATCACCGACGACACCGGCCCGGCCGTCAACGCGGAGTGGACCAGCCTCCGGCACGTACAGATCGTCGCGGCCGTCAACCGGGAGTTCGGGGTCAGACTCACCCCCCGGCAGGCCCGGTCCTGCCGCAGCGTGGGCGACCTGCGCAAGGTCCTGGCGGAGAGAGGACATCTGGTATGACCACGGTCGCGGCCGACGCGGTCGGCACCGTCGCACCCCGCGTCGCGGAGCACCTCAATCGCGCGCTGCACGCACTGTTCCGCAACGAGGAGCGGCTTCATCTGCTCGGCGAGGACGTGTCCGACCCGTACGGCGGCGCGTTCAAGATCACCAAAGGTCTGTCCACCGGGTTCCCGGACCGCGTGCTGTCCACACCACTGAGCGAGGGCGGCATCCTCGGAGTGGCCGGAGGACTCGCCCTGGCCGGTGACAAGGCCATCGTCGAGATCATGTTCGGCGACTTCATCGCCCTCGGCTTCGACCAGGTGCTGAACTTCGCCTCCAAGTCGGTGTCGATGTACGGCCGCGAGGTCCCGGTACCGCTGGTCGTCCGCTGCCCGGTGGGCGGCAACCGCGGTTACGGGCCGACCCACAGCCAGAGCCCGCAGAAGCACTTCGTCGGCATCCCCAACCTCGCCCTCTACGAACTCTCGCCCTACCACGACGCCGGCGCCGTGCTCGGTGCCGCCCTGGAACGGGGCGTGCCCGCCGTCTTCTTCGAGGACAAGGTGCTCTACACCCGGCGGATGTACCGGGACGGCCGAGCCGGCGACGGCTACCGCTACGAGATGCTGGGCACAGCCGACACCGGCTGGGCGCACACCTTCCCCGAGGGGGAGCGCGGCACCGCCGACGTCATCGTGATCGCCCCGGGCGGCATGGTCCACCGAACCCTGGACGCCGCCCGCGCGCTGCGGGACGGGCACGGCCGGTCGGTGCACCTGCTGACCCCGAGCCGGCTGTACCCGCTGGACCTGGACCCGGTGCTGCCGCTGCTCGCCGGTGCGGGACGGATCGCGGTCGTCGAGGAGGGAACGGCGGGCGGCACCTGGGGAGCGGAGGTGGCGCGCCTGCTGTACGAACGGATCTGGTCGTCGCTGACCGGACCGGTGATCCTGCTGAACTCCGCCGACTCGATCATCCCGACCGCTCCGCACCTGGAGAGCCGGGTGCTGCTGGGCCGCGACCACATCGAGGCCGCCGTGCGGGCATCGGCCGGATGGGACGTCCCCCCGCAGGGCGGAGCCGGGGAGCGGACCGAGAGCGGGGCCCGGCCCGGCGAAGAGGCGGCCGAGGGCGTCGAGCTGACCGTGCCCAAGCTCAACAACAACGACACCTCCTACCTCGTCGTGGAATGGCTGGTGGAGGACGGCGCATGGGTCGACGAGGACGCCGACGTCGTGTCCCTCGAGACCTCCAAAGCGGTCGAGGACGTCCCCGCGCCCGTCTCCGGTTACCTCCAGCGGATCGTGCCGGAGGGGGAGGAACGGGGCGTCGGCGCGCTCCTGGCCCGCCTCCTTCCGCAGCCTCCCGGCGAGGCGGCACCGGCCCCCCGGACCGGGGCGCCGGACGCGGTGCCCGCCGCCGCTTCCGCGGTGCCCGCCGCCGGGGTGCCGGGACCGGCAGCCGTCCACACGCTCGACCGCGTCCAGCAGGGCACCGCTGCCGTGGTCGCCAAGAGCCATCGCGAGGTACCGGCCGGCTTCACGGTGATCCGGGCCGAGGTGGACGCCGCCCTGGACGCGCTCGGCCGGCTGGAGGAGGAGACCGGAGCGGCGTTCGGACTCGCCGAGGCGGTGATCAAAGCGGTGGCCGCGGCCTACGACGAGTTCCCCCTCTTCTTCGGCTCGCTGGTCGACGAGCGCACGGTCGCCGTCGCCGACGCCCCGCACGTCGGGGTCACCGTGGACGCCGACGGAGGGTTGTACGTGCCGGTCGTCCGCGACGCGGCCGAGCGGTCCCTCGCCGACGTCGCCGACACCTTGATGGACTTCCGGATGAAGGCGCTGACCCAGGACTTCTCCGCCGCCGAACTGGACGGCGGTGCCATCTCCGTCTCGCTCAACCCGGACCCCGGCGTCGTCCTGGTGCATCCGATCGTGCTGTGGCCTCAGTTGTGCATGGTCTCGGTGGGCGCCGTCGGTGAGGAGTACCGAGCGGGAGCGGACGGCACACCGGCCGCGGTCCGCACCGTGCATCTCGGCCTCGCCTATGACCACCGGGTGATCAACGGCAGGGAGGCCGTCCTGTTCCTCACCCGCCTCAAGGCACGCCTGGAGCAGCCGGACCAGCTGCGGACCCTGCTCGACGACGGGAGCGACCGACCATGACGAGGGAGCTGCGGTGTTCGGGATGATGTCGTTCGGCTCGGTGACCGGGGAACGCGTTCCGGTGGCCGACATCGTGTCGCAGTACACGCCTGACGTGGAGCGGGTCCTGGCGTACGGCTACCGCGCCGTTCACCGTGCCGCGGACGACGTCGGGCTCACCGACCTGTCGGAGGCCGCGGCCCGCCGTGCCCTGGAGGAGTCCGGCACCGACCCGGCGGACCTCGACCTGCTGGTGCTCGCCATCACGGACATCCCCGAGTACCTGTACTGGGACCCGGCGGCCGAACTCCAGGCACGGCTGGGCGCCCACCGCGCCGAGGCGGTTCTGATCAGCCAGGGTTGCCTCGGCGGCATCACCGGCTTCGACACGCTCGCGGGCCGGTTCGCGACTCATCCGGACTACCGGCGGGCCCTGTTCGTCGGGGCGAACCGCACGTGCGAGACCTACTGGAACCGCATGGCGACGCACTCGCTGCTCTTCTCCGACGGCGCGGCGGCCACGGTCGCGGGCCGCGGCCACGACCGGTTCCGCTGGCTGGCGAGCGAGGTGATCACCGACGGGCGCTACGCCGACTTCTTCCTGATGGAACAGGGCGGTGAGGCCCTGCCGTTCGCCCCCGGCGACGAGAGCCCGACAGCGCGGGACGCCTGGGACATGATGGAGTTCTTCGACTACGACTCCGACCGTTTCGAGGCGTTCATCGACCTGATGAACGACCGGGTGCGGGAGGTTGTCGCCCGTGCCTGCAAGCGGGCCGGTGCCGACCCCGGAGATCTGGCCCGGGTCGTCCTGCTCAACGACAACCGGCAGTCGCTCACCGCGCTCGCCGAGCGGCTCGACGTGCCCGTGGACCGCACCAACCTCGACTTCTCGCTGGAGCACGGCCATTTCGGCGCGGCGGACCATCTCCTCACGCTGCCCCACCACATCGCCTCGGGCGACCTGCGAGACGGAGACCTGGTGGCGTTGGCCGGCATGGGCCGCGGCATGCACTGGGGTTGCACCGTCGTGCGGTGCTGACCGGCCCGATCACGGGCGTTGCGGCTCCCGGCGACCGGGGGCGCACACGAGACGAGCGGACGACGAGACCGTACGGCGGTCGGGACGAGAGGACCCACATGAGCGAGACAGCGACGGACCCCGCCGTGCCGGCGGCCGGAACCGGATGGCTGCGGCTGTTCCACCGCGCGCACGCCGACGCGCCCAGGCTGGTCTGCTTCCCGCACGCCGGCGGCGCGGCCTCCTTCTACTTCCCGCTCTCGGCCGCCCTGGCACCGGCCGCCGAAGTGCTCGCCGTCCAGTACCCGGGGCGCCAGGACCGCCGTGGCGAGCCGTGCGTGGACAGCATCCCGGCCCTCGCCGACGCCGTCGTGGAGGAGCTGCGTCAGTGGCAGGACCGCCCCCTCGCCCTCTTCGGCCACAGCATGGGCTCCTCCCTGGCCTTCGAGGTGGCGCGGCGGCTCGAGGCGGAGGGGAGCGGGCCGACGGCCCTGATCGTGTCGGGTCGGCGATCGCCGCGCATGATCCGTGACGAAGGCATCCACCGGGCGGACGACGACGTGCTGATCGCGCACCTTGCCCGGCTCAGCGGCACGGACGCCCGGATCCTCGGCGACCCGGAGCTGCTGGAGCTGATCCTGCCGGCGATGCGGGCCGACTACCGGGCCGCCGAGACCTACCGGTACACGCCGGGACCGCCGCTGCGGTGCTCCCTGTCCGTCCTCACCGGCGACGACGACCCCCAGCTGACGCCGGCGGAGGCGCGCGACTGGGCCACCCACACCACCGGGACGCACGAGCTGACGGTCCTGCCGGGCGGGCACTTCTACCTCGCCTCCCACTGGAGCCGGGTGGCGGAGCTGATCCGCCAACGACTGGGCTGATTCCGCCCCCGACGGCTTCCCGACGGCCCGGGTCCTGGTTCGCCGAGGACCCGGGCCGTCGCACGTCTCCGTACGGCGCCAGCCGATCTGCCGCGCGGCCCCACAATGGCGTCACTCTGACTCGCCTGTCTCTCGTTGCGCTGATGTGCGGTTGTCTCGGCGTCAACCGTCTCCCTGCGTGGAAGGGGAGCCGTGCGCTTTCGGCCTCGCATCGCACACTGTGCGCCATCATGACCGGCGTCGACTTGGTTATGGCGCCACGTGATGTCATGATGGCGCTATGGCTCCTCCGCGATTGCCGCGTACTCCGATCGCCCGGCTCGCCGACGGATGGGGAGTGCCCGAACAGCACTTCTGGCTCCGCGGTGACCGGCCCGCCGGACCGGTCCGCTTCGACGAGCGCCGGGGTGTGTGGAACGTCTACGGCCACCACGAGACGGTCCGGGTGCTCTCCGACCCCGGCGTGTTCTCGTCCGACACGAACCGGCACTTCCTGCCGGAGCCCGACGACTACGACTCCAGCGGCATGCTCACCCAGCTCGACCCGCCCGAGCACCGCGCCCTGCGCCGACTCGTCGGCGGAACCTTCACCCCGGGGGCCGTCGCCGCACTGGAGCCGCGCATCACCTCGCTCACCCGCGAGCTGCTCGACGCCGTGGGCGACCGGGACGAGATCGAGTTGATAGGGGACTTCGCCCAGCCGCTGCCCATCACCGTCATCGCCTGTCTCCTCGGTGTACCGAGCGGGGACCGTGACCTGTTCCGGCACTGGGCAGGCGAGCTGTTCCCGGGCACCGAGCCGCCCTCGGTCGGCGGCAACCCCGAACAGAACCGGCACGTCGACGCCGCGTACGACCTGTCGCGCCGGATGACCGAGTACTTCGCGGCGCACATCGACGAACGTCGCCGGCACCCCGGAGGCGACCTGCTCAGCCGACTCGTCCACGCCGAGATCGACGGGGAACGACTGAGCGACACGGCCCTGACCGCCTTCGTGGAACTGCTGTTCCTCGCTGGATACGTCACCACCGCCCTGCTCCTCGGCAACGCCGCCCTCTGCCTCGACGCGCACCCCGAACACACGGCTCGGCTGCGTGCCGACCGGAGCGGCATCCCCGCCGTGATCGAGGAGTCCTTACGTCTGATCACCCCCTTCGCCGTCTTCCACCGAGTCGTCACCGAGCACGTCGAACTGGGCGGGCACCGGCTCGCACCGGGCCAGATCGTCGCGCTCTGGCTGGGCGCGGCCAACCGCGACGAGAACGTCTTCTCCCGGCCGCACGTGTTCGACCCCGCACGTGATCCCAACCCCCATCTCGCCTTCGGCCGCGGCATCCACTTCTGCCTGGGCGCCCCGCTGGCCCGGCTGGAGGGCAGGATCGCGCTCGGCGCCCTTCTGGACCGCTTCCCCCGGCTGCGCACCGACCCCGACAACCCGCCCGTCTTCCTGGCCTCGTCGGAGGTGTCCGGGCCGCGGCTCCTTCCCCTGCTCACCGGCAGGGGGGAGGCATGACCGCCGACCAGGCCGTCCCCGGCCCGTCCGGCACGGGCACGCCGGCCGTCCTGGTGCGCGGGCTGCGCAAGGCGTACGGGCGGCGCACCGCCCTCGACGGCCTCCACCTGACCGTCTCGCACGGCACCACCTTCGCGCTGCTGGGCACCGGATCCTCCGGCAAGACCACCGCCCTGCGCGTCCTTGCGGCCCACACCCCCGCGGACGGCGGCCGCATACGGATCGCCGGGTACGACCCCGGGACCGAGGCGCATCCCCTGCGTGCCGCGACCGGGCTCCTCAGCAGGGCCCCCGCGGTGGACGGCCGCCTCACCCCCGACGAGAACCTGCTCCTGACCCCGGCTCTGCGGCGGCTCCCGGCGCCCCGTGCCCGTGTCAGGGCCGCCGGCCTCATCGAACAGCTCGGACTGACGTCGGTCGCGACCTCACCCGCGGCCGCCCTCTCCGGCGACCTGCGGCGCCGGCTGGCACTGGCGATGCTGCTGGCCGGGGAACCGGAGGTCGCCCTGCTGGACGAACCCACCGAGGGCCTGGACGCGGTGGGCCGCCGCCTCGTGCGCAGGGTCGTGCGCGATCTCGCCGCCGACGGCGCCGCCGTCGTGTTCACCACGCGCTCCCCGCACGAGGCGGCCCGCCTCGCCGACCGGATCGGCGTGCTGCACCGGGGCCGGCTCGTCGCGGAGGGCACCCGGGAGGAACTGCTACGGCTGGTGCCCGGGGGTCACATCCGGCTGTACTTCGCCACCGCTGCCGATCTCGCCACCGCGGCCGGGCTGTTCCGCCTGCACACCGCCGAGCTCGATCCCACCGCGCTCAGCCTGCAGATCCCCGGCGACGGCAGCGCCGGCCTGGTGCGCGCCGTCCTCGACGTACTGGACGACGCCCGCCTCGTTCCCCGTCGGCTGTCCGTGCACAGCCCCGGCATCGAGGACGCCTTCGCCGCGCTCACCGGTGACGGTCGGCAGCCCGCACCACCCGCGGGCCGCGCCGTTCCCGCGGTGGGGGTGGCTGCCGGCGGGGAGCCCTGCGGCGGCCGGCTGTGGCGGCACAGTGCCCTGCCCGTCATGGCCGTGGCGCTTCTGCTCCTCGCCCTCTTCGCGCAACTCGGACCCCGTGCCCTGCTGGGCGCGCTACCGGTGATCGCGCTGTGCGCCGTGCCGCTCTTCACGACCCGGACCAGCACGGGACCGGAGCACCAGCGCGCCGCCCCCTCACCCGGTCGGACCGGGCCGCCCTGACCGAGGCGGAGCCCGAGACGACGGAACCGCTCTTTGCTCACCTGGTTTCCCTTGACCCACCTGGAGTTGATTCACCGTGGCTACCCTGTTGTACAA
Organism: Streptomyces sp. NPDC006624; assembly: GCF_040611555.1. Taxonomy (NCBI): domain Bacteria; kingdom Bacillati; phylum Actinomycetota; class Actinomycetes; order Kitasatosporales; family Streptomycetaceae; genus Streptomyces; species Streptomyces sp. NPDC006624. The sequence goes on along the minus strand of NZ_JBEXOM010000004.1, from coordinate 483,224 downwards.
ACTGGGCCGGTTCGCCTTCCGGCGACGAGGCGTCGTCGTCCTGCTGTGGCTGCTCGCCCTCGGCGGTGCCGCCTTCGCCGCTTCGACCGCACCCGCCCCGCCCGCCGACACCTTCTCCATGCCCGGCACGGAGTCCCAGAAGGCCTTCGACCTGCTGAAGGAGAAGTTCCCGGCGGCCAGCGCCGACGGCGCCTCGGCCCGGGTGGTGGTCCGCGCACCGGAGAACAGCAAGATCTCCGACGCCGGGCCGCGCAAGGAGGTCGCCGCCCTCGTCGCCGACTTGTCCAAGGCCCCGGAAGTCGTGCGGGTCTCCGACCCCTTCGCCGGGGGTGCCGTCAGCGAGGACGGCACGACGGCCTACACCGTCGTCACCTACGACGTCGCCGCCGCCGAGGTCTCGGACCGGGCGCACGACGCGCTGCTCAAGGCCGCCGCCGATGCCCGGGCGGACGGGCTGACGGTGGAAATGGGCGGTGACGCGGTTCCCGTGGACCAGGCCCTGGGAGGTACGGCCGAACTCATCGGCATCGGCGTCTCCGCAGTCATCCTGGTCCTGACGTTCGGCTCGCTGGTGGCGGCAGGCATGCCTCTGATCACGGCCCTCATCGGCGTCGGCATCGGCATCTCGGCGATCGGCGCGCTCGGCAGCACCCTCGGTCTGTCCTCGACGACCACCACGCTGGCCATGATGATCGGCCTGGCGGTCGGTATCGACTACGCCCTCTTCATCGTCTCCCGCTACCGCGCCGAGATGGCCGAGGGCTGGGACCGGAGGGAAGCCGCGGGACGGGCCGTCGGCACCGCCGGTTCCGCCGTCGTCTTCGCCGGCCTCACCGTCATCGTCGCCCTCGCCGGCCTCGCCGTCGTCAATGTCCCGATGCTGACCAAGATGGGCCTCACCGCTGCGGGCACCGTCGCCATCGCGGTCCTCGTGGCCGTCACGCTCGTGCCCGCGCTGCTCGGCTTCGCCCCGTACCGGGTGCTGCCCCGCCGGGACCGCAAGCGGATCGCGGGCAAGCCCCTGAGCGCTCGTCAGCGCCGCAAGGAGGAGAAGCGGGCGGCGCTGCGGCGTCCGAACCTCGGAGCCCGCTGGGCCGTGCTCGTCCTGCGCCGCCCCGCCGCCGTCCTGCTGCTCGGTGTGCTCGGCCTCGGCGCCGTCGCCGCGCCCGCCACCAGGCTGGAACTGGGTCTGCCCGGCGAGGGCACGATGGCTCCCGACACCACCCAGCGCAAGGCCTACGACATGCTGTCGGAGTCCTTCGGCCCCGGCTTCAACGGCCCTCTGCTGGTGACCGTCGAGGCCGAGGACGCCAAGGCCGTGGCCGATGACGTCGCGGGTGAACTCGCCGACAGGCCCGGTGTCGCCCAGGTGGGCTCGCCCACGCCCAACGAGGCCGGTGACACCGCCATCGTCAACGTCGTACCCGAGACCGGGCCGACGGAGGGCACGACGGAAGAGCTGGTGAAGACCCTGCGCGGCGACCTGCACGACTTCGGGCGGGCCGACGGCGCCGAGGTACTGGTGAGCGGGCAGACGGCCATGTTCATCGACTTCTCCAGGACTCTCAACGACGCGCTGGTGCCGTACCTCGCGCTCGTCGTCGGCCTCGCCTTCGTCCTGCTGATCCTCGTCTTCCGCTCGCTCCTCGTACCGCTGAAGGCAGCCCTCGGCTTCCTGCTGTCCGTCTCCGCGGCACTCGGCGTGGTCGTGGCGATCTTCCAGTGGGGGTGGTTCGCCGACATCGTGGGCGTGGACCAGCCGGGGCCCATCATGAGCACGATGCCGATCTTCATGATCGGTGTGGTCTTCGGCCTCGCCATGGACTACGAAGTGTTCCTGGTGACGCGGATGCGCGAGGCCTACGTCCACGGCGAGTCCACTCACCAGGCCGTCGTCACCGGCTTCCGGCACAGCGGACGGGTGGTCGCCGCTGCCGCCCTGATCATGACGAGTGTGTTCTCCGGATTCGTCATGGAGGACAACGACTTCGTGAGGATGGTCGGCCTGGGGCTGGCCCTCGCCGTGCTCTTCGACGCCTTCGTGGTGCGCATGGCCATCATCCCGGCCCTGTTCGCCCTGTTCGGCGACCGCGCCTGGTGGCTGCCGAAGTGGCTCGACCGGGTACTGCCCGACATGGACGTGGAGGGCGGGAAGCTCTCGCGCCGACTCGGTGCCCCGCCCCACCCGCGGCCCGCCCAGGAACCCGAGTACAGCCGCTGACCCGCCGTGGGGCCTGTCCGGTACCGGACAGGCCCCACGGGCAGGACGCGGCGGCCGGCCCCGGCGCTACGGCGCCTGCCCGGCCGCTCCGCACCGTTCGTGGGGGCAGGAGGCCGCGGCGGGTGCGCTGAGATGCCGGTAGGTGTAGGCGGCGGAGACGAGGGCCATGTGGTGGTGCCAGCCGGGGAACGATCGCCCCTCGAAGTCGAGCAGTCCGAAGTCCCGCTCCAGGGACGCCACCGCGGTCGCCGTCCCGGTGTGCGCGGCGGCGATCGAGGCGACCTCGGGAAGGCCCTGATGGGCGAGGCTGGTGATCCACAGCGGACCGGTGACGGAGGGCTCGCGCACCTCGGTGAACAGGCGGTAGGGCGGGCCGGGGGAATGGGCTTGCGACGGCCCGGGCACATGGACGAGCGAGGTCTGGAAACGCGCGGCGCGTTGCCGCCCGTCGGGTGCGGTGACAACGGCCGGCTCCGTGTTCTGCGCCGAGAGCCTGGCTCTCGCGCTGACCGGCGGGGGCGCGGCCGCCAGGTTGCCGACGGGCACCACGGGGAGGTGCGGGGGCACCGCCACGACGAAGTCGCACCGCCGCTTGGCGAGTCCGCTCAGCAGGTACCGCACGTCCGGCTCGTCGCCCATGTCCGCCACGACGACGGGGGACGACGACGGTGTCCGGGCCGCCAGCCGGTCGACGAGACGGAGCGCCAGCGCCCACAGCGGCCGGTACTGCTCGGAGTCGGGGATGCGCGCATCGCTGCGTCGGCCGGGGTCCTCCACCCAGGACGGCGACAAGTACAGACTCCAGTCGACGGGGAACTGGAGGGCACCCACGGACAGGAACGACCCCAGCCCCAGTTGACAGTTGAGGGTGCGGCCCGACTCCAGGTCGAAGTACCGGTCCACTCCCACCGAGCGGTTGCCGCGCTTGGGCAGGACCGCCCGGCCGATGTTCCACACCGGCTGGGACCTGTGGCCTTCCACCCAGTGCGTCAGTTCCTCCATGACCGCGTCGAAGTCCCAGGGACTGAGACTGACGAACTGGCGCAGCGCCTGCGCGACGGACGGATCGCACGAGGTGGTGGCCGCGAGCCGGCGCACCGATTTCTTCCCGGGCGTGATCAGCAGACCGTTCAGATAGGTGTAGGCCCACTTCCGTTGATCGGCCCGACGTAAACTGCGGAAGATCATTGCGCTGAAATCAGCCAGTGGCAATGCGGAATTGCTGCCGCCAGGGGCAATGTTTGATCTTGGTGACGCGCATGTATAAGCCATATCCATGCCGCAATAACTCCCCCGATGTTACTGAGCGTTGATGCGGCGCAGTCTAAGCGGAGTGTCGCAATGGCGCCACTCCCCGGTGGGGCCCTGGCTTGTATTGGCGCCTGTGGTGGCGCAAGCCTGCAGGGCGCCGGAGCCCAGGTGGATGACTGGATTCCGCTCCGGCTGCCGACCGGGGCGGGCGGCCACGTCCGTTTTCCGCCGGAGCGGGCGCCGCCTCCCTCCAAACGTCTCTGCACTGGGCTTTCTTGGATCATTCGCGGCGAATCGCCATCTGCCGCGGCGGGATCGGCCGCGGTCGCCGCGCCGCGCGACGTGCAGCAGAACCCGGCGGTCCACTCGGAACGCGCCACTCAGTGGACTAGACCTTTGACATCCTAGGGAGGCTCGAACTCCGCAAAGTCGTGCTCGATGGCGCCAAGATCCTTGAACTTGTATCCAGTGTCGGGATCTACTCGGTAGCGCGGCGGCCGGCCCCCCGGGACTGTCCGGGGTGTCGTACGCAGGGCTCGGTTTGATCAGGGTCTCTCTCCCTGACGCCGTGCCGTGGCCGCTGATTTCGGTGCTGTCCGATAAAAACGGGGTGAACGCTTTCTGTATGCAATGAGGAGCCACCGCGAACCGGTACGGCTGATACGCGCGTTGTTATGGAGGGCGTGATGAGAAATCAGGTCAAGGAAGTCGAAGGCTCCAGGGCGCAGCCGTTCGGCCGGGCCGCGCAGAGAACGCGGGGTGCCGGAGCGCCGGAGTCGCGCCGCGATCAGGTGCTCACCACGAACGTGGGGTTGCACATACCCGCAGGACTCGCCTTCGAGGAGTGGGAGCGGGCCGGACGCCAGCTCTCCGGCCTGCTCAACTCGTCGTCATGGTGGCTGGGTGACTGGCTGGTATACGGCAAGGACCACTACGCCGACCGCTACGAGCGAGGCATTCGCGCCGCCGGCCTCCAGTATCAGACGCTGCGCAACTATGCCTGGGTGTCCCGCCGGTTCGAACTGCATCGCCGACGCTCGGCGCTCAGCTTCCAGCACCACGCCGAACTGGCGTCCCTGCCCGTCGAGGAGCAGGAGACCTGGCTGGACCGCGCGGAGCGAATGAAATGGAGCACCAAGCAACTGCGCAACGCCATCCGCGCCCAGCGCGACGGCACCCCGCCCGTCGCGGACGCCGCCGAGGCGTCGACGCGCCGCCTCGCCGTGCCCGACAACCGGCTCCAGTGGTGGCACAAGGCGGCGGAGCAGTCCGGCGCCGAACTGGCGGAGTGGGTGATGCACACCCTCGACGCCGCGGCCGACCGCGTGCTGAAAGAGGGCGCCATGAGGCAGGCCGTCGTGGAGTGACGGTTCGCCGGCACCGGCCGTCGAGGGGTCCGCGCATCCGGGAGGGATGCGGACCCCTCGCGTCAAAGGGCACCGTCAGGGCAGGCGGCTCATGAGCGTGGCGGTCTGTGCGTGCCGGGTGCAGCCGCGCCCGGCGAACGACTGGACCACGCGGTCGCGAATCTCCGGTTCCTGCTCCTGGCTGAGTTTGAACATTCCCTCGGCTTTGGTGACACGAATACGGAAGGCTCCGACGCCGGGAACGATCTTGCGGAAATAGTCGAGGGAATCGGTCATGTCCCAGTTGTTGCCGAATTTCGTCTCGAAAGCCCGCACGGTGGCCTGAACGACCTCCAGGGTTTCCTCGGTGGAGTCGAATTTCTCCACCACTCCGTGCACGTGGACGGACGTGAAGTTCCAGGTGGGCGCGGCGGGCGTCACGTCGTAGACGGTGGGCGAGACATAGGCGTGCGGTCCGGTGAAGGACAGCAGCACGACCGCCTTGTCCTCCAGCGCTGACCAGTGCGGATTCGCCCGGTTCAGGTGTCCCAGCAGTGGCAGGCCCGCGAGGTCTTCGGCGGGCTCTTCCGTACCCTCCGGGTCGAAGATGACGGGAAGGTGCGTGGCGAAGGGCCCGGCCTCGGGAGGGCCGTTGCTGACCATCAGGGCCAGCGGGTTGGAGCGCATCAGATCTACCATCCACGACGTGTCCGGCTGTCGGTAATGGCTGGGGACGAACATGCGGAACCCACCTTTCGAGGGGGTGCGGTAAATGCTCGGCGAAATTGCCGTCCTGTCCGGTCGGCGGGACATGTGCGCGCTTCATTGTGGCGTGCCCTGTCGCCGGGTGCAATTGATGGGCCATCGCCCCGGACCGCAATTCCACAAGGCGGCGCAGACTGTAATCGTTGCGCGTTGAGGAGTGGAAATCAGCATGGCGATCTCGACAGCGCGGAACGGCTACCAGTTCGGCGAGTCGCAGGAACCGGCCGGAAGGCCGTCTCCGCCGACCGCGCAACAGTCGCAAGAACATAATCGCCTCGGTCGTGACCACCGGTCCGGCAGACCGGCCGCAGCGCTTCGGGCAGCTCTCACCGGCAGGAAACGGAGCTCGGCCCGGCGCCTGTGCCCCGGCCCGTGCCGAAGTCCGCGGTGCCGAGCGGATGAGCGTCAGGCCGCGTCAGGAGCGGGTTCGCGGCCCCTACCGCGTGCAGGGAGTCCTCCGGCGGGGTGGTGCCGGCGACGCGTGCGGCGAACAGGGCCCGTACGTGTCCGCGCAGGGTGCGCATCCGTTGGGCGCACACCTCGTACAACCGCACGTCCGGTGTGGTCAGGTCGTGCGCGGTGAGCCAGCGCATGGCGCACTCGGGCGCGGCTAGGAGGCCGTAACCCCGGCCCGCGGGGAGGGCCGCGCTGGTGTCGGCGAAGTCCAGGGAGCGGTACCGCTCGGCGCCCGGGGCAGGGGGCAGGACCGTCTTCGCGATGGCGTCGGGCAGCCTCTCATCCCTGCTGGTCATGGTAACGCTTACGTTTTTCCGTGAGGACTGCCCTACGGTTGCCTCGCGGAAAAAGCTGTATGTATGCGTGAGGAAACGAGGACGCGGTATGTCCCAGTGCGACGCCCGGCAGTTCCCTGTTCGTGTCTTCGGCGGCCCGACCGCCCTGTTCGAGTACGGCGGCCTGCGCTTCCTGACCGACCCGACCTTCGACGGTCCGGGCGACTACGTCTCGCCCTGAGCGACCCTGACCAAGACCGCCCCCTCCACCGCCGCACCCGCCGAGGTCCGTCCCGTCGACGTGGTCCTGCTCTCGCACGACGAGCACGCCGACAACCTCGACACCTCCGGCCGCGCCCTGCTCGCCGACGTCCCCCTCACCCTCACCACACCCGGCGGCGGCAAGCGCCTCGGGGCGAAGGCCAAGGGCCTGGCCGACTGGGAGTCGATCGAGCTGGAGCGTCCTGACGGCGGCACCGTCACCGTCACCGGCGTGCCCGCCGTCCACGGCCCTGGACCGCGCGAGCAGGTCGAGCCGGTCGCCGGCGAGGTCGTCGGCTTCACCCTGACGGGCGAGGGCCTGCCGACGGTCTACGTCAGCGGCGACAACGCCGGCACCAGGCGAGGGCGTGAAGCCGAGGGCGTGAAGGAGACCGTGCTCAGAGGCCGATGTCGGTCAGCCACCGTCCGGTGCTGCGGGGGGTGATGCCGAGCAGTTTCCGGGCGGAGTTCCCGGGGGTGATCGAGCGGTCCGCCAGGGCGCCCATGGCGGCGTAGGCCGCGGCGACGTCCGCGGCCGGGCCCTCGCCGATCAGGGGTGCCACGGACTCGCGGAACTGCTCGGGGGTGATCTGCTCGAAGGTCACGTCCTTGCCGAGGTGGGTGCCGAAGGCCTCGGCCAGGTCCGGTCCGGTGATCGCCGGGTACTGGCCGACGGTGACCACGCCGGTGATGTCCGGGCGGTCGAACAGGGCGACCGCGGCGTCGGCGACGTCCAGGTGCGACGCCCATGAGACCGGGAGGTCGGCGCGGATCGGGTAGGGCAGCACGCCGCGTTCGCGGACCGAGTCGACGACGTAGGGCATGAGCAGGTTCTCCAGGTAGAACGTGGGCGCGATCACCGCACAGGACACCCCGGTGTCCGCGAGGCCGCGGACCAGTTCCGCGGCCGCCCCGCCGGTGCCGGGGCCGGTCGGGGCGCCACTGGTGGAGAACACCACGCGGGCCGGGCGGGCCGTCCGGACGGCGGCGACGATGTTGTGCGCGTAGGTCAGGCGGTCCTTCTCGGCGACCACCGGCAGGTGGACGAACACCCCGTCCGCACCGCGGTACGCCTCGGTCAGTTCCGCGGCGGAGTCGTAGCCGGCGGCCACGACGCGCTGTGCGCCGCGCACGACGGCGTCGGGGTTGCGGGTCAAGGCGGTCACGGGCTTGCCCGCGGCGGTGAGAGCGGCGACGACGGGGGCGCCCTGGGCGCCGGTGGAGCCATGGATCACGTAGGTCATGGCGCCATTAGTGCACACGATGCACCAGTTACATCAACTGCACTAATGGAGTACCGTCAGAAAAGTGACTGATCCTTGTCTGCCCGAGTGCGGCGTCGCCCGGTTCCTCACGTTGCTCAACGGGCCGTGGGCCACCCTGATCGTGCGCGAGCTGCTGCGCGGCCCCCACCGGTTCAACGAACTGCGCGACGCCCTGCCCGGCATCAGCCCGCACACCCTGACCAGCCGGCTGCGCCAGTTCGAGCGGTACGGCGTCGTCACCCGCACGACGTACGCGGAGGTCCCGCCGCGCGTCGAGTACGCGCTGACCCCTCTCGGCGAAGGGCTGCGCGAAGTGCTGGAGGCCATGGGGAACTGGGCCATGGCGGTACAGGACCCCGAGTCCGACGCCGCCACCACCACCGCCTGAGGCACACCTCGCCGGGCGGCACGGTCACGCCCGGCATGGCACGTCAGCGTTCGCGCAGTGCGGAGGGCGGACTGCCCCGTTCCTCACGGCGTCCCCTTCTCCCACCGCCCCTCCTCCCGCAGCACCTCGTCGAGGTCGGTCAGCCGGTCCAGGCCCTGGATCGCGCGGCGCATGCGGGCGTTGCCGGAGAGCAGGCGGCGGTGGCGGTGCAGGAAGGTCCAGTACCCGGCGGTGAACGGGCAGGCGCGGGGGCCGGTGCGTTCGGTGGGGCGGTAGGCGCAGCCGTCGCACAGGTCGCTCATGCGGTGGACGTAGGCGCCGCCGGAGGTGTACGGCTTGGTGGTCATCCGGCCGCCGTCCGCGTACTGGGACATGCCGATGACGTTCGGCAGCATCACCCAGTCGTAGCCGTCGACGAAGCAGCGGTGGAACCAGTCGGTCACCGCGGCCGGGTCCCAGCCGCGTTGCAGGGCGTGGCTGCCGAGCACCATCAGACGGGGGATGTGGTGCGTCCAGCCGGTGTCGCGGACCTGGGCGAGGGTCCTGGACAGGCAGCGGGCGGTGACCGCGTCGGCGTCCAGCTCCGTGAAGTAGGAGGGCAGTTCGCGGGAGTGGCCGAGGGCGTTGCCGTTGCGGTAGTCCTCGCCGAAGTGCCAGTACAGCTGCCAGACGTACTCCCGCCAGCCCGCCACCTGCCGTACGAAGCCCTCGGCGCTGTTGACGGGAACGCCGCCTGCCCGCCAGGCGCGTTCGGCCCGCTCCACGCACTCGGCGGGGTGCAGCAGCCCCAGGTTCAGTGAGGACGACAGCAGGCTGTGGGACAGCACCGGGTCGCCGGCCAGCATCGCGTCCTCGTGCGGCCCGAAGGAGGCCAGGCGGTGCGTCACGAAACGGCGCAGGGCCGTCAGGGCCTCGCGCCGGGTGGCGGGGAAGCGGCGGGGACCGTCCCGGCCGACGAACCGCACCCCGTCCTCACGCTCCCACCGGTCCAGGTCCTCGCGCACCCCGGCGTCGATGTCGTCCTCGCGCGGCCGGTACGGCCCCGGCACGTCCAGCGCGGTGGCGCCGCGCGGCGGGGGTTCGCGGTTGGCGTGGTCGTGGTTGAACCTGCCTCCCGCCGGGCGGCCGCCCTCCATCAGCAGGTCGTGCCGCTCGCGCACCCAGCGGTAGAAGTTCTCCTGGAGCAGCCGCCCCTCCCGCCCCTCGGCCCAGCCCGCGAACTCCTGCTGCCCGACCAGGAAGCCGCGGGCGGGCAGCACCCGCACCCGGGGCATCGAACGCACCAGACGCAGCGCCGCGTACGAGGTGGGGTGGCACACGGTCACCGGCCCGTCGCCCGCCGCGCGGCGCAGGCCCTCGCGGTAGGTCTCCGCCCGTACGTACGTCACCCGCTCGCCCAGCTCCGCCGCGCGGTGCCGCATCGCGGAGAGCACCAGATGGGCCTTGGCGCGGTGGAAGCGCCTGCGCCGGAAGACCGACCGCGCCTCGATCATCACCACGGGCGCGCCGCGGCCGGGGCCGCCGTCCGCAGCGGAGGGGGTGAGGAAGTGCGGGCCGAGCTGGTCGCCGAAGAGCCAGTGGGGGGTGGTCATGGCGGGGCCTTCCGTGGGGTGCCGGGGCGGGCCGCGCACGCGTGTCGCGCGCGGGCCCGCCGCCGCTTCCGGTGGATCACTCGCGGTGGGTTCACTCGGGAGAGGTTTCGCCCGCCGGAGCGGTGCGGGATGCGGCCGGCGGCGGTGCGTCCCCCGTTCGGGTGCTTCCCCGCATCCGCGGCGGGGGCCTGCGGGGAAGCACCCCGGGGGGAGCACACGCATACGGGAGGTGGTGGCCGTGGTGGGCGCGGGCGCGGACGTCGTCGTGGTGGGCGCCGGAGTGGCGGGGCTGGCGTGCGCGCACGACCTGGCCGCCGCCGGGCTCGGCGTCACGGTGCTGGAGGCCGGGGACGCGGTGGGCGGGCGGATGCGGACCGACCGCCTCGACGGCTTCACCGTCGACCGGGGCTTCCAGGTCGTCAACCCGGCCTATCCGCAGCTGCGCCGCCGCCTGCCCGCCCGGTTCCTCGCGCCGCGCGCCTTCCTGCCGGGTGTCCTGGTGCACACCGGTGAACGGCGCGTGCTGCTGGCCGACCCGCGGCGCCGCCCCGACACGGTGGCCTCGCTGCTGTCCGGGCGGTTCGCCCGCCCGCGCGACGTGGCCGCGCTGGCCGTGCTCGGCGCCCGCGACGGGCTCGGCCCGGCCCGTGCGCTCAAGCACGCGCCCGAGCGCACCACGCGCACGGCGCTGGCCGAGGCCGGTTTCTCCGAGGCGTTCGTCGAGGGCTTCTTCCGGCCGTTCGTGTCGGGCGTCTTCCTCGAGGACGCCCTGGAGACCTCCAGCCGGGTGTTCCACCTGGTGTGGCGCAGCATGCTGCGCGGCTCCCTGTGCCTGCCCGCCTTCGGCGTGCAGTCCGTCCCGCGCGCCCTGGCCGCCGCGCTGCCCGAGGGCACCGTCCGGCTGGGCACGCCGGTCGACCGGATCACGGGAGAGGGCGTGCTCACGGCGGACGGCACGCAGGTCCCGGCCCGCGCGGTCGTGGTGGCGACGGGCGCCGGCGCCGCCGCGAAGCTGCTGCCCGGCCTGGACGTGCCCGCGCACCGCACGGTCACCACCTACTACCACGTCGCGCCGTGCTCTCCCCTGGACCGGCCCGTCCTGCTGGTCGACACCCGCCGCCGCGTCCTGAACACCTGCGTCCTCAGCGACGTCGCGTCCGAGTACGCCCCGCGCGGCAGCGCCCTCGTCGCCACGTCGGTGCTGGGCGGCGACGACGGGCCCGTGCGGACGGCCGTGGCCGCGGCCCTGTCCGAGATGTACGGCACCGACGCCACCGCCTGGGACCTGCTGACCGTGCGGACCGTCGACGGCGCGCTGCCCGCCATGCCGCCGCCCTGGCCGCTGACCCGGACCTGCCGCACGGCCCCCGGCCGGTATGTCTGCGGCGACCACCGCGGCACCGGATCGGTGCAGGGTGCGCTCGCCTCCGGCGCCCGGGCGGCGAGGGAGGTGCTGCGGGACCTCGACGGACGCTGAGGCGCGGGGACGCGGCACACCTCCCCGTCCAGGGGACGGGCCCGCACAATTCACGCCGTTTTCCCCGCGCCACCCATCCGGAGCCCCGGCGGCAACGGATCACTCATGGGAGGAGATGGCCCATGAACGGTGCATACGACTGCCCCCGGATCCCCGGTGAGGCCGGCCCGCTGGTCGCGCTGCGGGACGGGCTGCGCAGGCAGCTGGGCGACTGGGGAGCCGACGCCGTGAGCGACGACGCCTGCCTGGTGCTGACCGAACTGTTCGCCAACGCCCACCGTCACGGGACGCCGCCCGTGCGTGTCGCCGTCACCCTGCGCACCGATGGGGCGGGCGCGCCGGCGATGCGCCTGGAGGTCGCCGACGGCGGTCCCGGGTTCGACGCCGAGGCCGTACGCGCCCGGTGGCGGCACCCCTCGTACCCGCTGGCCGAGCGGGGCCGGGGGCTGTATCTCGTGGACTCCGTCAGCCTCGCCTGGGGAGACCGGCGCACCAGCGCGGGCCACACCGTCTGGGCGGACCTCCCCGTGTGAGCCTTCGCGCTCACGCTCCCCGGCCGGTGGGCTGCGCCTCCCGGCCGGTGAACTCCGCCTCCCGGCCGGTGAGTTCCGCCTCCCGGCCGGTGTGCTCCGCCTTCCGCCCGATGAGTTCCGCGACGACGCGGTCCGCGGCCTCGTCGACCGTCAGGCCGCGCGGCAGCCGCGGCGGTTCCCCCACCACCCGGCGCGCCGCGAAGCCCGACTCCACGTGCGGCAGGCGGATGTCGAGGACGGCCGTGCCGGTGCGCCGCCGCTCGCGGCGCACCGCGGTGAGCCAGGCCGCGAGCGCCGACTTGGCGGCCGCGTAGTCGGCCATGCCCGCCGGCGGCGCGTCCACCACGACACCGGTGACGGCGGCCAGCACCCCGGACGGGGAGACCCGGGGCAGTGCGGCCCGCAGGAACGCCAGCGGAGCCAGGGCGTTCACCGTGAACAGGTGCTCGGCGACCGCGTCGGGCACCGTGTCGGCCGGTCCGAAGCCCGCGACGCCCACGCAGACCACCACCGCGTCGAGCCCGCCGAGTTCACCGGCCGCCCAGCCCGGCGCCCGGGCGCAGCGGTCCAGGTCGTAGGCGTCGAAGCGGAAGACGGGCGCGCCCGCGCACGCCTCCGACACGCGACGTAGCCGTTCCGCGTCATGGCCCGCGAGGGCGAGGCGGGCGCCGCCGCGGTGCAGCCGGACGGCAAGGGCCGAGCCGATCGCGCCGGAGGCGCCGGGCAGCAGGACGCGGGAACCGGAGATGTTCATGACCGTCTTCCTTCCGGCGGCAGTGGCGTGGGAAGGCCGAAGCGCACCGGGACCCCGGGGGCGTACAGCACGCTGTCCGGCTGCGCGCGCAGGGGTTCGAGCCCCGCGGCGGACAGGAGGGACGACATGTCCCAGGAGAGCGGGTCGCAGCGCCGGAACGTCCACCGGGGGTGGACGTTCGGCCAGTAGTAGGTGCGGCCCCAGCCGCGTTCGTGCAGCCCCCAGCGGCTGGTCAGGAACTCGTCCAGGGGGCCCGGGGCGATCACCTCGTCCCCGATCTCCGCCCACACGTGGCCGCCCGGCGCGTCGGCGCGGCGGCCCCGCGTCCGGTACAGCAGCCGCCGCCCGTGCCACTGCCGTGTGATGCGCGACCAGCGGTAGGGGAGCCCGAAGCCCCCTCTCGCGGTCAGGACCGGCAGCAGCCGGTCGCAGTCCAGCGAGCGGAACACCACACCGCGCCGCCCGAGCGCGTCCCTGCTGTACAGGCGCACGTTGACCTCGTTGAACGCCCCGATCCAGGGCAGCGGCGGACCCGCCCCGACCGCCAGGTCCTCCATGCGGAAGAAGACCAGCCCCGCGTACGCGCGTCCGCGGTACAGGTCCGGCACGCACCCCGGCGGCAGCAGGCGGGCGACGTCGAACGGGTCGGCCTCCCAGTGCAGGAACACCAGGTCGCGCCAGAACTGCCGGAACAGCACGTGCCGCACGGGGCGCGGCGGCACCGGGGTGAGCGCCTCGGCGTCCCTGGCCGCCGTCCGCGGTGCCCGTCCCGTCGTCCGGCGCGCCGGTTGCCGCTCACCCATACGAGTCCTCCTCCGCCGTCGACGCGCGCCCGCACTCCGTCCTCGTCCTTCACAGGGGTTTCGGCCGGGACCCGCCCCGCGGTTGCACCGAGGACCGGGCGGGCCGCGGCGCGCGCTCCGCGAGTACGGCCCTGCTCAGCGGGAACGCGGCCGCCTCGCCTCCCCGGCCGCCTCCCCGGTGGCTTCCCCGGCGGCCTCCCCGGCCGTCCCCGCGGCCTTCTCCATGGCGGCCACCAGCCGCCCGGCCGCCCACGCGGGGCCGTAGCGGCGGAGGTCGCGCGCCATGCGGCTCGCGCGGCGGCGCACCGGGCCCTCCATGGCCTCCGCGAGCGCGTCCATGACGTCCGGCGCGCGCAGCGCGTTCGGGTCGCGGACCACGCCGACGCCCGCCCGTTCCGCGTCCCTCGCCACACTGAACTGGTCGCTGGACATCGGCAGGACCAGGGCGGGCACACCGGCGCGCAGGCACTCGGTGAAGGAGTTGGCGCCGCCGTGGTGGACCATGGCGTCCACGTGCGGCAGGAGCTGCCGCTGCGGAACCGCCGGCACCACCACGGCCCGGTCGCCCGCGAGATCGGCGAGCGCGTCCGCGCGGGCTCCCGCCGCCACCACGACGGCCGTGTCGTCCATGCCGTCCAGCACCCCCGACACCACGGTGCGCAGCACGTCGTCGCGGGCCGACAGGAAGGTCCCGAACGCCACGAGCACGACCCGCTCCGCCCGCTCGCGCAGCTCCTTCACACGGCGTGTCCAGTCGGCGTCCAGCGGCCCGTCCGCTCCCGCCATGTGCCCGGCGAACAGGTGGACGGGCCCGCCGGGCCGTGCGGGCAGCCACGGCAGCGCGGGGTAGGCGTAGACGACGGCGTGCGCGGAGGTCAGCGCGAAGGCGCGGCCCGGGGCGGGCGCCGGCGGCGTGCGGTCCCGGGCGAAGGCGGCGAACAGACCGGTGAAGGCCCGGTCGTTGTCCCGTACGGCGGTGTCCAGCGCGGCCAGCCGGGACGGTGCCGGGCGGACCGCGTCCGGCCAGTCGCGGGGCAGCCCGAAGAAGGCCTCGGGGCCGGACAGCACATAGCTCGGATGACCCGGGCAGTACGACGCGTACGGCACGCCCAGGCAGTGCAGGGCGAGGGTGGCCGCGTAGGCGAGCTGGTCCACGACGTACCAGTCGGGGCGCAGCCGCCGGTCGAGCTCCCGCAGGTCCTCGTACACGCCCTCCGGGTCGGCGAGCATGTCCGCGCGCCGGTGCCGGGCCTGGGTCAGCAGGGTCTCGACGGGGCCGTGCCGGGTGGCCGTGAGGAACTCGCCCAGACGTGCCGCCTCCCGCGCCGCCTGGTCGGTCCGCTCCGCCACACCGGTGTTGGCGTTGCGCGTCACCGTCAGCGGCACGAAGCCGGCCCCCGCCCGGTCGGCCAGCGGCTCGAACGCCGGAGCGCACGCGAAGAACACCTCGGCACCGTCCGCCGCCAGCGCCGCGGCCAGCGCGGACAGGGGAGCGGCGTGGGAGTGGAACGGAGGGCTGACGATCACGATGCGCGGCATGTTCCGTGTTCACCCGGCGCAGGGCGGACGGATGCGGGACGCCGGCCGCGCGGGTCCACACCGGCCGGTGCATCCGTGCCGGGAAGGGCGGGCGAAACACACGCGTACCGACCGCACCGAGGAGGCCCCGTGTCCGTCGCCCCGCCCGTTCCCGCCCCGCCGCCGCTGCCGGGCGTCGGCCCGGCGCAGCCCGGTGCCGAGCGGGACCCGCTGGTGGCGGCCCGGACCGCGTTCTTCACCGGGGCGGGGGCACCGGCGTACCGGGCCGCCGCAGCGGGCCCGGCCGACCCGGACCCCGCCCGCCCCGGCGCCCTCGCGTGCCTGCTGGAGGCCGAGTACGGTCCGCTGCCCCGCCTGCTGCGGCCGGGCGGTTCCGGGCTGCCCGGCCGGGAGGACGCGACGGTCGCCTCGCTGCGCCGGGCCTGCCGGCTGGACGTCCCGCTGACCCCCGACGCGCTGCTCGCCCACGGCGAGGGCGGGCCGTTCCTGACCGCCGTCCTCACCGAGATGTGGCCGGCCACGGTACGGCGGCACGGCCCCGCGTGGGCCGAGGAGGCGCTGCGGGACCGGCTGCTGGACGGCGGAGCCGGCGCGGAGCGGACCGTGCTGCTGCTGGACCTCGCCGAGGCGGCCGGGCTGCGCCCGCTCGGCGCCGCCGAGGCCGCCGACACGGCGGCGGCCTCCGGCCGGGCGGCCCGCCACGCCCTGTGGCGCTACCTGCACCGCCTGCCCGACGGCCCGGCCCATCTGCCCCCGGTGTCCGAGGCGCGGGACGTCTACGAACGCCTGCTGCTCGGCCCGCTGCCCTCCGCCGCCCTCACCGGATGGCCGGACAGCGGCCTCGTGGTGGCCCAGTCGATGCTGCTGGGCCGGCTCGACCGGCCCGGGGAGGGCGCCAGCGGCGGACTGTCCGTGCTGCTCGGCGGCCTCGGTGACGCACTCGCCGGCACCGGCGAGGTCGGTGCCGTCGTCACCGTCGTCCTCGCCGGCCGGGAGGACCTCGACCGCGACCGCCGCCTGGTCGTGCGCCGCCGGGGCGGTCACTGGCTGCTGCGGCTGCCGGTCGACGCGCCCGCCGCGCCGCCGCAGCACGCGATGCCGGACCACCGCCCGTCCCTCGCCTGGTGGGCGGCCCGCCTGCTCGGTGCGCTGCCGCGAGCCTGCGACGTGCTGCACGTGCGCTACGCCGACGACGGCAGCCTGGCCCTCGCGCAGTCCGCCGCGCGGCTCGGGGCCCGTCTCGTCTTCACCGCCACCCCCGACCCGCACCGCCGCCTCGCCGAGACGCACGCCGGCACCACCGCGGACGACCCGCGCGCCACCGAGGCGCTCCGCGGCGACCTGCACCGGATCTTCCTCGCCGACCGGCTCGTCGAACGCGCCGACACCGTGATCGGCATACCCGACGGCTCGGGCACGGGCCGCCTGCTGCGGCACTTCCCGGCGCTCGCCCACCGCTACGGCCCCGACGGCCCGCCCGCACCGCCTGAGGGCATCGCCCCCTACGAGCCCGCCGAGGACGAGCAGGACGGGCGGCGCGCGCTGCTGGAATCTCTGTTCGCCGGCGGCGACCGCCCCGACGCGCTGGACCCCGCCGACCGGGACCTGCCCCTGCTGCTGTGCGTGGGGCGCCTGCACCCGGTCAAGCAGCAGGAACTGCTGCTGCGCACCTGGCTGACCGCGGACCTGTGGCGGCGCGCGACCCTCGTCATGGTGGGAGGCGCGACGCTGCATCCCACCCCCGACGAGCACCGGGTGCGCGCCGTCCTCGGGGCCCTGGTCACCGGGCGCACGCAGGCGGCCCGGCGGCTGGCGCTCCTGCCGGCCCTGCCCAACGACCGTGTACGGCGGCTGGAGCGGGCCCTGGCCGATCCGGCCCACGGGGTGCGCGCCTGGTACGTGTGCCCCAGCGCCAAGGAGGAGTTCGGCATCGCCGTGCTGGAGGCCATGGAGGCCGGCCTGCCGGCCGCCGGGCCGCTGCGCGGCGGGGTGGGCCACTACCTGCGCGACGGCGTCAACGGTCTCCTGCTCGACACCGCCTCCGCCTCCGGCCTGTCCCGCGGCCTGCACCGGCTGCTGTCCCTGCCGGAGAGCCGGCGCGAGCAGCTCGCGCGCGCCGGACAGCGGACCGTGGCCGCCCGCTACTCCGTCACGCCCATGGCGCAGGCACTGGCCGGTGTGTACGGCGACGCGGGGCGCGCCTGAGCCGCTCCGCCGCCCTGTCCTGAATGTCCTGAAAATCTGCCTATGGCCACCTGGCTGTATCCGGCATTAGAGTGGCGTTCACCTCTGCCGGGACCGCGGCTCGTGCTGCCGCGGTGACACCGACGTACCGGTCGGCTGCTGGAGGTGCGGTATGGCGCGCTCACCCGCGTCCTGGAATGTTGACATCGGCTGGCACGCGCAGGCGTTGTGCGTGGGCGAGGATCCCGAGCTGTTCTTCCCGCTGGCGGAGACGGCCGCGGCCACGGCCCCGGCCCGCGCGGTGTGCAGACGCTGCCCCGTGCTGATCGACTGCCGTGACTGGGCCGTCCGGCACGGCGAGACGGACGGCGTCTGGGGCGCCACCACCGCGAGTGAGCGGCGGGCGCTCCG
Source organism: Streptomyces sp. NPDC006624 (assembly GCF_040611555.1). NCBI lineage: Bacteria > Bacillati > Actinomycetota > Actinomycetes > Kitasatosporales > Streptomycetaceae > Streptomyces > Streptomyces sp. NPDC006624. The sequence continues at coordinate 465,703 of NZ_JBEXOM010000004.1, read as the reverse complement.
CCGCGCTGTCCTGGACCGGTGACCGCCGCCGGCTCCCTGTCCTGCCGTGCCTGCGGCGACCGCGTCGTCAGGTCGACCAGATCGCCCTGCCGTGCTGCACGATGACCACCTTGCCGTCGGCCCGCAGCACCAGCTGGGCGCCCTCGTTGCCATGGGTCTTGGAGGCCCAGATGGGGCGGTCGTCCCCGTTGTGGATGACGAGGTTGCCGTCCGTCTGGAAGATCGCCCGGTGGTTCTGGCCGAAGGTCATGGAGGCCCAGGTGGGCTTGCCGTGCTCGTTGTAGACCACGAGGTTGCCGTCGGTCTGCATGACCATGCGGATGCGGTTGGTGGTCCAGGCCTGGTTCACCTCCAGGACGCTGGTGGCGTAGACGGTCTCGGTGCTCCAGTTCGGCCGCGGGGACGGGGTCGGCTTGGGCTTGGGCTTGGCCGAGGGCTTCTTCTTCGCGGACGCGGTCGGCTCGGGCTCCGGGGCGGGCGCGGCAGGGCGCGGGGCGACGGGCTTCGGGGACGCGGGCTTCGCCGGCTTCTCCTTGCTCGGCGACGCACTCGGCTTCCCGGCCACGTAGTCGCCGAGCTCGGCCGGGGACGACTCGGGGTTCAGGACCGTGTCGGAGCCCTCGGCGGCCAGGCCCTTGGCGCTGTCGCGGGGTCCTTCGTCCTTGGCGCTTCCGGCCAGCAGCAGCGGTATCGCGACCAGGGCCGCGCCGAGGATCGCGGCACCCGCCAGGACCGGCTTGCGGGGCCGTGCGCTGTCCGTGCCGGTGCCAGCCGTGACGCCGGGCGGCGCGGTGGCGGCGGCAGCGACGGCGACTGCCTGGGGGGTCTCGGGGTTCTCGGTGGTCTCGGTGGTGCGGGCGGCGGCGGGCTCGCCGGTCCGGGCGGGGGGCGTGCCGGTCGCCGGGGACTCTGCGGACTCTGCGGCCCGGGCGGCGGGCGTGCCGGTTGCTGAGGGCTCTGCGGACTCAGCGGTCTGGGCAGCCGGTGCGGCCTGTGTGGCGGGTTCGGCGGGTTCGGTGGCCGGGGGCGGGCCGGACTCCGGGCTGCCGGACGGCGTCTGCACCGCCGTGCCGGCGGGCTGTCCTTGGGGGGTGGCGGACTCCTCGGAGGCGGGCTCCTCCGTCGGCCTCGTGCCGGATCCGGGTCCGAGGGCGGTGGCCGCCTCCGCCTTCGCCCCGGGGGTCTGGTTCTGGCGGGACATGCGGTGCTCCTCCTCGATGGCGGGGCTGTCGCGGCTGTCGCGTTGTCGATGACGGGATGGCGCCTGCGCGGCGGCGGGGCCGGCCGTAGGCCGGTGTGTCCGGCAGTGACCGCGGGCCGATCGAGCGCACCCGGGCCCGAACGCCCGGCCGCACGGACCGTGCGTGGACGGCGACCGATGCCGGAGCCAACTTAGCCCCTGACGGCCGTAGTTGCCGGTCCCCCCATCCCTCTGGGCCCGTCGCTATGTCCGTCCGCGCCCCCCTGCTCCCGGAAAGTTCCCGGAACGGGCAGGAAACGGGCACGCGTTGAGGCCGATACGGATCAACTCCGGGCGGATACGGACCGGGTGTGTGTGGCATTCTGTTGGCTCCCCGATCTGATCAGTGTCGGCGTGCGCGCATACCGCTCGGCAGACCACGTATTCGTACGGCCCCAAGAGTTCAGGTGGAGATGCGGCCCGGAGAACGGCAGGAGGGCAGGCGCGGCGCCCTGCCCGCGGCGCCCGGCGGTTCCGGCCCGGCCGCCGCCCCCGAGTCACCCGGCGCCGACGGCTCCGGCGGTGCCCCCGACGCCGTGCCCGAGGCCGTACGGACCGCCGCCCGCCGGGCGCCGGGCCACTGGATCGGCATGGTGGACCCGGAGTGGACCGAGCGGCGGACGCCACCGGAGTGGGCGGTGCTGGGGGAGTGGCGGTCGGACGAGAGCGGGGACGTGGGCGAGTACCGTGCCAACCCGGCCTACCGGCCCTCGCCGCGCGTGCTCGGCTGGCCCGAGGCCACCGACCCGGTGGACGCGGCGGCGCAACGGGCGGCCACCGGCTACGGCTCGGTGGACGAGGCCGTCGCGGCGCTCGCGGAGGCGGAGATCACGGTGCCGCGCGGGCCGGACGGCGGGCCGCTCACGGCCGACGGGGCGGACGGGGCGCCGGTGGTGCTGTTGTTCACCTCCGAGGCACACGCGTTCATGTCCCCGGCACTTCGGCATGACACACTTCCGGCCCGTGAGCTGGCCCGTTCGCTGAGCGGTTCGGGCACCCTGCTCATGGCCAACGCCGGGGCCGCGGCCCCCCTGCTGGTCCCGGCGGACGCTCTCCTCGCTCCCCGGAGGGCGGCGGGAGACGACACGGCAGCCGCGACGGACGCCGACGCGACGGAGCGGGAGCGGGAGCGTGGCGAGGACGAGGTTCCCTCCGGCTCCCGGGCCGCCGCCCACTCCTCCGGCTCCCGGGCCGCCCCCTCCAACGACCCGACAGACCCGTCTCCCGAACTCCGGCCCCACACCGCAGGGAGGACCCCGTGACACGTTCGGCCCAGCAAGACCCCACGCCCTCGCGGGCGCTATCCGGTACCGGCGGTGCGGAGACGCCCGAGGCCGCGGAAGCCGCTGCCGCACCGGAAGAAGCCGGCACCGGGGCGGCCCGGCAGGCCACCGAGACCGGGACGAGGACAGAGGCCGGGACCTCTCCCGAGACCCCTCCCGAGACCGACCCCCAGACCGGCCCCGAGACCGGCCCCGAGGCGGCGACGCACCCCGGCTCCGGCACGGCAGAGAAGACCACCGCCCAGGGCGCTGCGACCTCCGCCCCTCGGCCCGCCGCCGAGCCCGCCGCCGAGCCCGGCGCCGCCGCCACCGCCGACCCGGACACCGAACCCGCCTCCGCCACCAACGGGGACACCGACCCCGCCCCCGGCCAGGACACCGACCCCGCCTCCGTCGCCGCCACGAACCGGGACACCGAACCCGCCACCGCCACCAACCGGGACACCGACCCCACCCCCAACCGGGACACCGACCCCGACGCCGACCCCGGTGCCGCCGCGGCGGCCAAGAGCCGGCTGCCCGCGCTCGTGCGCACCATGACCGCCACCGCGATCGACCGGCCGCAGCAGCAGGCCGGGCCCGTGGGGCGGCCGGGCAAGGCGGTCCTGGCCGGTGCCGCCGTCGCGGGGGCGCTGCTCGTGTCCGTGCCCTTCCTGGTGCTCGGCGGGCACGCCGACAAGGACCGCGGGACGTCCTCGGCGGCGGGAACCGTGCTCGGCGGTAACGCGCAGGAGGCACCGGGCCAGTTCGCGGTGACCGAGTCCGGCTCCCCGTCACCCGGCGACCCCGAGAAGGGCGAGGACGGGAACAAGCCGAAGAAGGCGGTGCCGGAGAGCGCCGGGTCCGCCCCGGCGAAGAACAAGGCCGCGCGCGCGGACGGTGCCGAGGACACGGACAAGGACGCGGCGCGGAAGGACTCCGGCGACGACGCCGAGCCGAAGAAGAAGCAGGACGGCGGGAGCGGGACCAAGGCCGACACGGCCAAGGGCGCCCCGGGGGGCGGGGGTTCGGGAGGCTCGGGGGTGACGCTCAGTTCGCCCGTCGCCCTGCGCAGCCACCTCTCGGGCCGCTGCATCGACGTACCGTGGAGCGACTTCAGCGACGGCGCGAAGCTGTTCGTGTGGGACTGCAACGGCAGCCAGGCGCAGCAGTGGCGGTTCGCCTCCGACGGCACCATCCGCATGAAGGACAAGTGCCTGGACGTGGCCAACGCCGACTTCAGCGACGGCACCCCCATCCAGATCGCCTGGTGCAACGGCAACAACGCGCAGAAATTCGTGCTGAACGGCGCCCACGACCTGGTCAACACCGTGGTCGGCAAGTGCGTCGACATCAAGGACAACAACCGGGACAACGGCGCCTGGCTGGTGCTGTGGAGCTGCAACGGCGGCGACAACCAGAAGTGGAGCGTCTGACGGACGCCCCCGCACAGGGAGCGCCGCTCCCGCCGTCCGCCCGCCCCGAGGGCGAGGCATGATGGCACCGTCGGTTCGCCGACTCCCGCCCCCGCCGAAGGGGGCACCCGCTGAAGACGCCCTCGTGGCAAGGAGGTTGGTGCGTGTCGCGCCAGGTACTGACGGTCGGTCCGGGGGACCGGGACCGCTACCGGACGATCGGTGAGGCACTCGCGGCCGCCCGTACCGGTGCGCTGATCAGCGTCCGGCCCGGGACGTATGCCGAGAACCTGGTGATCCAGACCCGGGTCACCCTCACCGCCGCCGAGGGACGGGGCACCGTCGAGATCCGGCCGCGCTCGGGCAGCGTGCTCGCGCTGCGCGCCGACGCCGTGATGCTCTCCGAACTGACGCTGCGCGGCGGCGACGCCGAGCTGCCGGCCGTGGACGTGCGGCGCGGGCAGGCCGCGCTCGACGGCTGCGAGGTCGTCGGAGCCGCCTGGACCGCGATGCTGGCCGGGGGCACCGGTTCGCTCGCGCTGCGGGACTGCCGGGTGAGCAACCCGCAGGGCGCCGGCATCGTCGTCACCTCGACCACGCCCACCACCGTGGAGTCCTGCACCCTCGAACACCTCGGCACCAGCGGCGTGGTCCTCGCCGAGCAGGGCGAGGCCCGCCTGCGCGGCTGCACGGTGCGCGGCGCCCGCGGCAACGGCCTGCTCGCCAACGGCGAGGCGCGCGGCACCGTCGAGGACTGCGACATCTCCTCCACCGACAAGCCCTCCCTCGCCCTGGAGCAGGACAGCGCCGTGACGGTGGTCCGCACGGTCGTGCACGACACCAGCACCGGCGTGCACCTGAGCAGCGCGGGCCGTACGACGCTGGAGGACGTCCGCGTCACCGGCGCCTCCGGGAACGGGATCGCGCTGGCCGGGGGCACCGACCCGGTGCTGCGCCGCTGCCGCGTCTCGCGCACCCGCGGCCACGGCGTGCTGGTCACCGACCGGGCCCGCGGCACCTTCGAGGACTGCTGGGTGGACGGCGCGCAGGGCGCGGCCCTGCGGGTCGCCGGAGCCGCCTCCCCGGCGCTGACCGGACTGACGGTCCGCGACTGCGACGACACCGGGCTGCTCCTGGAGGAGGACTCGGCCGCGGAACTGGACCGTCTGGAGGTGATCGGCGGGTCGCCCGCGGTCGCGGTGCGCGCCGGAGCCAATCCGCTGCTGCGCCGGGCCCGGCTGGTGGAGCCCTCCGGCGACGGCGTCGCGGCCGTCAAGGACGCCCGGGGCCGGATCGAGGACTGCGAGGTCGTACGGCCCGGCGGCGTGGGGGTGCGGGTGGCCGCCGGCAGCACCCTCTACCTGGCCGGGGGCGGGGTCTCCGAGGCCGCCGCGGGCGGCCTGGTCGTGGAGGAGGGCGGCAACGTCACGGTCCGCGACTTCCGCGTCGAGGCGTCCGGTGAGGACGGCGTGGTCGTGGCGGCGGGCGGTGAGCTGACCGCCAACCGAACCGCCGTGCACGCCCCCAAGGGGCACGGCTTCCTGCTCCGCGAGGGCGCGTTCGCCTCGCTCAGCGGCTGCGAGGCGACCGGCGGCGCCCAGGACGGCTTCCGGGTGGAGACCACCGCGCCGGTCTCGCTCGTGAACTGCCTCGCCCGGGAGAACGAGGGCGGCGGCCTGGTGCAGACCGTGCCCGGCGAGCGGCTCGCCGTGGAGGGGCTGAGCAGCACCGGCAACGGCAAGCGCGACGCCTGGGGCAGCGGCAGCGCCGAGAACACCGACCCGGCCGGTTCCGGCGCCGCGGACGGGCCATCGCCGGACCGCGCCGACGGCCCGCTCGGCGCCCTCAACGCGCTGATCGGCCTGGAGAACGTCAAACAGCAGGTGCGCACCCTGGTCAACCTCACCCAGCTCGCCCAGCGCCGCGAGCAACTCGGCATGTCCGCACCGCCGATGAGCCGCCACCTGATCTTCGCCGGGCCGCCCGGCACCGGCAAGACCACCGTCGCCCGCCTCTACGGGGCGATCCTGGCCGAACTGGGTTCGCTGCGCAGCGGGCACCTCGTGGAGGTCTCCCGCGCCGACCTGGTCGCGCAGGTCGTCGGCGGCACCGCCATCAAGACCACCGAGACCTTCCAACGAGCCCTCGGCGGCGTGCTGTTCATCGACGAGGCGTACACGCTCACCGCCGACAGCGGCAACGGCGGCGCCGACTTCGGCCGCGAGGCCGTGGACACGCTGCTGAAGCTGATGGAGGACCACCGCGACGACGTGGTGGTCGTCGCGGCCGGGTACTCCCGGGAGATGGAGTCCTTCCTCGGCTCCAACCCCGGCCTGGCCTCCCGCTTCTCGCGGACCGTCGAGTTCGAGAACTACTCGGTGCCCGAACTGGTCGCGATCATGGAGAACATGTGCGCCCAGCACCAGTACGAACTGGGCGAGGGCACCGCGGAGGCACTCGCCGCGCACTTCGAGGCGATGCCCCGGGACTCCGGCTTCGGCAACGGCCGCGCCGCCCGCGGGGTGTTCGAGGAGATGGTGGACCGGCAGGCGGTCCGGCTCGCCTCCCAGGACCAGGTCGGCGAGCGCGACCTGCGGCTGCTGCTGCCGGAGGACGTCTCCGCCACCGCCGCCGCGCGGGCCGCCGAGACCGCCGCCCCCGACGACGACCCGCTGACCCGCCTCGGCGACATGGTCGGCCTCGCCGAGGTGAAGCGCGACGTCGCGGACCTGGTCAACCTCATCACCACGGCCCGCCACCGCGCCGCCGCCGGACTGCCGGTGCCCTCGCTCAGCCACCACCTGGTCTTCACCGGGCCGCCCGGCACCGGCAAGACCACCGTCGCCCGCCTCTACGGGCAGATCCTCACCCAGCTCGGCATCCTGGAGCGGGGCCAGCTCGTCGAGGCGGCCCGCGCGGACCTGGTCGGCCGCTACATCGGCCACACCGCCCAGCTCACCCGCGAGGTCTTCGAACGGGCCCGCGGCGGCGTGCTGTTCATCGACGAGGCGTACACCCTCACCCCGCGCGGCGGCGGCGCCGACTTCGGCCAGGAGGCGGTGGACACCCTGCTGAAGCTGATGGAGGACCACCGCGACGAGGTCGTCGTCATCGTCGCCGGCTACACCGACGAGATGGAACGCTTCCTCGCCTCCAACCCGGGCCTGTCCTCGCGCTTCCCGCGCCGGGTCGCCTTCGCCGACTACTCCTCCGAGGAACTGGTCACCATCGTGCGCTCCCACGCCGCGGCCATGGGCTACGAATGCGGCCCCGGCACCGGCGCGCTGCTCAAGGAGTACTTCGACGCGCTGCCCCGGGACCGGTCCTTCGGCAACGCCCGACTCGCCCGCCAGGTCGTCGAGTCGATGATCACCCGCCAGGCGGGACGGCTCAGCTCGCTGGCCGCGCCCACCCTGGACGACCTGCGCATCCTCCTGCCCGAGGACGTCGTCGCCGCCGCACCGAAGGCGGCCGGCCGGTGAGGCGGCCCACCCGGGCTGCCGTCCGCCTCGTGACCGGCGCCGGCCTCGCCGCCGCCCTGCTGCTGCCCACCGCCGCCCCCGCTCCGGCGGCCGACGGCGCCAAGGGCCAGGAACTGCCCGCCATGCCCTCGGCGTTCGACCCGGAGGCGCCCGAGGTGACCTGTACGCCGGCCTCCCGCGAGAAGGCGAAGAAGCAGGACTGGTCGCGCCAGCGCCTCGACCTGGACCGGCTGCACCGGCACACCACCGGCGCGGGCGTGACCGTCGCCCTGATCGGCACCGGTGTCGCACCCGGCGCCGCCGGACTCGACGGCCGGGTCACCGCCCGGGGCCAGGCCGGTGACGACTGCGTCGGGCACGGCACCTTCCTGGCCGGGCTCATCGCCGGGACCGGCGGGGACAGCCCGCGCCTGGCCGGGGTCGCCCCCGGCGCCGAGATCCTGGCCCTGCGCGGTACCGACCGGCGCGGCCGGGCGACCGCCGGCCTGGTCGCGGCGGCGCTGCGCGAGGCGGCCGAGGCGCGGGCCGAGGTGATCGCGGTCGCGGTGGCCCTGCCGGAGCGTGACGCCGAACTGACCCGCGCGGTCGCCGAGGCCCGCCGCGCGGGCGCGGTGGTGGTCGCCGCGGCCACCCCAGACGCGCCGCGCGGCGGCACCGACGACATCCCGTCCCGCACCTACTGGCCCGCCGCCGAACCCGGTGTCCTCTCCGTCGCCGACATGCTCCCCGGCGGCGCCCGCCCGGACGGCGCCCTGCCCACCACCGGCGTCGACCTGGCCGCACCCGGCGCCGGGGTCGTCTCCGGCGGCCCGCGCGGCGCCGGCCACTACCTCGGCGGCGGCGCCTCGGTCGCCGCCGCCTACGCGGCCGGAGCCGCCGCCGTGGCCCGCGCCGCCCACCCCGGTGAGGCGCCCGACGCCGTCGCCCGCCGCCTCACCGCCACCGCCTACCCCGCCGACATCCCCCAACTGGACCCCTACGCCGCCGTCACCGCCGTCCTCGACGACCCCGGCGCCCCGGCCGCCGCCGAACGCGCCGCCGCTCCGGTGACCGTCCGCGACACCTCCGCCGCGGACCACGCCACCGGCCGTGCGCTCCTGTTCGTCCTGACGGGCTCGGCGGGCGTCCTCGCCGTCCTCTGGGCCGCCTACGTCCTCCCCCGGGCCCGCGCCCGCGGCTGGCGCCCGGCGCAGCCGGGCGGAAGCACGGCGAACGACTGACCCGAGGCCGGGCCCACGCACCGGCCGGCCGTACCCGCTCGTGCGCACTGCCGTGAACGGGGTTGCCGACCCCCGGGCGGGCGCCCGGCGCGGCGGCGTACGGGCCTGCCGTACGGGGAGGCGCAGTCGGCGTCCGGTGGAAGGGGGCGGGAGCACGGGGGGCGACTGGACCCAGACCGGGCTCATGCGCCGGCCGTACCCGGCTGGCGCGCTGTGCCGGCCGTATCCGGCTGGCGAGAGGGGCACCTCAGACCTGCCCTGCCATCCGCCGCGACCGCGCCCCAGGGCGGGCGCCTCCCCGGGCCAGCGCCCACGGCCGGCACCCGGCGGAGACGGGTGGGGAGCGGCGTCGCGCCCAACAGGGTCAGCCTCGGCGGTCAGTGGCCGGCCCTGGCCTCCGCCGCGTACCCGCCGCAGGCCGAAGTGCGCCTCCTGCGCCACACCCAACGGCCGCGGGGAGCCACTCAAGTGGCTCCCCGCGTCGCTCAGTTCTCCTGTTCCACCAGCGCCGTCTGTATCAGCCGTGCCCGGCGGCGGGCGACGTGCAGGGCGCGGCCCGGGGGCAGGTTGAGGGGCTTGGCGTCGCCGAAGAGGCGGCCCTCGGTCGGCGGGCAGGACAGCAGGACCGCCGGGTTGTTGGCCTCGTCGAGGCGGCGGAGCAGGGCGTCGCCGAGACCCCGCCCGGCACCCATGGCGCTGCGCGCGACGACCAGGTGCAGGCCCATCTCGAAGCCGAGGGTCAGATGCTCGAAGAGCGGCTCGAAGGGGCTCTGGAAGGAGTTGCCGGAGACCATGTCGTAGTCGTCGACCAGGATGAACAGGCGCGGACCGGTCCACCAGTCGCACTGGCGCATACGGGCCGGGGCGATGTCCGCCCCCGGGACGCGGGTCTTCAGCGCGCGGGCGGCGCCGTCGATGGTCTCCTTGAGATTGTCCAGGGAGATCACGTGCCCGATGCGGTACTCCTGCGGGACCGCGTCCACCAGGGTGCGGCGGTAGTCCACCACGATGATCTTCGCCTCGTGGGGCGCGTAGCGGGCGGTGATGCCCTCGGTGACGCGGCGCAGCAGGTTGGTCTTGCCGCTCTCGGTGTCGCCGACCACGATCAGGTGCGGGGTGCGGCTGAAGTCGTGCCAGACCGGTTCCAGGGCGTCCTGGTCGATGCCGAGCGGCAGGCGCATGCCGCCGCCGTCGGTGGCCTCGGGCGCGGGGAGTTCGGCCAGCGGCAGCCGGTGCGGCAGCATCCGCACCTGCGGGGCGGCCGGGCCCGACCAGTGCCGGGAGACCTCCCCGACCAGGTGCGCCACGCCCTCGCCGAGGTCGTCGAGGGAGCCGCTGCCGTCCAGGCGGGGCAGGCCGGCGAGGAAGTGCATCCCGCTGTCGGCGGTGATGCCGCGGCCGCCGCTGCGCGGCACCGAGCGCGCCTTGCGGGTGTCGATCTCGGAGTCCATCGGGTCGCCCATCCGCAACTCCAGCCGGGTCGCGGCCTGGTCGCGGACCTGGGCGGACAACTCCACCCAGCGGGTCGTCGTGATGATCAGGTGGATGCCGTAGTTGAGGCCGCGGGCGGCGAGTTCGTTGAACTTCGGGATCAGGTCATCGTAGTCCTGGCGGACCGTGGACCAGCCGTCGACGACCAGGAACACGTCGCCGAAGGGCTCGTCCGGGAACTCCCCGGCGGCCCTGCGGCGGCGGTAGGACTGCATGGAGTCCAGGGTGTGGTCCACGAAGAACTGCTCACGGCGGGCGAGCAGCGTCATCACCTCGGCCACGGCCCGGTGCACCCGCTCCGGGTTGAGCCGCGCCGCGACCCCGCCGACGTGGGGGAGGGCGGCGAGCTGGGAGAGGCCGCCGCCGCCGAAGTCGAGGCAGTAGAACTGGATCTCGGCGGGGGTGTGGGTGAGGGCGAGTGCGGCGATCAGGGTGCGGGCGAGCGTCGACTTGCCGCTCTGCGAACCGCCCGCGACGGCGACGTGGCCGCCCGCCCCGGCCAGGTCCACGACCAGCGGGTCGCGGCGCTGCTCGAAGGGCTTGTCCACCAGTCCCACCGGGACCCGCAGCCGGCCGGTCCCGGACCAGCCCGTGGCCGTCAGGCCGCGCTCGGGGTCGGGGGCGATGCCCCGCAGCAGGGCGTCCAGAGGCGAGGGCTCGTCCAGCGGCGGCAGCCACACCTGGTGCGCGGGCGGCCCCGAGTCGCGCAGCCGGTCGAGGGCCACGTCGAGGAGGGTCTCCTCGTCACCGCTCTCCTCGGCCTCCGGCTCCGGCTCGGCGGACGCGTCCAGTGTGCGCGGCACCACCCAGCCGCTGGTCCACGGCACCACCTGGCTGGCCACCCGGGCCTGCACCACCGCGCCGGTGCGCCGCCGGTACGTCCCGGAGGAGTAGGCGGCGCGGAACCGGGTCAGGGCCTCCACCCCGGACTTCAGATAGCCGCTGCCGGGCTGGGCCGGCAACTGGTACGCGTCCGGCACACCGAGCACACCGCGGCTCTCCATGGCGGAGAAGGTCCGCAGGCCGATGCGGTACGACAGGTGGCTCTCCAGCTGGTGCATGCGGCCCTCGTCCAGGCGCTGCGAGGCGAGCAGCAGATGCACCCCCAGCGACCGGCCGAGACGGCCGATCATCACGAACAGCTCCATGAACTCGCGGTGCGCGGACAGCAGTTCGCTGAACTCGTCGACCACGACGAACAGGCTGGGCAGCGGCGCCAGGTCCGCCCCGGCCGCGCGGGCCCGCTCGTACTCCAGGGCGGAGGTGTAGTTGCCGGCGGCGCGCAGCAGCTCCTGGCGGCGGATCAGCTCGCCGTGCAGGGCGTCCTGCATGCGCTCCACCAGCGCGACCTCGTCGGCCAGGTTGGTGATGACGGCGGAGGTGTGCGGGAGTTCCTCCAGGCCGAGGAAGGTGGCGCCGCCCTTGAAGTCGACCAGCACGAAGTTGAGGGTCTCGGAGGAGTTCGTCAGGGCCAGGCCCAGGACCAGGGTGCGCAGCAGCTCGCTCTTGCCGGAGCCGGTGGCGCCGATGAGCATGCCGTGCGGTCCCATGCCGCCCTGCGCGGACTCCTTGATGTCGAGCTCCACCGGCCGGCCGTCCACGCCGACCGCGATCGGCACCCGCAGCCGTGCGGAGCCGGTGTGCCGCTCGAACAGGGTGCGCGGGTCGTGCCGGTGCAGGTCGGGGATGCCGAGCAGGGTGGTCAGCTCGACGTCGGTGTCCAGCGGCTGCGCGATGTCGGTGCCCAGGCTGATGCGGCGGGAGGCCAGCAGCCGGGCCAGGGACTCCGCGCCGAGCGGGCCCAGCCGGTCCGGCCGGCCGAGCGCCACCGAGCGCTCCTTGCGGCTGCGGTCGGTGCGCACCAGGCTCACCCGGTCCGGCCCCACGGTCAGCCGCAGGGTGTTGCGGCCGGGCCGCCAGCGCAGCGCCCCGGACACGTCGAGCGCCAGCGCGTTGCGGTAGCCGTGCCCCTCCCAGCGATGGCCCTCGGGCACGGTGACACCGTCCAGGACGACGATCGTGTACGGCTCGTCACGCCCGGGGCGGGCGTCCGGGTCGAAACCGGGACGCTCGGCGAACTCGGCGCCCAGCAGGTCGTCCAGCTCGGTGAGGTCGCCGGTGATGCGGCGGACCTGGCCGGCACCGTCCTCCTCGTGCGGGTGCAGGGCGTGCGGCAGCCACTTCACCCACTCCCAGTCGGGGCGCCGCTCGTCGCTCACGCACAGGGCGATCCACAGCTCCTCCGGGGCGTGGAACACCGCGAGCTGGCCGATCATCGCCCGCACCAGGGCCCGTGCCGCCTCGGTGTCCGGCGCGCCGCCCGCCGCCGAGGACTCCTCACCGGGCGTCTCCTCGCCCCGCAGCAGCACCCGGGCCGAGGAGCGCAGGTACAGGCCGAGGGGCTGCTCGGGGATGGTCGAGTACGCCCGGATGAAGCGGCGCAGGGCGTGCGCGCACAGCGGTTCCAGGTCCTCCACCGGCCGCGTGGACACCGGCTCCAGCGTGAGGGCGAGCTGCTGCTCGCCGACCGCGAGCCGGACCTCGCCGAAGTCCTCGTCGGCCGGGCGGCGCTCCCACAGCCGTGAGGTGCGCGCCAGCGAGCGCAGCGAGGCGGGCTCCGGGTGGCGCCAGGCCAGCGCCCGCTGCTGCTCGGCGATGGTCGCCCGGACCCGCTTGCGGGTCTGCGCCAAGTACCTCAGGTAGTCCCGGCGTTCGCCCTTGAGGCGCTGCTTGCGCTCGCTGGAGCGGCGCATCAGCTGACCCAGCAGCATGGCACCGGCGGAGAGCGCCATCACGCCCATCGCCAGGTACATGAAGACGCCGTTCCCGCCGCCCGGGCGCAGGAACATCAGCATCATCGACACCGACATCAGCGCCATCGGCAGATAGGTCCACACGGCCGAGGTGTCCGGCACCGTCTCGGCGAGGACCGGCGGCTCCTGGAGGGTCAATTGCCCCTCGGGCATCTCCGGTCCGCGCCTGCGGGCCGGCCGGCGAAAGAGCACCACACTCAAGGAACGAAACCTCCGGTTTCACTGACTTTCCGGCCCGCGCCGAATACCGGCACACCCGGGGGAGCGGGAAACACCGGACCGCGCCGAATCTCCGGGCCCCCCGTGACACGGTGAACGGCGGATGAATGTTTCCGGCGGATTGCGGGGGACGGCCGACTCCCGGGACGGTCGACTCCGAACCGGACGAGGAGTCCGGACCGCAGCACGATCCGCCGGGCGCAGGCAGTAGTCTGCATTCACGGAACACGCCCTGTCCACGCGGGAGGTGGCAGCGCGGGGAGGCAATTCCCGTTTTCGGCCCCCCTGTTCACGGCCGCGCCCGGCTTTCCGTACCCTTCGCACGTTCGCCTTGCCGGGGACAATCCTCCGGTCGAAGCCCCCCACGGAAGACGAGAGTTCAGCTGATGACCGACAGTGCGGTGGCCGAACTGTGCCGCCTGACCGTACGTGCGCCGAGCGTCTCCGTCGATCTGGCCGTGCCCGCCGACGTGCCGGTCGCCGACCTCCTGCCCACCCTCCTGCGCTACGTCGGCGAGGAGGCCGAGGAAGCCGGCCTCGACCACGCCGGCTGGGTGCTCCAGCGGCTCGGTGACGCCCCCCTCGACGAGGAGACCACCCTCGGCCGCGCGGGGCTCGCCGACGGCGCCGTGCTCTACCTGCGCCCGCACACCGAGGCGCTGCCCGAGGCCCGGCTCGACGACCTGGTGGACGGCATAGCCGACACCGCCGGCCGGCGGCTGCACGACTGGCACCCCGGGGCCGCCCGCGGGTTCCTCGTGGGCACGGTGGTGGCGACCGTGGTGGCCGCCCTCGTCCTGGTGCTGTCGCCCGGGGTGGGCGGCTCCGGCTCCCTGCGGGCGGTCTGCGCTGCCGTGATCGGGCTGCTGCTGCTCGCGGGCGCGGGCTCGGCCAGCCGCGCCGTCGGCGACCGGCTGTCCGCCACCGCGCTCGGCCTGCTCGTCGCGCCCTGCCTGGCCCTGGCCGGCTGGCTGCTGCCCGGCGGCGACCTGACCGGCCCGGACACCGCCCGGGTGGTGGGCGCGCGGCTGCTCGCGGCGGGCGCCGCGGGCGCGGGCGGCGCGGTGCTCGCGCTCGCCGCCACCGCGGTCGGCGCACCGGCCCTGCTGGCCACCGCGGTGGTCGCCGTGGCCACCGCCGTCGCCGGGGCCCTGATCGGCTACTCCGGCCTGGACGCGCCCGCCGCCGTGGCGCTGGTGTCGGCCGTGGCCGCCCTGGCCGCCGGGGCCGTGGCACCGTTCGCCTTCAAGCTGGCCGGGATGCGGATGCCCGCGCTGCCGTCCTCCGCAGGCCAGCTCCAGGAGGGCATCGAACCCTACGCCGGCAGCGAGGTCGCCGAGCGCACCGAACTGGCCGGGCGCTGGGTCACCGCGCTCTTCGCCGCCACCGGCGTCATCGCCGCGGCCGCCCTGGTGGTCCTCGCCGAGCACCCGAACCTGCCCGAGGTGCTGACCGCGCTCACCCTCAGCGTGCTGCTGCTCCTGCACTCCCGCGGCCTGGTGCACATCGGGCAGCGGCTGACCCTGACGGTGCCCGGCGTCTGGGGGCTGCTGCTGCTCGCCCGCGCCTGGGCGGTGGACAGCGACGGCGACGGCCGTCTGGTGGTCCTCGCGGTGCTGCTCGCCGCCGCGGCCGCGCTCGTGGTCGCCGCCTGGACGGTGCCCGGCCGCCGGATGCTGCCGTACTGGGGCCGGGCCGCGGAACTGGCCCACACCGGCCTCGCGGTGGCGCTGCTGCCGCTCAGCCTGTGGGTGGCGGGGCTCTTCGGCTGGCTGCGCGGCCTGTTCGGCTGACCGGCCTTCGAACGCCACCACGTCGACGAGGAGTTGAGGAGAGGCCGTGCAGTCCAAGCGCGACCAGGTACACGCCCACACGTTCATGATGGGCAGGCTCAGCTCGGGCCTGCTCATGGCCGACCCGGACGCCCCGGAGAGCCCGCTGGGCCGCACCACCCGAGGCGTGGTCTTCGGCCTCCTGGCCACCGTCCTGATCGGCGCCGGAGCCGTCGTCTACGGACTGCTGCGGCCCGGCGGCAACGACGGCTGGCGCGACGGCGAGCACCTGGTCGTCAACCGCGACACCGGCGCCCGGTACCTGTGGACCGGCAGCGACGGCGTCCTGCACCCGGTGCGCAACTACGCCTCGGCCCGGCTGATCGGCGGCGCGGACCTGCCGACCGCGGACGTGCGCACCCCTTCGCTGCGGGACGTGCCGGTGGGCGCCCCGGTCGGCATCCCCGGCGCCCCGGACACCGTGCCCGAGCCGGGTCGGCTCGACGACGGCCCCTGGCACCTGTGCGTGACCGGACCGGACGGGGCGCTGCCCGACACCTCCGGCGCCGTGGCCGACACCGGCGTGAACGAGCCCGGCGCCACCACCCTGGTCGCCGGGGCGCCCGTGGACTCCCGTGCCGTCGGCGCCGACCGCGGGGTGCTGGTGCGCGGCCCGGACGACACCGAGTACCTGGTGTGGCGGGGGAGCAGGCTGCCCCTGGACCGCGCCTCCGACGCCCGCACCGCCCTCGGCTACGGCGCCGAACGCCCGATGCCCGTCTCCGCGGCCTTCCTCGACGCCCTCGCCCCCGGCCCGGCGCTGAAGCCCCCCGCGGTCCCGGGACGCGGCGGGAAGGGCCCGGACCTCGGCGGCGAGGCCACCCGGATCGGCCAGCTGTTCGAGGTCAGCGTGCCCGGCGGCGGCAGCACCTACCACCTGCTGCGCGAGGACGGCCTGGTGCCGCTGACCCGGCTCGGCGCCGCCCTGGTGCTGGGCGACCCGGCCACCCAGAAGGACGCCTACCAGGGGCGCTCGCCCGAGGCGCGCACGGTCGGCGCGGACGCGCTGCGCGAGCACCGGGCGAAGGACGCGGGCACGGCCGGCTCGGCGGAACTGCCGGACGCCCCGCCCGCCCCGCAGTCCGCGCCGCGCGGCAGCGCGCTGTGCGCCCAGGTGGACGGCGGCGACGGCGGCGCCCGGATCAGGTCGGTACTGGTCCCGCTGGCCGGGCTCGCCCCCGTCGCCGTGCCGGACGGCACCGCCGAGCCGCTGGAGCCGGCCTGCGCGCCGACGGACGCCACCGTGGTGCGGCCCGGAAGCGGCGCCCTGGTCAGGGCCCTGCACGCGAGCGGCGCCGCGCACGCGGGCACCACCTACCTGGTGGCGGAGAACGGCGTGAAGTACCGCGTGGCCGACAAGGATGCGCTGCAGGCGCTCGGCTACGGCGCCTCCGACATCGGCTCGGTCCCGGCGCCCCTGCTCGCCGCGCTCCCCACCGGGGCGGACCTGGACCCGGCCGCCGCCTCGGGCGCCGCCCGGGCGAAGGTCACGGCACCCGCGTGCGGGGCCGCCGGCGGCACCGGGCGATCCACGGCGAAGAACGACGAGCCGGACAAGAGCGGCAAGGCGGAAGCGGCGGGCACCGCGCGCAGAACCGACACCGCACGCTGATCGCGGCAAGGAACACGAAAGGCACCGAAGGAAAGGAAAACACCGGCCGGGCGCGGGAAGACTTCGAGCCGAATGAAAGCTCAGGAAAAGCTCAAGTAATCCGGCCGGCGGGACGCGCGGAAATACCGTGGGTGTGCGCGGATCCGAAACGGTCGTCCCCGATGACCGTTCGGGTCCCCGGCGTGCCCGTTTCCCGCCCGAATTGCACGCCGCCGCCGGATGTCCCAGGTCTTCCCGCCCGATCGGCGGGCCAACCTGTTCACCGCGGCGCAACCTGACCACAACTCCGTTGCCGTAGAACCGAATTCCGTCCGGCTGACCTATGCTCAGAAACCAGCCGATCGCGTTGCGCGGAACTCCGGGTTCTCTTTAGCCTCAACGTGCAACGGTGCGACGAGACCTGCCTGAACGAAGGGAACAAGACATGGCTGACGGTGCCGCGAGGAAAGCGGACTATGCCAAGGGCTTGGGGGGCGTCTCCTCCCTGGAGTCGGCCCGGGACCAGGTCGAGCGGATCCAGAACAACGTCGCCGAGATCGCCGCGCGTTCGGGCGTCGGCGGCGACGAGGGCCAGGCCCTGCTGAAGCTCTTCCGCAGCTGGAACGCCGAGGCGCAGAAGGTCGTCATCCAGATCAGCAAGATGGTCGACGCGCTCCAGGAGAACGTGACCTCCGCCAACCGCCTGGCGAAGGAGAACCAGGATCTCACCGAGATCCTCAACAGCAAGACCAGCCAGGGCGTCTTCGAAGCGCTGCGCTGACCCACCCCCCACCCGCGCGGCACCGGCCCCCTTGCGGTGAGGCCGTACCCCGTGAGCCCGCCGGGCCTTCGCGCCCGGCCCCCCGAGAGGAGACGTCATGGCCGACGGCATCATCGACGTGCAGTACGCCCAGGTCCGGCACGCGGTCGAGGAGCTGATGGACCAGACCCAGGCGATCATCAAGACCCTCAACAACCTGGAGGACGAGCTGAAGCCGCTCGTCATGTCCTGGGAGGGCGCGGACCAGCAGACGTACCGCGAGGTCCAGGCCGAGTGGGACCAGGCCACCAAGAACATGGCCCAGCTGCTCGGCGACAACGGGGAGCTGGTCCAGATGATCCACGACAACCACTCCCGGGACGAGCGCCGCAGCGCGGACAACTGGGGCGGTGTGCGGGCCCGTTAGGGCTACCGGGTCGGCCACGGGACCCGGAACGGCCGGGGCCGCGGGATCCGTCCGGGTCCCGCGCCCGCCGCGCTCGCTCCGGGCTCCGCCCGGCTCGCCGGGAGCGGCCGGGTCCCGCGTTCGCCGGGGGCGGCCGGGGCTTGCGTCCGCCGGGGTGCCGGTTCCGCCGGCTTCCGCGTCCGCCGGGCTTCCTGGTCCCGCCGGCTTCCGCGTCCGCCGGGCTTCCCGGTCCCGCCGGGTTGCGCGTTCGCCGGGGTGCCGGTTCCGCCGGCTCGGCGGGATCCTCCGGGCCTGCGGTTCCGTCGGATTCCCGGCCCGCCGCGGTGGTGATCCCGCTGCTCCCGTCCGTGCAGCCCTTTCGCCGGTCCGGGGCGCTGCCCCCGGGTCGGCTCCGGGTCCCGGTCCCGCCCCGGCGTCTGCCCGGCCCCGGCCTCTGCCCGGCCCCGGTGCCTGACCGGCGCCGCGCAGCCGGGAGACGCCGGGCCGCCCGTACGAACACCGCCGTGCGGGCGGCCCGGCGGCCCCACGGCCCGCCCGAAGCCCCCGGAAACCCGGCGGCGTCGCGGGGGTTCGCCGGACCCAGCCCTCGCCCCGCCCCGGCGCCGCCGACCGCCGCCACCCCCCCCGCCCCCTTCGGCACCGAACGGCAGGAGAGCGTCCCATGGCCGATGAGAAGGCCGACGTCAAGCACTTCGACCTCAAGCAGATGGAGAACTTCCGGGACTACGAGGTGCAGCCGGTGTACACCGCCGCGAAGAAGCACCGCGAAGAGGGCGAGAAGAACATCCGCCCGCTCGGACAGCTCATCGACGGGCACACCACCCCGGACAACCTGGACCAGAAGCAGCAACTCCTGCGCATCGGCAAGATGGTCACCGATCCGCTGGTCTCGGGACCGACACTGATCGAGGACATCCGGGGCGCCGCCGAGGCCATCGACAAGCTGCTCGGTGACCAGATGGAACTGTTCAAGGAGTTGAAGGAGGCCCTCTCCGACACGATCGAAGAGGCCAACAAGACCAAGGACAAGAACCTGGACGCCATCGACGCGCAGACGCTGCTCCAGACCTTCGAGGACGTCGACGGCCTCACGTCCGGCACGTCCGGCACGACGGACGAGGACGACTGAACCCGCGCCGCGCGGACCGGAGCCGGCCACGGCCGTCCGGCTGACCTCCTCACGACAGACGTCCGGCTGCGAACCCGTGTGACCGAGCGGCGCGCCGGCACGGACGAAGACCGACCAGAAAGGGTGCCCGGTGCCCGAGCGGTACGACCCCGAGTCAGAGCAGCACATCGACGACATGGACGAACGGACCGACGCGTCGTCCGACACCTGGGCCACTCTGGTCACCCACATCACCGGCTACCCCGTGCCGGACCGCAACACCGTCTTCGACACGCTCCGCTCCGACCACGGCGGCAAGCTGTTCCGGATGGACATCAAGGAGCGCAGTCTCGGCCTGCTCGTCAAGGACTCCGGGTTCCTGACGAACAAGGGCGAGGACTACGACATCTGGTTCTTCAACGGAGACAAGAAGCGCTCGATCATGCAGGCGCGGATCGTCTTCGAGGGCCGCGTCAAGGTCGACGACGAGGTCGTGTTCGCCGCACCGGGCTCCGACAACGTCGAAGACGCCCAGGTCCGTGAGGGCAACGAGTTCACGGACTACAACAAGGACAAGATGAGCACGATCCCGCTCGCCCGGTACATGAACGGGCCGCGGACGGCGCTCCTGAAGCTTCTGGAGGGGGACACCCAGAGCGCCCGGTTCAGCGAACTGGGCGTGTCCAGCGGCGACGCGGTGGTCCTGGACTCCTTCAACCGCACCGGCGAGTCCTTCGACTTCGCGGCCAAGTTCTTCAAGGACCAGGCACCGAAACTGAAGGACTGGGAGGACCGGTTCGGCCGGGACGACGCGAGCTGGAAGGGCGAGGCGGCGGACGTCTTCCGCAGCCTGCTCAAGAAGATCCGCGAGAACTACGACAGTTACGTCGAGACCTTCAACAAGTCCGTCGCCGGCGACGACACCGGCACCGGCGACACGGTGTACTCCCGCGCCCTGTCCCTGGGCCGGAAGTACCTGGAGGACGCGGCCAGGGAACTGCTGAAGGCGTGGCTGGACTGGGCCAAGTCCCCCTACTACGACCCGCACCAGGTGTTGCGCTACGTCCTGGACGATCTCGCCAGGTGGGCGGACTCGGACAACGTCGCCAGGACGGAGATCAAGTCGTACACCACCCGCTACGGCACCTCCGTCTACCACAGTCCGCAGGCGGGCTTCACGCACGTGCACCCCGATTACGGCGACCTCACCGACATCGCGAACTGGGCGAAGGTCGGCGACGAGGCCGTGAAGATCTGGTATCGGGGGATCGACAAGCACCTGGGTGAACCGGCGGCCAAGGTGCAGTCCGCGCTGAACAACCACTTCCTCGACCTGGGCAAGGAGTTCTCGGGGAACATCCCCGAGCCGAAGTCCACCGCAACGGCCTCCGAAGAGTACGAGAAGCGGAAGCTGGAGGAGGAGAAGGACGAGATCAACCGGCAGAACGAGGAGAACAGGCGCTACCAGGACGAGCTGCGGGAGGAGCAGCGCCGGCAGCGGGACGAGGACAAGAAGTACCAGGACGAGCTGCGGGAGGAGCAGAACCGGCAGCGCGAGGAGGACAAGAAGTACCAGGACGAGCTGCGGGAGGAGCAGAACCGGCAGCGGGAGGAGGACAAGAAGTACCAGGACGAGCTGCGGGAGGAGCAGAACCGGCAGCGCGAGGAGGACAAGAAGTACCAGGAGGAGCTGCGCAAGGAGGCCGAGCGTGAGGCCGAGGAGCAGCGGGCGAGCCTGGAGGACAGCCTGGGCGGCCTCAACGACCCCAACGCGGTCAACGAGCAGAACCTGGACGGCCTCGACGACCTGCTGAACCAGAACACGTCCGCGTTCCTCACCGAGAGCCCCGGCAATCTCGACGACCTGAACACGCAGGGCGGCTCCGGCGAGCAGGGGCCCCTGGGTCCGCTTCCGACCGTCCAGAACCTGGGCAGCCTGGGCGGCCTGAACGACGGCCGGGGCGGCACGGACAACTCCGTCAACGACGCGATCTCCCAGAACCTGGGCAGCCTCGGCGGCCTCAACAACGGCACCGGCGGCTCCCTCAGGACCCCGACCGGCGGCAGCACCCGCCTCGACGACGGCAAGCTCACCACCGCCTTCCCGGACGGCAGCAGCACCAGCTTCGACCCGGACAGCGGAGTGCTCACCACGACCCACCCGGACGGCTCGGTCACCACGCAGGATCTGGGCGACGGCCTGAAGGTGACGAACCCGGACGGTTCGGTGACGTCCCTGGGCGACGACGGCAAGCTGACCACGACGTTCCCGGACGGCACCGTCCAGACCGTGGACCCCACCACCGGCCAGACCGCCACCACCGACCCCGACGGCACCACCACGACGACCGACCTGGGCAGCCTCGACGGCCTCAACGCCGGCCTGGGCAACGGCCTCGGCGGCGGCGACGGCGTGCTCGACACCCCGACCGGCGGCAGCACCCAGCTCACCAGCGGCGGGGACGTGACCACCGACTTCCCGGGCGGCGGCAGCAGCACCTTCGACCCGGACAAGGGGGTGCTCACGACGACCCACCCGGACGGCTCGGTCACCACGCAGGATCTGGGTGACGGCCTGAAGGTGACGAACCCGGACGGTTCGGTGACGTCCCTGGGCGACGACGGCAAGCTGACCACGACGTTCCCGGACGGCACCGTCCAGACCGTGGACCCCACCACCGGCCAGACCGCCACCACCGACCCCGACGGCAGGACCGTCACCGAGAACCTCGGCACCCTGGGCGGCCTCAACGGCGGCGACTCGCTGGGCAGTCTGGACGACCTGGGCGACCTGAACTCCGACCTGACGACCGAGTCGATCGGCGACCTGGGCGGCCTCGGCAACCTCAACAGCGGCCCGGGCGACGGCCTGGAGACCCCGACGGGTGGCAGCACCGCCTACGACGACGGCGATTTCACCACCACCTTCGCGGACGGCAGCACGGCCACGTTCGACCCCGACAACGGGATGCTCACCACCACGCGCCCGGACGGCACCACCACGGTCACCGACCTCACCCACGGGGCGAACGTCACCAACCCGGACGGCTCCCGGACGGCACTCGACAACGGCCGTCTGACCACCACCTTCCCCGACGGCAGCACCCAGGTCATCGACCCCGACACCGGCATCGCCACGATCACCGACCCCCAGGGCAACACCGAGCAGGTCGACCTGCGCGAGCTCGACTCCCAGGGCGGAAAGGACGTCTCGGACCTGCTCGACGGCCTGGACCTCACCGGCGGCGATGGCACGACGAGCCGCGACGTGCCGATGTCCGAACTCGGCATCGGCGGCGGTGGCGGCACGAGCGCCGGGGGCCTCGGCGGCGGCCTGGCGGGGACCGGCTCCCTCTCCCCGGACGTCACCGCCACGACCGGCGTCGCGCCCCTCTCCGACGCCGCCGCGGACCAGCTCGGCACCCCGCTCCAGTCCACCGCCGCGGCCGGCGCCCCCGGCGCTCCCGGCATGCCCGGCACCCCCGGCATGCCCATGGGAGGCATGGGCGGCATGGGCGCCGGAGCAGGCGGCGAGAAGGGCAACGGGGAGCGGGTGCGCGCCGTCCTCGTCGACGCGGTGGAGGAGAGCGAACGCCGCAACCGCCGCCGCCGCAACCCGTGGCACCGGCAGGAGGACAACGACACCTTCCTCGCACCCGCCCCCCGGGTGTCGACCACCGGCGGCGACTCCCCGGAGCGGGAGGAGGAGCCGGACCGCAGGTCCACCAGCTCCGCCGGCTACCTGGAGGAGGACGAGGACGTGTGGGGCACCGAGGAGGGCGGCAGCCCGGCCGTCATCGGCCGGTGAGCACGGCGGCGGCCGCCGCCCGCCGCCCCCGCGAGACGGCGGCGGACCGGCCCCGGCTTCCCCGGCCGGGCACGCACCAGGCAAGATCAGCACAGCAGTTGACGCCGCGGGTGCCGGGGCCGCAGGCACAGACGAAGGTCCGACACGGAAGGGCGGAGCGGGAGTGACGGAGCCGCTGGAGAAGCGTCTGGAGAAGGCGATGGCCGAACTCCGGTCCGCGCAGGAGGCGGTCGCGCGCACCGAACGCGAGCTGCGCCAGGCGTCGTTCGCGGTGCTGTCCTCCGACCGCGCGGTCCGCGCCACCGTGGGACCCCAGGGCGAGCTGACCGGGATCGAGTTCCTGGACCACAAGTACCGCTCCATGTCGCCCCAGGAACTGGCCGCCAGCGTCCTGGAGGCAGCGAGCGCGGCCCGGGTGAAGATGAACCGGCACGTGATGAAGGCGATGGCGCCCTTCACGGAGCCCAGCAGCGGTGTACCGGAGCTGAAGGGCTTCGAGCTGGACTGGGAACGCATCTTCGGCCCCGAGGTCCTGCGCGACGACGACGAGGACAAGACGCGCGGCGACCAGGCCACCCCGGCCTGGCGGGACGCGCTCGGCGAGGACGGGGAGGACTGACGATGGGACAGCGGTACTACGTCGACCCGCACCGCATCGAGGCCCTGGCGGGGCAGTTGGAGGAGATCGGCAACCTGGCCCGGAGCATGACCGAGGAGTTCCTCGACGAACTGGCCCCCACGGTCGGCTGGCCCGGCACGGAGGGCGAGTTCGCCGAGAAGGCCAGGCCGCAGGAGCAGAAGGAGCGGCAGACCACCAAGGAGACCATGATGTCGTTCCGCGACGCCCTGGTGGAGATCACCGACGCGACGGTCGGGCAGGTCCGGATGATGAAGACCACCCGCGACCGCAACCTCGAGGAGATCGAGCGGAACAACAACCTCCTCGACACCCACGGCCTGAACGGCGACGGCGGCCCGGGCGGGCATGGCCGCCGCTGACCTCCGCACCGCCGGCCGCTCCCGTGCCCTGCCGGGAGCGGCCGCCCCGGCCTGCCCGAACGGCCCCCGGAACGGCCTGCGGCCCGGCCACCAGGACGGCCTGCGGCCCGGACATCAGGGCGGCGTCCGGAACGGCCTGCGGCATGGTTGCGAGGGCGGCCCGGGGCTCGGCCACCGGAACGGCCCGCGGCCCAGCCCTCAGGGCGGTCCGAGGCCCGGCCTCCAGCACGGCCCGCAGGACACCCCCCGATGAGCATCCAGCCGTCGCCCGAGGTCAACGCGATGATCTTCATCCTGACCGGGGAGAGGCTCATCGACGCCGACGAGGACCTCGCGTACGAGAGCCGCCGTCCCTACTCGGGGCTGGGCCGCAAGCTCGACCGGATGTCCTCGCTCATCGACAAGTCGATCCACGACATCGCCGAGGTCATGCCGGACGACCTGTCCAAGTCGTACGCCAGGGCGATGGGCATGCTCATCGACGACGGCGGCAAGAACTACCTGCGCGAGTTCGCCGAGCAGCTCGACAAGATCGCCGAGGGGCGCCGCAAGACCTCCATGGACATCATGGAGTCCAAGTGGCAGGTCATCGCCGAGGTCATCCGGCTGCTGATCGAGATCGCCATCTACCTGGCGATGTCCTTCTTCACCGGAGGCGCCACCGCCAGCCAGATCATGATGGCCAAGCTGCGCAGCCGCTTCATGATCCTGACCACGCTCACCCACCTGCTCCAGCGGCTGCACATCGCGCCCTCGCTCACCGAGGCGTTCGCCGAGGCGTTCACCACCTTCGCGGTGCGGCTGGCGATGATGAACTTCGCCCCCGACGGCCGCCGACCCGACCGCTTCGACTGGAACGACATCCTCAAGTCCGCCGCGTTCGGCGCCGCGGCGGGTGGTCTGACCAGCATCTTCGACGACTTCGCCAGGAACATCGTCAAGAGTTACGACAACAACTTCCTCAAGACCGGCCCCGACCTCGACTTCAAGTACAACCCCAACCCGCGCACCATCCCGGACCCCGACCTCAGGACCGACGGCCCGGGCCCCGGGCCGAACCCCCAGGACCGCCCCGATCCCGGCCCGCACGGCAACGGCCCGACCCCCGGCACCAACCCGCCGGTCACCTTCCGGAACGACCCGCTGTCCTTCCGGAACAACCCCGACCTGTGGCGGAACAACCAGCTCCTGCGCCACAACGCCGACCGCCCGGGCGCGCTGGCCGGGCACTACGGGCTGAAGGGGACGTCCGACTTCCTCGCCGCAGGCGCCGGCGAGGCCCTCGCGGAGATCCTCATCAAGGGTGCCTTCGACGGGGACTGGTCCACCAGCTGGTCCACGTTCGTCGGCGCGGGCCTCAGCAGCCAGGTCGAGGCCACGCTCACCGGCATCGCCCAGAACAGCGGCGCCGAACTGCGCCACATGATCGACAAGTTGCGCAACCAGCCCCCGCCCACGGTCTCCGGCGGCAGCGGCGACGGCACCGATCGCCCACGGTCCTCCGACGCGAAGGACACCGACGGCGCCGCCCACCCGGACACCACGGGCGGCGCGGGCAGCGCACCGCTCCTGTCCCCGCCGCTCGGCGCGCAGGGCACCGGCCCGGGCGACGGCACACTCAGCCAGTCGCCCCCGCCGTACGCCGCCGGGAACCCGCCGCCGTACACGACCCCGGCCCCGCCGCCGTACTCCCCGGGCACGCTGCCGGTGACCGCCGCCGAGAACCAGCTGTGGCAGCAGGTCCACCAGGGTCCCGCGGAGGTGCGCGAACAGGCCCTGCGCGACCTCGCGGCCCTGCGCGGCGCCCAGCCGCCCGGCAGCCACGAGATCGGCGTCCGCGACGCCCTGCACGGCGACCTGTCCCGGCGCCCCGAGGTCCGGGTGGCGCCGGTCGGGGACAGCCCCGGCGCCGAGACCGACACCGACGCGGTGCGCCGCGCGCTCGACGGCTTCGGCACCCCGGTCACCGTGGACGCACCGGTCACCATGGACGCGACGGCCGCCGCCCCGCGCTCCTCGGGTCACGGTCCCGCGCCGGCGACCTCCTCCCCGGTCGCCGGCGCTCGCCCCGACACCGACGACAGGACCGGCACCACGCCGGAGCAGCGAGGTGTCGCGTTCGACGTCGCTGACGCGACGGACATGACCGACGTGTCCGATGCGGTCGACCCGTCATCCCGGAACACCCCGGGCGTGGTGGCCGACGTGGGCGGCCACACAGCGGTGGCGACCGGGGACGGGGACAGCGGTTCCGTCACCTCCGACGGACCCGGCGCCTCCGCCACGCCCGGCACCGGTACCGGTGTCCGGACAGGGGGAGCCCCGGCCCCCACCCCCGGAAGTCCCCAGGCCACCACCACCTCCCCCGGCCCGTCGCCCCAGCACACAGCAGGCCGGGGCACCACGGCCACGCCGGACAGCGGGCAGACCCCGGCGGACGACGTCACACGCACGACCGAGTCGCCGCGGACCACGACGGGCGACGTGACCGGGACAGCCGAGCCGTCGCGGACCACGACCTCGCCCCAGCCCCGGTCCGCTGTGCCCGTCGCCGACTCGTCAGGCACCGCCGCCCCTTCGGACACGGACGACGACTTCCTCAGCCCGGACCCGGAGACCACCACCTCCGATCCGCCGAAGGTGCCCACGACCGGCTCCTATCCCTCCACCGGCTCCGGCGGCCCGGACACCCGGAGCGACGCGGAGGCCGGGACCGCCCGGACCCTGCCGCTGACGGTCCTGGTCTCACCGACGCGGCCACCCGTGGACGGCTCACCCGAGGCGACGGGGTTGCTGGACGGCGCCGGCACCGACCACGCCGTGGTGCTCGGGCCCGCGGTCACGCCGGACAGCCAGGCACGCCCGGTCCGCACGGCCGTCGAACTGACCCGCGAGGGACCGGGAGCCCCGGTCCGGGTCCGCCCGCTCATCTCGGCACCGGACGGCATCGCGGACACCGGCTTCCCCGGCTCGGACGTGCTGCTGCCGCTCGCCGACGCGCTCGGCACCGGACCGGCACCGCGGACGCTCCCCGCCACCGAGAGCACCGCAACGAGCACCACAACGAGCACCGCAACGAGCGTCGCCGACTTCTCCGCCCCGCTCGGCAAGGTGCTCACCGAGACGGCGGGCCCTGTCCACGGTGCCGGCCCGGCGCCCTCGTACGCACCCGAGGCAGCGGGCACCCCGCACGACGAAGAGGCGTTCGGGCTGAGCACCTTGACCGGCGCCGAAACCGCCGTGGGCACACGCGCGAATCCCGCCCCCGTGCGGCAGGACGGCACCGTCGTGCCGGAGACCGAGGGCACGACCACCGCCCCGCCGCGCCGCAGGATCCTGGTCGTCTGCGACGAGAGCGGGTTGGGACTGGGCGGCGTGCCCGTATTCAACATGGAGCTGGTCAAGGGGCTCCACCACGACCACGACGTCACCCTGCTCACGGTCGACGACCACGCGGACTACGACCCCGAGAACATGCGGGAGCAGCACGGCGGCGCGAAGATCGTCAACGTGTCGGTCCCCGGCGTGGGGGAGGGGCGCGACCGCCTCGGCGTCCTGGCGAAGGGCTCACCGGACCAGTACGGACTGCCCGGCGAGAGCGACGCCTTCGACATCGTCATCGGGCACTCCCGCTTCTCCGGTCCGGCCGCGCAGGAGATACGCGACTCCTGGTATCCCGGCGCCCGCGTGGTGCACTTCCTGCACACCAGTCCCGTACGGCTGGACAGGATCAAGCAGCAGCCGGAGAAGGGCGCCGCGAAGGCCACCATCGAGCGCAGACTGATGCAGAACGCCGACCTGGTGGCCGGTGTGGGACCACTGCTCGCCCAGGAGGCCGAACGCCTCTCCGAGGAGGTCCTGCGCATCCCCGCGCTGCACGGCTTCGTGCCGGGCACCGAGATCGGCACGCCGGTCGAGCCGTCGGTCATCAACAAGGCCAAGTACCTGCTGCATCTGCCGAGGAAACTCAAGCTGCTGCTGCCGGGACGCGCCACGGACGAGATCAAGGGCGTCGAGGCGGCCGTCCAAGCGGTCGGTATGCTGCGCCGCCCGCGCGCCCGGGGCGGCTACGGCCTCGACGTCCGCCTGACGATCCGCGGCGGGCCGCACCCGGAGAAGAACCCGGAGGAGCACGCCCGCTGGACGTCGATCATCCAGGCCCATGGTGAGGGCGGCGTCACCATGCTCCCGTTCAGCACGAACCCCGCCGATCTGGTCAACGACCGGGAGGCCACCCACGCACTGATCATGCCGTCGCTGCACGAGGGCTTCGGGCTGGTCGCCACCGAGGCCGCGGGACGCAGCATCCCGGTCCTGGTCAACGGGGAGAGCGGTGCGGCCGAGTTCCTGAAGACGGTGACCGAGCACGGCGCCGGGATGACCGTGGACGCCCCCTTCACCATCGACTCCGGCACCGGAACGGAGATCGAGGGCGGCGCCGACGCCCGGGCACAGGCGTGGGCCGCGGCCATCGCGGCCCTGCACGGCAAGCTGCCGGAGGCGCGCGGCGAGGCCCGTCAGCTGTACCGCACCCTCACCGGTTTCACCTGGCGCCATGCGGCGCAGGCGCTGGTCGAGGCGGCCATGGCGACCGCGGCCCCCGTGCCGGACAGAGCGCACCCCGAGAGGTACCCCCACCGCGGCGCTGTCACCCAGCAGGGGCCGCACGGCAGTGTGGAGAAGCTCAAGGACCGGTCGGACTGGCAGCCGCACGACTTCTGGGACGGCTCCACCCCCAAACCCACCACGGGGCTGTGGAGTGAGGCGGAACAGCTCGCCCGGCTGTCGGAGTTGGCAGGTGTCCTGGACCTCAGCGGAGTGCCCGCCTCGTCGTCCCCGCCGGCCGGCCCAGGCAGGCCGCGGTCACAGTCCGCGCTGGGACCGGCCCCCGAAGCCACCCCGCATCCCTCCGGCTCGGCGCCTGCCCCGAGCCGGTCGGCCGAGCCCGCCACCGACCTGCGTCTGGAGTCGGGCGGCCGCGACGGTGTGGACGCCGGCGACCACGTCCCCGGCCCCGGCCCCGGCGTCGAACTCGGCTCTGCGCGGAGCCTCGGACGCCACGCCGGAGACGGCCTCGAGGACATCGACCCGGCCCCGGAGCCGCCGGCCCCGACCGGTGGACACGACGGCGCGCAGGGTCTCAAGGACGTCGGCGAGCACAGCCGCGGAGACGGCGGCACCCCGCCACCTGCTCCGGCCACCGGACCGGACGACTCCGCGGCCGTCCCCACCGCGACGCCCCCGCCGTCGCCGGGGCGGATCATCGTGCGGCCCCCGGACGGTGGCACGGCCGACGCCGACAGCGGCCCACGGCGCCCGGCCGACGAGCCCGCCGTCACCACCCTGGACGGCCACACGGTGCCCGTCGCGCAGCTGCGGCGCTGGGTGCCGGACACGGCCGTGACGCCCGAACCGGGCCGTGCCGTACGGACGTTGACCATCTCGCAGGGCCCGGCCGAGGACGGCACGGCGCACAGCGCGGGGCGTCGCGCGCTGCTCGGCCAGGACACCTTCCGGGGCGTACGGACCATCTCCACGGCATCGGCCACCCCGCCGGACTCACCGGCGCGCATACCCGACTCACCGGCCGGCATACCGGGCTCACCGGCGGGCACCCCTGGCTCCCCGGCGGGCACCCCTGGCTCCCCGGCGGGCACCGAGGCGCCGGTCGTCCGCCGTACCGTGTTCACCGGGCCGCCCGCCCCGCTCCCCGGCTCGGGCACCGAGCACGGTGCCGACTTCTTCGTGTCGCACGGCACGCCCCGTATCGTCGTCCTCGGCACCAACGACCCCGCGCGCCCCACCGTCAAGGTCAGCGGCGTACAGCTCGGCGAGGTGCTCAAGTCCTGGGCGGGGGACGGCGATCAGGACCGGCCCCTGGTGCTGTTCTCCTGCGAGACCGGGCGGCAGCCGGAGGTGGCGGGTCTGCCCGTGGCGCAGCACGTGGCGAACCGGACCGGCCGGCCGGTGTACGCGCCGACCAGCGAGGTCGGCACGGCCCGGGACCGGCAGGGCGAGGTCCGTGCGGTGCTCACCGAGGGCCCGGACGGGCCCGGGCGGTGGCGGCTGTTCACGCCGGAGCCCGGCGGTGCCGACCTGGACGAGCTGGCGCGCGTGGCCGGACTGCACGCGGGCCCGGAACCGGCCGACGCCTTCGCCCGGGCCCGTACCCTCCAGCAGATCCGCACGCTGCGCGACGCCCTCGGCCCGGACGCCGAACAGCGCCCTGAGAACCACGAGTTGCTCGCCGGACTCGCCTTCGTGGACGGCCTGCGCTGGCTCAGCCCGGACACCGCGGCCCGCTACGGCGACGGCCGGATGACCCCGGACCTGCTGCGCCGGATGGTCCTGGACCGGCCCGGCGCGGCGAACGGCACCGGCTCCGATCCGGCGACGGCCGGTCCCACGGCCGAGCAGTACACCGAATTCCTGCGCGCCGCCGCGGAGTTGCGTGCCACGGCCGGTCCCGGCACCACCCTCGACGCCCTGCTGCCTCCGCCGCCGCCCGCGCTCCCGCCGAACACCCTCGTCTCGCCGGAGGACGTGCGCGGGCTCTCCTACGCGCCCTCCGCCCAGATCACCTGGTCCCTGTCCACCACCCCGCTGCCCCTGTCCGAGCTGGCCCTCAGCCCCGAGGACACCGCCGAACTGGCCCGCCGCAGGCCCGACCTGGTGCCCGCGACGAGCCGCCCGGCGACCCTCGCCGAGGACATGACCCTGCTCAGCAAGGACCCGGCGGCGCCCGGTCCGGCGGACCTCGTGGACGCGGACGGCACGGCCTTCAGACGGCTGGACACCCCGGGCGGCGGCGACTGCCTCTTCCGCTCGCTGCTCGACAGCGCGCGGAGCCTGGACGTGCCGCCCGCCTGGGCCGCGCGCAACGTCACCGGGCTGCGCACCCTGCTGCGCGACCGGCTCGCCGGGTCGGAACTGCTCGCCGCGGCGACCGAGGCGACCCCCGACCCGGTGCTCGCCGTGGTGGACGACCTGCGGGTGCGTGCCCTCGCCGGCGAGAGCGACCCGGACCGGCAGCGGCGGCTCAACCGGCGCTGGAACCGGATCGCCCGGGCGGTCGTCACCGGCGGTGACGCCGACCAGTGGCGGCGGATCCTCCGGGACAGCGCGTACCCGCACCTCGCCCGTGTGGCGCCGACTCCCGCCGACGCCCGTCGCCTCGGCACCGGAGGCCTCGTCACGGCGGCGGCCGAGCAGCCCGGTCTCTGGGCGTCCCCCTTCGGCGACCTGCTCCCGCAGGCCCTGGCGCACACCCTCGACCTCGACCTGCGGCTCGTCCAGCCCGACCCGCACGCGCAGGGCAGCACCTTCGTCGTCCCCCTCCATCCGGGAGGACAGGGAGGCACCCTGCACCTGGCCTACAACGGCCGCGACCACTTCGACGCCCTGGTCCCGGCCTCGGCGCCGATCACCGCCGTACCCGACCCGGCCCCCACATCCGACGAGACCGGCACGGCTGCCCCGCCGTCCCCGCACGGCCCGGAGACGAAGCCGTCCACCGGGACCCCGTCCACCGAGAGCACCCCCACCCCGGACACCCCCACCCCCTCAAAGGAGAGCACCCCCACCCCCTCAGAGGAGGGCACCCCCACCCCGGACGGCTCCGTCCAGGACGGCTCCGGCTCCGACCCCTTCGGGGACTGGCTGCGCAGCATGGGCGGGATCACGGATCTCGACGGCCCCGGCACCGAGGCCCCCGACAAGGGCGACCCCGTGCCGCTGGAGACCCAGCTCGACCGGTACCGCCCGGCACGGCTGCTGACCGGCGAGGACGCACCACCCCCGGGCCCGGCCCCCCGCACCGTCACCTTCGAGGACGGCAGCAGGCTGCCCGCCGTACTGATCAGCCCGGACGCCGACCCGAGCGGCGGCGACCCCGGTACCCGTACGGACGGCACCCGGCGCACGCCGCCGAGCGGGCTCCTCACCGGCCCCGGCGTCCTCACCCTGCGCTCGCCCGAGGACGTGGCCCGGCAGATCCTCGGGGAGTTGCCGAAGAGGCTGCGCGACCAGTTCGACGAGGCGGAGCTGCTGCGCCTGCTGACCACGCAGCCCGGCGCCTTCACCGCCCCGCGCGGCGCGCGCCTCGTGGGCCGGGAGAAGTCCGGGGTCGGCCACGAGATGACGATCGAGGCGATCCCGTACCACCGTTGGGAACGGTTCTCCGACGTGGACGGCTCGACCGTGCGGGTGGACACCATGCGGCGCGGCCAGGCCGGTACGGGCGGCGGGCGCAGTGTCGGCTTCGGGCGCCGGATCGCCGCCGGGATCAGCATGGGCCCGCCGCTCAGCTGGCTGGTGAAGATCGGCGTGTCGCTGGGCTGGACCCGCAGGACCGACTACTCCCAGGGCACCCAGGCGTACAACCAGTCCGAATACCGGGCCGTGGACGGCTCGCACCTGCACCTGGACGACGTGCACTACCGGGTGCGCGTGGAGCGGGTCACCGAGGCACCGGCGGCCGGCGGCCGGGACACCGCGTCCGGCCCGCCCGCACAGGGACCCCACTGGCAGCGCAGCGAGGTCCACACCGCCCGGTTCGCCGTCCGGGACGGGCTGAGCTGGCGACTGCCCGACGATCTCACCGTGCCCTTCGAGGGCCCCCGTCGCGCACCGAAGACGCTGACCTTCCCCGACGGGCAGCAGCCGCGGGCCACCGACATCACCGGACTGCACTTCACGGACCCGCCGGAGGACCTGGCGATCGCCGTCTCCGGGGCGCGGCCCGGCAGTTCGGCGCACCGCACGATCGTCTCGTACGTCAGGCCGGGGCGGCTGCTCGCGCTGTTCGGCCGGCTCGCCGGGCCCGTCAGCGGTCCCGAGCTGACCCGGGGCAGCGGTCACCACCCGCTGGGGCACCTCATTGTCGAGCGGTCGATCCCGCACCGGGCCACCCTGGTGACCGAGTCGGTCAAGGCGGAGATACGGGACCTGACCCAGACCACGTACCAGAACGAGCGCGGGCACGTCCGCGACACCCGTTTCGGCATCCAGGTCACCTCCGGCCCGAACCACACCTTCATCGGACCGGAGACGGACGTACGGCTCCAGGGCGGCCCGCTGGTGCGCGCCGACTTCAGCAGTGGGCGGGGCCACTACCTCGGTACCGACGCGGCCCGCAAGACCACCGGCCGGGTCCGCAACCACCCGGTCGCGCTCTACCGCGTGGAGCGCACCCTGATGGTGCGCAAGGCCGGCGAACCGCCGTCCGCGGCCCGGCCGGTCCGGGTGGTCAGCCTGGACTGGATGTCCACCCAGGACGCACGCCGGCTCGCCGGCTGGGACAGCCGCACCCCCGGGCAGGCGGGCCCCGACCCGGACGCCCGGCCCCCCGTGCCGTGGTACCTGACCCGGGAGGACCCGGTCCACCTGAGCGGCCAGGTCCGCGCCGAGGGCTTCCGCCCCGACCGCCCGCAGCCACCGGCACCGGGCCAGGAGCAGATCCAGGAGCAGATCCAGGACCAGAGCCAGATCCAGGATCAGGAGCAGATCCAGGACCAGAGCCAGATCCAGGACCAGAGCCAAAGCCAAAGCCAGGACCAGCGCCAGGACCAAAACCAGAGCCAGATCCAAGACCAGAGCCAGAGCCAGAGCCAAAACCAGCCCCAGACCGGGCAACCGCCCGCCCCCCAGGACCCCTTGCGGGTCTTCACGGACACCGTCCTGGACACCCTGCACCGCTCGTACCCGTCGATGTTCGTACCGCCCCTGATGCTGCGCCACCAGCGGCTCGCCAGGTTCTGGTACGGGGACGGGCGGATGCGGACCGCGCTGCACAACGACCGTCAGGTCCGCGAGGCGCTGAACCGGCCCAGCCTGGCCCAGAGCCTGGACGACCTGACCACCACCGGCGTGCCGGTCACCCTCACCGAGGACGGCAAGGTGACCCGCGGCCACCACACCCTGATCCTCCGGGCCCGGCTCACCGACCGGCGGTTCGAGAGCACCATGAGCGAGCGCTCCCTGCGCAACGCGGTGATCGGCACCGAGGTCTCCGGCCAGGGGCAGCAGGCCTCCAGCACCCTGTCGGGCGGTGCCGAGCTGGGCATCTCGCCGCGCGACCACGACAAGGTGCCGGAGGCCGGGCTGCCCCGGCAGACCGGCAACGTGTCCCTCGGCGCGCGCTACTCCCACACCGAGCAGAAGGCCACCCGGAACACGGTCGCGGTCACCCACGACCACCTGACCTTCCAGAACGGCGCCCACCTCTACAGCTACCGGGTGGAGCTGAGCGCCTCCTTCGAGGGACACCGCCGCCCGCGCGGCTGGGCCCGTCTGCTGTCGGTCGGCCTGCTCGGAGCGGGCGTCTTCGTCAGCAAGGCCGAGGAGCGTCCGCTGTTCAGCGAGGGCACCGAGACCGTCGGCCGGGTGGAGCTGGCCGTGCCCGCCGCGCACGGCTCCGAGCGCCACGCCCCCGTCGAGCCCCCGGCCGCGGCGCCGCCGACGACGCCCGCCGCCCCGGCACCGGCGCCCCGGCCGCAGCGCGTCTCCGCCACCGAGGCGGACCAGCTGCTGGACGGGACACGCCCCCTGCCGAGGCGGGAACCGGCCGACCGCGGGCTCGTCCGGCGGCTGCTGAGCGCCCCGCACGTGGTCCTCAGCGTCGAGGGCGGCCCACAGCGCCAGCAGCTCGTGCAGGACACCGCCGACCGCGCCGCGGGCGGCACCTGGCACGTCAGCGCGCCCGGCGCCCCGGTGCGCACCGCTCTGCGCCGCGCGATGGCGAACCTCAGCGTGGCCGGGCAACTCGGGCAGTACCTCGGCCCGTTCGGCTCCCGTGTCACCGGACTCAACGGCGCCGGACCGTTCCGCACCCACTACCTGAAGGCCGCGGTCCGCGGCGAACTGCACAACCTGCGCGTCAAGAGCGACCCGAAGCCGGCCAGTCTCGAGGCCACCATCGGC
This sequence comes from Streptomyces sp. NPDC006624, assembly GCF_040611555.1. NCBI lineage: Bacteria > Bacillati > Actinomycetota > Actinomycetes > Kitasatosporales > Streptomycetaceae > Streptomyces > Streptomyces sp. NPDC006624. The sequence goes on along the minus strand of NZ_JBEXOM010000004.1, from coordinate 431,116 downwards.
AACGAGCACCGCGTGGTGGGCACCGAGGGCACCCTCTCGCACACCACCCTCGGCCTCCAGGGCGCCGACATGCCGCTCCAGCAGGCTCCCGGCCAGCAGGCGGTGGTCGGCTCGTACGCGACCGCCCTGCAGTACGCCTGGGGCAAGGGCCGCAGCCTCTCGCAGACCCTGACCCGGGGACGCAACACCACCCTCACCTTCGCCGGGCGGATGTACCTGGTGGTGGCCGACGCCACCGAGACCGTCGCGGTGCGGGACCGCTGGACGGGCGCGATGGGCATGGCGGGCACCCGGGCGGCGGCCCGGATCAGCTCGGCCGCCGGACAGCTCTCCGGGCGCCTGGCCCGCGGCCTCGCCCCGCGGCGCGCCGCCGCCGCGCTCCAGCACCTGCGCGACGCCGTGATGTTCCACCTGCCGATGCAGGACGTCATCGAGGCCGGGCTCGCCCCGGACGGCCTGGGCACCACCACCCCGGACAACCTCGGCCGCGGCTACCGGGTCCCCGGCTTCCTGCGGGGCCGCCGCTTCCCCGGCCACCCCAGCGGGCAGCTCGACGCGAGCCACGCCGCACAGCGGCTGATGGGGCAGCTCGAGCGGATCGGGGTGCCCTCGCACGACCGGGAGCAGGTCCTGCAGCGGCTCTCCCCGGACTTCCTGCGGGCCAACCTGCACGAGCTGACCACCGACGGGATGACCCTGCCGGTCCGCTACCGCACCTGGCACCACCCGACCCACCTGCCGGCCGGCGGCAGTCCCGCGCAGCTGCGGTTCAAGCTGACCCCGGTGACCACCACCGTGGAGCGGCTGCGGACCGGCTTCGAGCTGGAGGACTACCGCACCACCGCCCGCGACGACGCCGACGGCTCCGCGCAGGACCGCGGCGCCGACGTGACCCTGAGCGCCGGTCAGCGCGCGACGGAGAGCGGTGTCCTGATCGCCGCTCCCTCCCTCCAGGGCACCGCCGCCAAGAAGAGGGGGACCACCCGCACCGAGACCGCCGGACGCACCTCGATGCCCAACATCGCCACCGTCCAGGCACACGCCGAGATCGTCACCGGCTACACCCTGACCGTCACCATGGCGGACGCGGCCGGCGATCCGCTGCGCCCCCGTGCCGTCGCCGCGGTCGGCAGCCTCCGCGAGATCGTCCCGGCCAACCTGCTCACCCCGGACGGCGACGGCGCCGACGGCGCGATCACCGAGCAGGACGTGCCTCGACCGGAGCGCGCGGTGCGCCTGCTGACGGCCGATCAGGCCCGTCCGGAGGGCATCGCCGCCTGGCGCGCCTCGTCCACCACCCCCGGTGACTCCTCCGGCAGCACCGGCACCTCGGACATCCTGCCGTTCGACGACGACCGGATCGGCTCCGGCATCCTCGCCGTGGACATCCACGGCGCGGCCAACGTGCAGGACGCCCTCACCCTCTCCACCGCCCGCGCCGACGGCTTCGGCGACAGCGACCTCGGCAGGCGGCACAGCGGTGACGCACTCGCCGCACGGGTGCGCATGGCCCGCCACACCCCGCTCACCGCTCTCGGCACCGCCCCCGCCCAGGCCCAGCAGGAGGCCACCACACAGGCAGGTCTCACGGCCGGTTTCCGCGAGGCCCTGAGCGCGAACGGCTCACCGCTGCCCGCGCAGGCCTCCGCCCGTCTCGTCGGCCAGTTCCACACCGCCGACTCCCGCCTCTACGCGAAGATGCACCGCCGCGGCGCGCGGCTGCTCGCCGTGGAGAACAAACCCCGCATGGAGGCCATGCAGCGCGCGAAGACCTCCGACGCGCTGGAGTCGGGCATCACCGACAACATCGAAGGCGCCGTGGGCTCCGCCCCCCTGGCGGGCAACAGCAACGCGGGCCTGACCAACCCGGGGGCGACCGTCCCGATCGGCGGCGCGAACGACGGCACCGCGCTCAAGGGCGCCGCGGACACCACCCTCGGCACCCACATCAAGGTCGTCACCAACCGCAGCATGCTGTTCGCGCTGCCGGTGAGCTGGCTGTCGGTCGCCGAGGTCGACCACCGGCTCACCGACAGCCGCCCCCTGCGCGCGCTCGGCAAGGCCCGGCGCGGCCCGCGCGCCGCCGAGGCCGAGACCACCGCCCTGGTGTGGCTGCGCGAGGACGTCGCCCGCGACTACGGCCTGCTCGACGACACCACGTTCCCCGACGAGGTCGGCAGCGCCTGGGACGACCTCGCCAAGGCGGCCGGCGACCTCGCCACGGCCGAGCAGCGCTACTACGACGCCCGGGCCCGGGCCCGTGAGACGTGGCTCGACCTCGCCCCCGAGGAGCAGGCCGCGCTCGGCGACGGCGACCCCGACCGGCCGACCGCCCTGCCCCGGGCCCTGGCCGAGTCCCCGGCCGTCACCGCCTGGCAGGCCGCCCGCGACGAGGTCCGCCGCTGGCGGGAGCGCACCGACGCCGCCGCCGCCGACCACCACCGGCTGCACCTCGCCGCCTCCCGCCTCACCGCCCACCACCAGGGCCTGCCCTCGGTCCCGGTGCCGGACCGGCCGCAGGAGTACACCGAGCCCGGCTGGCGTTCCGAGGCGCCCGCGCCGTACACGATCACCGACGCCACCGACTCCGCCCCGCGCACCCTCACCTCCCCGGACGGTGCCACGGTCCGCGAGGTGCACGACGTGCCGCACGACGGCGCCTCGTTCTTCCACGCGCTGCTCGCCACCGCCGCGGCCCGGGGCCGGCTGCCCCACCTGCTGGGCACCGGCCTCGCCGACCGGTTCACGGCCGCCCCCGGCGACCCGGCGGTCACCGCCGAGGCGGTCGGCGCCGCCCGCGACCGCCTCGCCTGGGCGCTGGGCGAGGACGGCAACGAGGACCTGCTCGACGGCCTCGCCCTCGACGTGTCCGACACCTTCACCCAGGACGAACTGGACTCGGCAGGCGTGCAGTTCACCCCGGCGCAGCAGGCCGAGTTCGACGCCTTCGGCCGTCTGCCGGTGACCTTCTGGCCCACTCCGGAGCAGCGGATCGCGCTGGCCACGACGGCCCTGTCCCGCCCGTTCGCGCCCGAATCGCGCCAGGACGGCGACGAGGGTCCCGACGACGACCCGGCGCCGCAGCCCGCGCGCCGGGCGGGCGACCACGGCGGCGCCGACCTGCTGCCCGCCCTCGCCGCCCGGGTCCTGGGCACCCCCCTCACCGTGGTGACCGGCGAGGGCCGCGAGCAGCTCTTCCTCCCGCACGGCACCGATCCGGCCGCCGTCGACCCGGCCGGCGATCCGGTCCTGTTCGCCGCCGACGGCTTCTTCCACGCCGCCCTCCCGCCCGGCAGCCCGGCCCCGGTCACCACCGCACTGCCGAAGCCGCCCACCGAGGCCACGTCCGACGCCGACACCCCGGCGACCGCGCGACCGGCCACGGACGGCTCGGGCGCGCCCCGGCAGCCGCAGGCCCACCGCAGCCACGCCACCCCGCCCTGGAGGCCGCCCGCTGACAGCACCGGCCCGCGCTACCGCCTCGACCGCACGGGAGTCCTCACCGCGCCCGACGGCGCCACGTACACCCAGGGCGCCCCCACCGGCCGCGGCAACGGCTTCTTCGGCGCGCTCTCCACCGCCCTGAACCACGCCGCCGACCAGCCGGGCCTGGACCGGCGCGACGCCGCCCGGCTGCGGATGCGCGCCAGGTGGTCGCCTCTTCAGCTGATGCGGCTGCACGGCCTGCCGGGCGACCCGGCCGAGCGCGACGCGCTGTTCGCGCCCCCGCCCCCGGCGCAGCGCCGCGGCATGCCCGCGCCCGGCCCGGAAGCGCTGGAGGCCCATGTGCGCCGCCACCTCACCCAGGCCCCGTGGGGTCCCGACGCCGACCGCGCGGTGGCCGCGTGGGCCGCCGCCGCGACCTTCACCACCGTCACCCTGATCGAGGAGAACGGCACCGCCCACACCTACCCCGGCCCAGCCGGCGCCGACGGCCCGCACCTCCGCCTGCGCCGCCGCGGCGGCGACATCGTCCCCCTGATCCTCCGTACCCCGGCACCCGAGCCGAGCCGACCGGAGAGCGCGGACACGCCGCCGGTCGTGGAGGAGGAGGCGCACGAGCTGTCCACCCTGACCGGCGCGGACCAGACCCCGGCCGCCCCCGCGAACCCGGCACCGGTGCTGCGCCCCTTCAAACTGGGCAGCTACGAGTTCACCAACCTCAACCAGACCGACGCGTACGTCGACAAGGCGGTCAGGATCATCGAGCTGCTCGACGAGCACTCCACGATCAGTGACTACGTCGGCGGCCGTCCGGTCCGGATCACGCTGCACCTGCGGACGACCGAGACCCCGGCCGACGTGCGCGACCTGGGGCCCGAGGGCGTGCAGATCAACCTGGCGAGCTACTACTTCGAGAAGTACGACACCGGTTACGTCATGGGCATGCTGGCCCACGAGATCGGCCTGCACCCCCTCGCTTCCCGCAACGCGGACATCGCCGAGCAGGAGGAGGCGTACCGGGGCATGCCGCTGCCGGTGCCGGGACTCACGGACCTGAAGCAGCCGCGGACCATGAACACGGAATCGGCGGGCCAGGCCGACCACATCATGGCGGCCTACCCGGCCACCATCCGGCACGGCGTCTACCGCGACATCGTCGTGGAGATGGCGAGGGTGCTCGCACGACGCGCACGGGTCGGAGTGCCGGGAGCCAAGAACAAGGACGTCACCGACCTGTTCGACACCTATCTCATGGACCTGGCCTCCATAGCGGTCACCAGCGACTACCGGATGAACGCCGTCAAGGAGCCCAACTACACGGCGAGGGTCTACAACGCCTACAAGGAGCTGCTCCGCGCCCGCCTGGCGGACACCCCGGCGCTGCAAGCCCTCCTGCCGCCCGACAAGGGCCTGTTCGGCGTCGCACGGGACTTCACCCAACTCGCCACCAGCATCGCGGCCAACAACCGCGGCGACAGCATCCAGCAGCCCGCACCGCCGTCCGACGAGGCACGCCCCCGGCTCCCGGGCACGAGCATGGGCACGCGGCCACAGCCCCTCGCGCCCCCCGCACGCGGCGCGCGTGACAGCCGCCCCCGTTTCGTGGTGCGCTCCGGCTTCGACGCCCGCCGGTTCTCGCACCAGGGGGACCCGGTCACCGACCTCACGGTCCGCGTCGCGCTGCGCGGCACGGACGCCCAGGCCACCCACGTCTTCGATCAGCTCGCGTCCGGGGTGGAGGAGTTCCTGAACGCCCCGGGCCACCGTCTGCCCAACGGCGACCGGCTGCACGTGACGGTGGAGTACGTGGATCCGGCGGCGTCCCCTCACCTGACGGTGGACCTGACGGGCCGGGACCGGGCGATGGACCAGACGACGTGGTGGACGGACGCAGCGCCGGTCCAGCTCGTGCACGAGCTGACGCACCAGCTGGGGCTGCGGGACGAGTACCGGGACGCCGACTCCCCGCACCGCCCCCACGTCCTGGGCAGCCTGCTGGGCGACCTGGACGCGGACCCGGAGGACTCCTCACTCTCCCGCGGCGGTCTCCGCGACCGTCACCTGGCGCTGCTGGGCGCGCTGATCGGCGACGTGGACGCCCGGCCCGCCGAGCGCCACGACGAGCAGGACTGGGAGACGGCCCGAGCGGCCGCCGAGCCGGTCACCCGCCGGGCGGTGTGGGTGGACCCGGTGTCCCTGCCCCGGCCCGCAGACGGCACCGTGGCCACCGACGTACCCGCGCACATGCCGCAGGACGTGACCTTCGTTCCCTTCACGTCGGGGAACTTCGAGTTCACCAACCTCAAGCACACCGACGCCAGGTACCGGGACAAGGCGATCCGCATCATCGAGCTGCTGGGTGAGCACGCCACCATCAAGGACTACCTGGGTGACCGTCCGGTCCGGATCACGCTGCGGCTGAGGACGACGGAGACCCCGGCCGACGTGACGGACCGGGGTGATGACGGGGTCGACATCAATCTCGCGAGTTACTACTTCGAGAAGTACGACACCGGTTACCTCATGGGCATGCTGGCTCACGAGATCGGCCTGCATCCCTTCGCCTCCCGGAACGGGAACATCGCGGAGGAGGAGGAGCTGTTCGCCGGGATGCCGCTGGCGGTTCCGGGGCTGGAGTCGCTGAGTACGCCGCGTTTCATGAACACCGAGGGGGCGGGTCAGGCCGATCACGTCATGGCCGCCTTCCCGCACACCATCCGGCACGGCCTCTACCGCGACATCGTCGTGGAGATGGCCGAGGTCCTGGAGCGGCGCGCACAGGCCGGTGCGGAGGGAGCCACGGCCAAGGACGTCACGGACCTGTTCGACACCTATCTCATGGATCTGGCGTCCATCGCGGTCACCAACGACCACCGGGCGCGGGCGATCACGGATCCGAGTTGCACGGCGAGGGCGTACAACGCGTACAAGGCGCAGTTGGCCGAGCATCTTCCGCAGGACAGTCCTCTGCGTGCCCTGCTGCCCGGGGACAAGGGCAGGTTCGGGGTGCTGGGTGACTTCGCCCAGCTCGCCGCCAGTGTCGGCACGAACAACCGCGGCGACAGCATCCAGCGGCCCGCGCCGCCGGCCGAAGCCCCGCCCAGGCTTCCGCAGGCCGGCGGACCACACGGCGGGCCGTCCGGCACACCGCAGGTGAACGGGCCGCGGGACAGCCGTCCCCGGTTCGTGGTGCGGTCGGGCTTCGACGCGCGGCGGTTCACACACGACGGCGAGCCGGTCACCGACCTGACCGTGCGGGTGGCGATGCGGGGTGCGGACGGGCAGAGCGCACGGGTCTTCGGGCAGTTGAGCGCGGGAGTCGAGGAGTATCTGAACAACCGGGGTTACCGCTTGCCGAGTGGTGACCGTCTGCATGTGACGGTCGAGCCGGTCGACGCGGACGACTCGCCGCACCTCACGGTGGACCTGGTGGGCCGGGACCGGGGCATGGATCAGAGGACCTGGTGGGTGGATGCCGCGCCGGCGCAGTTGGTGCACGAGCTGACGCACCAGCTGGGTCTGCGGGACGAGTACCGGGACGCCGACGCCCCGCACCGCCCCCACGTCCTGGGCAGCCTGCTGGGCGACCTGGACGCGGACCCGGAGGACTCCTCGCTCGCGCCCGCAGGTCTCCGCGACCGGCACCTGGCGCTGCTGGGCGCGCTGATCGGCGACGTGGACCCGCACTCCGGCCGGCAGGAGGATCAGTCCTGGGAAGCCGCTCGGGGCGCCGCCGAGCCGGTCACCCGGCGGTCGGTGTGGGTGGACCCGGTGTCCCTGCCCCGGGCGGCCGACGACACCGCCGTCGTCGACGACGTGCCGCCCCGGGTGCTCACACCGTTCAGGTCGGGGAACTTCGAGTTCACCAACCTCAACCACACGGACGAGGGGTACCGCGACCGGGCGGTCCGCATCATCGACCTGCTGCGGAGGCACGAGACCATCCGCGCCTACATCGACAACCGGCCCTGCCGCATCACGCTGCACGTGCGCACCACCGAGCCACCGGCCGACGTCGTGGACCGCGGTCCGGACGGCGTCGACATCAACCTCGCCAGCTACTACTTCGAGAAGTACGGCATCGGCCACGTGATGGGCATGCTGGCCCACGAGATCGGCCTGCACCCCCTGGCCTCGCAGAACGCCGGCCTTCCCGACGAGGAGGCGATGTTCGAGGACTTCCCGCTGCCGGTGCCCGGACTGGAGGACGTGAACCCGCCGCGCACCATGAACACGACGGGCGCCGGTCAGGCCGACCACATCATGGCGGCCTACCAGAGCAGCACGAGGCACCGCATCTACCGCGACATCGTCCTGGGCATGGCCCGGGTGCTCGCGCAGGACGCCCGCAACGGGGAGGACGGCGCGAAGCCCCAGGACGTCACGGACCTGTTCGACTGCTACCTGATGGACCTCGCCTCCATCGCCGTCACCAACGACCACCGTGTGAACGCCGCCATGGAACCGGGGTACACGGCGAGGGTCTTCAACGCCTACAAGAGGACGCTGCACGACCTGCTGGCGGCGGACCCCGGCATCCAGGCCCTCCTGCCGTCCGACAAGAGCAGGTTCGGCGTGATGAACGACTTCCGGCGCATCGGCACCTTCGTCTCCCTCAACAACCGCGGCCCCAGCATTCAGCGCGAGGAGACGTCCTGACCGGTGCCCCGGCCCTGGCGGCTGCGGGCGTTGACCTCCGCGAGGAGGGCGCTCAGCAGCTCGTCCTGGCTCAGGGGCCGGACATCGCGGGGGTCGGCGTCCCACTCGCGTCCGCCGCCCAGCGGGCGCACCCGGAGGCAGCGGCCCTGGTGGCCCACGACCCGGCCGACCCGGTCGCGCACGGTGTCGCGGACGGCCGTGCCGAGCTCCGGAACGCCGTCACCGCACCCGTCCACGTCGTCGGTCCCCCTCATGCGCGGGCCCCCTTGCGGATCACTTCCGCGAGCATCAGGGCCACGGGCGCGGAGCACACCCCGAGATGGACGAGCGCGTACCGGGGCTCCTCCTTCCGGTCGTCGCTGTAAGGGGTGCGGATGTCCATCGCCGGGAGCTGGATGCCGGCCCGGCTGAGGGCGGAGGCGAGGGCGTCACGGGCATCCAGGGCTTCCTGGATCTTCGCGGGCGTGGAGGGCATCGGCGTCGTCCTGTCGTCCTGGCCGGTCGGGTCCGGCGGAATGCGTCCCCCGGCTGCGCTGGCTGAATTACGCTGCGTAGTCCGGGCGTTACGAGCATGCGTCCGGACGGGAGCGGCCGTGCCGTGGACCGGGCCGTGCTTCCCCGGGTCCCCGGGGTCGTTCCACACCCTCCACACGCACCTCTCGGAAGGGAGCCAGCCGTATGCCGCAGCGCCGTGTCATCACCGGCCGCAGTCAGGAGCCCCGTCAGCGTTTCGCCGAGGAACTGCGCACGCTGCGGGCGAGCAGCGGGACGAGCCTGCGGCAGCTCGGGGAGCGGCTGGGCTGGGACTGGTCCCTGTTCGGCAAGATGGAGAAGGGCGAGACCCTGGGCAGCCCGGAGGTCGTCCAGGCCCTCGACACGCACTACGGCACGCCGGGACTGCTGCTCGCGCTCTGGGAGTTGGCGGCCGGGGACCATACGCAGTTCCGCGAGCGGTACCGGCGGTACATGGCCCTGGAGGCGAAGGCGGTGAGCCTGTGGCACTTCGCGGTGAGCGTGCTGCCGGGGCTGTTGCAGACGCCGGGGTACGCCCGGGAGGTACTGGCGGCAGGCGGGCTGAAGGGAAAGGAACTGGAGCAGCAGGTCGAGGCGCGGATGGGGCGCCGTGAGTTGCTGGAGGGGGAGGACGCACCGCCGTTCCGGACGATCCTCTCGGAGGCGGTGCTGCGGACGCCGTTGCGGGATGTGGGGGAGTGGCGGGGGCAGTTGGGCTACCTGGCAGAAGTGGGAGAACGTCCCAACGTCACAGTTCAGGTGCTCCTGCAGAGTGCGGGGTTGCACGGTCTGCTGGGGGTGGATGTCTGGTATTTACTCCTTCCGGAGGGGCGGACTGTGGCGTATACCGAGAACGGCTACTGGGGTGAACTCATCGAAGACGCCGGTCCGGTCGTTCGTTTGCAGAAGACGTACGATGCGGTGCGCGATCTGGCCCTCACCCCGGCTGACTCGCGCAAGTTCATCCTGCGGATGTTGGAGGAAGCGACGTGCGATCCATCGACCTGAGTGCGGCGTCTTGGCGCAAGAGCAGTTACAGCAACCAGGACGGTGGCGCTTGCATTGAGGTCTCCGACGACTTCCCCGCCGTCGTCCCCGTACGGGACAGCAAGGTTCCCCAAGGTCCCGCCCTCGTCTTCCCCGCGAGCGGCTGGGCTCACTTCATAGCGGCTGTCCGGAGCGGTCGGCTGAGAGGCTGACCCGGGACGTGCCGATGGGGGCGGCGTCGTAGCGACGCCACCCCCACCCTTGAGGTGATGACACCGTCATGACCTGCGTCCGGCCGCCCGTCCGAGCATGCCGGTGGCGACGGCGAAGGCGAACGCCAAGCCGCCGATGACGGCGTTGCTGACGATCACCGAGGCGGGGTGCGAGTCCCGCGCGCCGGACACGACGAACGGTGCCACGACGGTCCACGCCGCGACGCACGCCGCCGCCCAGCTCATCGCGTGGGTGCGCTCGAAGGCGGAGCCGAAGCCGCCCCCCATGAAGAACGCGTACGCGATCCCGGCGATCAGGTTGGTGACGGCGAGGGTCGGCAGTGTCGCGTCGAAGCCCACGATCCACGCCGAAGCCGCCAGATACAGACCGGCCAGCAGGCCGAGTCCCTCCAGAATCTGCGCTGCGAACGTCGCGGTCGCCCGCTCTGAGCGGGCACGCAGCGCGAGGATGTCCGGGTGTTGCTCAATGCCCGGGAAAGTGCGTTCGGCCACGTCGAACACCTCCTGTGTCCGCCGGATCCATTGCGCTCGTCTCTCGTGAGCCGAAGGGGGAACAGAGGGATGCAATGGGTCGCGGTCCTTTCGTCTTCCACTTTCAGCGTGGGACGGGGCCCCGCCCGTGTCGTGGGCCGAAGGGCCCTGCCCGGGTCCCGGACGTCCTCACGTGACCGAGACGGGCACCTCAAGGAGGCGTCCGAGACGCGTGGCGACACCTGAGGGACTCAGTCCCTCACGGCCCGACGAGGGGCGCCGCCGCCTCCGCCCCGGCCTCCGCCTCGTGGTCCCCCCGGGTGCCGAGCGTGAACGCGCGGGTGTAGACGGCCTCGCCCATCGCGTCGCGCAGGCGGGCCGCGATGCGGTCCACGTCGCCCCGTTCCGCCGGGGGGTGCGGGGCTCCGGCCCGCTCCCGGGTGGCCGCCGCCGTGCCGAGCAGGCGGGCGGCCCGCTCCGGGGCCCCCGCCAGGGAGTACGCCCCGGCCAGGCCCTCCAGGGCCAGGGCGACCGAGCGGGGGTCCTTGGTCGTCGCGGCGGCGGCCAGGCCCTCCCGGTGGTGGGCCAGCGCCCGCCCGGCGTCACCCCGCTGTTCGGCGATGAAGCCCAGCTCGGCCAGGACGAGCGCCAGGCCCGGGCTGTCGCCGCGACGGCGGTTCCAGGCGAGCCAGGGCCGCAGCCACTCCTCCGCGGCGTCCAGCCGGCCCTGGCGCCGGGCGCTCAGCGCGAGGCCCAGCGCGGCGAACTGCTCGGCCGGCTGGTTGGCCTGCTCGACCGCGATCCGCAGGGCGCGCGTGTGCAGGTCGTCGGCCTCGTCGTAGCGCCGGGTGAGCAGGGCGATCCTGCCGAGGCCCGACAGCTTCACGGACATCTCGGGCCAGGTCTCCAGGGCCTGGGCGATCCGCAGGCTCTCCCGGTGCAGCTGGGCCGCCAGGTCGTAGTCGCCGTTGATCTCGGCGAGCCTGCCGAGCACGTCCGTCGTCTTCAGGCGGCCCCACAGGTCGCCCAGTTCCGCGAAGTGCGCGCGGGCCTCCTCGGCGTTGCCGCGCAGGGATTCGAGATCACCGCGGGCCAGCGCGAAGCAGGCGCGCGTGGTCAGCGCGGCGGCGGTGCCCCACGCGTCGCGCAGGGTGCGGAAGCGGACCAGGACCCGCTCGACCCGCTGCTCGCCCTTGACCAGCGCTCCCACCGTCCACTGCGCGTGCGCCAGGAACCACTGGGCCCGGGTCGACTCCAGACTGGACTCGGGCGGAGCCTCCTCCAGGGTCTCGCAGTCCCGGCCCTGCTCCCCGAGCAGCAGGCGGATGCCCGCGTACCAGAACCCCGCCTCCACACGCTCCTCGGGCGTGGCCTCGCCCCGCGTGTCCAGGGCCGTCGCCAGCGCCCTGCGGGCCTCGCCCAGGCGGCCGCGGACGTACCAGTACCAGGTCAGCGAGTTGACCAGCCGCAGCGCCTCCTGCGCGGCCCCGGCCCGGTCGGCCTCGGCCAGCGCCCGCTGCACGTTGGCCGCCTCCAGATCGAGGTACTGGAACCAGCGAGACTGCTCCCGCTCGTGCAGATGCGGCCGGGCCCGCTCGGCGAGGCGGACGCAGTGGCGCAGGTGCCGGGCGGCGGTCTCGGCGTGCTCGCCGGACGCGGCGAGCTTGTCACGCGCGTAGACCGCGACGGACTCCAGCAGCCGGTAACGCGGGCCCTGCGGCCCCTCCGTGCGCACGGCCAGCGAGCGTTCCACGAGCAGGCTCAGCGCGTCGAGGACGTCGGCGGGGGAGACACCGCCACCGGAGCACACCTCCTCGGCGGCCCGCAGACCGCACCCCTCGCCGAACACCGACAGCCTGCGCAGCACGGTCCGCTCGCGTTCGTCGAGCAGGCTCCAGCTCCAGTCGAGCGTGGCCTGCAGCGTCCGGTGACGCGACGGGGCGTCCCGGTAACCGCTGTTGAGCACCCGTAACCGGTCGTCGAGCCGGTCGTGCAGCTCCCTGATGCCCAGCGAGCGCACGCGCGTGGCGGCCAGCTCCAGGGCGAGCGGGATGCCGTCCAGGCGCCGGCACACGTCCGCGACGAGCGGGGCCGTGTCGGCGTCGAGCTCGAAGTCCGGGTCCGTCGCCCGGGTCCGGTCCAGGAAGAGGCGTACGGCGGCGGAGCCCGTCAGCGCCTCCGGGTCCGGCTCGTCCCTGGCGGGCAGCGACAGCGGCGCGACCGGGTACACCGACTCCTCGCGGGTGCGCAGCGGTTCCTGACTGGTCGTCAGGATGCGTAGCTGCGGGGCCCGGCTCAGCAGCAGGCCGGTGAGCCGCGCGACGGCCTCCACGACGTGTTCGCAGTTGTCCAGCACGAGCAGCAGCCGCCGGCCCGCCAGCGCGTTGGCCAGCCGCTCCGTCGGACCCTTGGCGTCGTCGTCCGAGGTGTTCTCCCGGATGCCCAGCGTCGCCATGACCTGCTCGGCCAGCGCCTCCGCGCCGGCGAACCGCTCCAGGCCGCCGGCGTCCGCGAGCTCCACCAGCTTGACGCACTCGCCGAACGTGCCCGTCAGGCTCTCGGCCGTGGCCCGGGCGAGGCGGGTCTTGCCCACGCCGCCCGGGCCGGTGAGCGTCACCAGACGGCGCTGCGCCAGCAACTCCCCGAGGGCGCGCACGTCCTGGTCGCGGCCCACCAGCGGCGAGGCCGAACCGGCCGGCCCCGGACCCGGCCCCGCCTGCGCCCCCGCGGCACGCGGCGCGCTCCGCCGCGGCCGGGCCAGGACCGGGTCGTGGCGCAGGACGGCCTGCTGCAGCGCCTCCAGGGCCGGGCCGGGCGTCAGCCCCAGCTCCTCGTCGAGGCGGCGCCGCAGATCGTTGAAGCAGTCGAGCGCCTCGGAGGAGCGTCCCGCCTGGTACAGCGCCCACATCAGCGCGCCCCGCAGCCCTTCGCGCAGCGGATGCTGCTCCACCAGCTCCGTCAACTCGCCCACCAGCAGGCTGTGCTCGCCCAGCTCCAGCCGCACCCCGGCGTGTTCCTCCACCGCCGTCAGGCGCTCCTCCTCCAGGCTCGCCGCCGCCGGCCGCACCGACGGCTGGTCCGCGAACTCGGCGAACGCGGGGCCGCGCCACAGCGCCAGCGCCTGCGTGTACAGCGCCGCCCGGGCCTCCGGGTCCCCGCCCGACCGGGCCCGGGCGACCAGGTCCCGGAACCGCCCGGCGTCGAGCGCCTGCGCGGGGACGTCCAGGACGTAGCCGGGGGGCCGGTGCGCGACCAGCTCGCGGGCGCCCGGCTCCGCGTCCCGCAGCGCGCGCCGCAGCTGGGACACCTTGGCCTGGAGCGACGCCGAGGGCCGGGCCGTGAACGTCGAGCCGCCCCACAGGTCCTCGATGAGCCGCGGCGCCGGGACGACCTGCCCGTGGTGGGCGAGGAGATCGGCCAGGAGCATGCGTACCTTGACTTCGGGTACCCGCACGACACGACCCTCGTCCGTGCGCACCTCCAGCGGCCCCAGCACCCCGAATTCCATGATCTCAGCGTAACCGGCGGGCGACCGGCGCGAGTTGCGACGAAAAGGGCTCGGCCACCGGTTCCGAAGGGCCTTCCGCGGCCTTTCCGAAGCCGTCCGAAGCGAATCCGAAGCGGCATATGCCAGGGTTCCCCGAGGAATGCGGTTCGGCGCTGGTGCGGAAGGCGGGGGCAGGTGGCCGAGAATGAACGACTGCGGCTGGCGATCATCATCGGCAGCATCAGGAAAGGCCGGTTCGGGCACGTCGCGGCGGAATGGCTGGCCTCGCGGGCCCGGCTGCGGCACGACTTCGACGTCGACGTCATAGACCTCGCCACGGCCTGGCTGCCCGACGTCATGTCCGCCGAACCCACGGCGCCCCGGCCCCAGGCCGTCAAGGACCTCGCGCCCTGGCTGGAGGCGGCCGACGCGTTCGTCGTCGTCACCCCCGAACACAACCGGACGTTTCCCGCGTCCCTGAAGAACGCGATCGACTGGTACGACGAGGAATGGCACGCCAAACCGGTCGGGTTCCTCTCCTACGGCGGTCCCTCCAGCGGCCTGTGCGCGGTGGCGGCCCTGCGCCAGGTCTTCACCGAGGTCCACGCCGTCACCGTGCACGAGACCGTCAGCTTCCACAACTACTGGGAGCGGCTCGGGCCCGACGGCACCCTGGCCGCCTCCGACGACTGGGACGTGTCGGCCCGGCTGATGCTCGACCGCCTCAGCTGGTGGGCCGGTGTGCTGCACCGGGCCAGGGCCGAGCGCGGATATCACGTACCGCAGGTGAACAGACAGGAGCGCGACGCGCCATGGACGGCCAGTGGTTCCGACGTTTCGGCGATCCCGAGCCCGACGCTCTCAGGCTGATCTGCTTCCCGCACGCCGGGGGCGCCGCCAGCGCCTACCTGCCGCTGTCCCGGGCGCTCGCGCCGCACGTCGAGGTGCTGGGCGTGCAGTACCCCGGCCGCCAGGACCGCCGGCGGGAGACACCCGTGGCGGACATCGGGGAACTCGCCGCGATCGTCGCCGGGAAGCTGGAGGCCGACGCAGGGGAGCAGGGCCGGGACACGGCGGTGCCCTTCGCGTTCTTCGGGCACAGCATGGGCGCGCTGGTGGCCTACGAGACCGCCCGCGTCCTGCAGGAGCGCGGAGCCCGGCCTCCCCGCAGGCTCTTCCTGTCGGCCCGGGGGGCGCCGGGGCCGAAGCCGAGTCCCCACGACGTGCTGCCGGACGACGCCGCGATCCTGGACGCCGTACGCCGGCTCGGGGGAACCGGCGTGGCCTTCCTCGACGACCCCGAGCTGGTGGCAATGGTGCTGCCCGCTCTGCGAGCCGACTACGCCGCCCTCGCCGCGTACTCCTGGACGCCCCGGGAGCCGCTGCGCACCCCGGTCACCGTGCTGTGCGGCGACGCCGACCCGGTCGTCCCCGTCGAGGAAGCGGCCGGCTGGCGGGCGCACACCCGAGCCGAGACCGAGATGCTGGTCCTGCCCGGCGGTCACTTCTATCTGGACCAGCGGCTCGGCGACGTGGCCGAGGTGGTACTGCGCGGCGTCCGCCCGGCGGACGCCGCTCCTGCGGGCAACGGCGCCTGCCATGACTGAACACGCGTGTTCGACCTACGGGGGTAGTCGTGGAATTCAAGGTTCTCGGGCCGCTTGACGTGGTGAGCGGCGGGCGCAGCCTGCCGCTGGGCGGCGTCAAGCAGCGAGCGGTGCTCGGGCTGCTGCTCCTCCACGCCAACCAGGTGGTCGCCACCAGCCAGCTCCTCGACGCCCTGTGGCCCGAGGACGCGCGGCCGGTCACCGCCCGCAAGATGGTGCAGAACGCCGTATGGGGGCTGCGCGCCCTGCTGGAGAGCGGCGACGGCGGGGGACACGAGCCGCCGCGGCTGCTCACCCGGGCGCCGGGCTACGTCCTGCGCGTCGACCCCGAACAGCTCGACGCGACCCGCTTCGAACGCGCCGTCGCCGCGGGCCGGGCCCGTCTGGACGCGGGCGAGGCGGCCGAGGCCGCCGAGCTGCTCGGCGAGGCCCTGGCGGAGTGGCGTGGCTCCGCCCTGTCGGACCTGGCCGAACAGGGCGTGCGGTGGCCCGAGTTGACGGCCCTGCGGCAGCTGCGCCTGGACGCCATGGAGGACCGGTTCGAGGCGGAGCTGGCGTGCGGCCGGCACCACGCCGTGCTGGGCGAGCTCACCTCGCTGGCCGAGGCCGAGCCCTTACGCGAGCGGCTGTGCGGGCAGCTGATGCTCGCCCTGTACCGCTGCGGGCGGCAGGCGGAGGCGCTGAGCGTGTTCAGCAGGGTGCGGCTTGCCCTGGTGGAGGAGTACGGGCTGGAGCCGTCCGCCGCCCTGCAGAGCCTGCAGCACCGCATCCTGCGCCACGACCGGGCGCTGGCCTCCCCCGCGGAGGTCCGCCCGGAGCCCGTCGCGCCCGGGGCGGTGCCCGAACGGGCACCGGTCCGGCTCACCGCGGACACCGGGGCCTCCGTCCTCGCGGCCGCCGGCGGCGGGCCGGCCGCGCCGTCACCGGCCCCCGGTCTTCCGGGCACCGGCGGGGCCACCTCCCTTGACGGCGCGCAGGGCACCGG
Source organism: Streptomyces sp. NPDC006624 (assembly GCF_040611555.1). Classification (NCBI taxonomy): domain Bacteria; kingdom Bacillati; phylum Actinomycetota; class Actinomycetes; order Kitasatosporales; family Streptomycetaceae; genus Streptomyces; species Streptomyces sp. NPDC006624. The sequence continues at coordinate 414,730 of NZ_JBEXOM010000004.1, read as the reverse complement.
CCGCCCGCCCGGCACGCCGCATTCCGGGACGGACGACGGCAGCGGCCGTGCGGGCGGCGTGCCCGCGTACGGTGCCGAGGGGGCCGACGGATTCGCGAGCGCGGCGTCCGCGCACGGCTGGGGGGAGGACGGCGACCACGCGCGTGCCACGCCGTCCTTCTCGGTCGCGGAGCGGCGCGGTGACCGTCCCGAAGAGGCGGCCTCGGACGAGGCCGCCCCGGACGCCGCTCGCGCCGGCGGGGCTCTCCCCCACGGGGACGCCGAATGCGGCGGGCTGCCGGGCGCGGCGACGGGCCTCGGCGCCGCCGAGGCGGGCGCGGTCGCCGAGCGCCGGGACGTGTGCGTGCTCGTGGTGTGCACCGAGTCCGCCGGGGACGCGCCGGACATGGAGAGCGAGCAGCTGGACTCCTCCCTGCACGACGCGGTCACCGTGCTCACCGAGAGCGTCGAGACGCGTTCCGGGACGGTCGTCGGCTCCATGGGCGGGCTGTGCGCCGCCCTGTTCGGGCTGCGCTCGGACCGCCCCGAGGCCTCGCTGAACGCGGTGCGCGCGGCCTTCGCGGCCCGTGAACGGCTGGCCTCCCGGGCGGGCATGGTGATGCGCGCCGTGGTGATCTCCGGAAAGGCGATCGTGCGGCACGACCCGCACGACCCGCGGGCCGCCGTCTCGGTGGTGGGCACCCTGCTCGACAAGGCGCACGGACTGCTCACCGGAGTCCCGGAGGGCGAGGTCCACGTGAGCGAGGAGGTGGCGGGCGACACCGCCGCGTGGGTGCGCTACGACGACACCGTCCGCGCCGCCGACGGCTGCGCCGGCATCCGCAGGGCACGGGCCCTGCACACCGGTGAGCCCACCGCACAGCACGGCACCGACACCTGGCGCCGGCCCGAACTGGCCCTGCTCGAGAACCTCCTGGAGTACTCGCACCACCACCACGTGCCCTCCCTGCTGACGGTGCTCGGCGGTCACGGGGCCGGCAAGACGGCCCTGCTCACCCAGTTCGAGCGCCGCGTCACGGGCGACTTCGACGCGGTCCGCTTCGTACGGCCGCGTGTGCCCGGGGGCGGCCGGGACGCCGCCGGCACGGCCGCCGCACTGCTGGAGGCGTGGACCCCCCGGCACGGGGCGCGGAACGACTCCCCGGAGCAGCGCCTGCGGGCCGTGGTCCGCTCCGCGGTGGACCTGGACGTCGACGCCGCGCGGCTGCTGCGCGTGCTGAGCCCCGCGGCCCACTCCGGCCCGCCCGGACGCGGCCCCGACCTGCTGGCCGCCTGGGGCGAGGTCATCCAGCACGAGGCCCGCCGCCGCCCGGTGGTCCTCTGCCTGGACGACCTGCACCTCGCCGACGACGCGGTGCTGGACTGGGCGGAGAGCCTGGCCGGCGCCCGCACCGGCCCGCTCGCCGGTGCGCTGCTGGTCGTCGCGTGCGCCCACCCCGACCTGCTGCGCCGCCGGCCCTTCTGGGGCAGCGGCTGTGCGCACGCCGGCCGGCTGACCCTGCCGGGCCTGCGCGAACCGGCCGCCGCCCCGGTGCAGCGGCGCACCCTGCCCTTCCCGGACTGCCGCCCGCGGCGGCAGGACGAACGGGCCCGGCCGGCCGGCCGCATCCACGCCGGGTTCCGGGGCAAGGGGCCCGAGCCGGCCGAGGTGCGGCCCGGCCGGCGGGCCGTGTGATGACCGGGCCGAGGAGTCGCGAATGGGCGGCGTGTGGACGGGAGTTGATGTGCTGTCCGCATGGACATCGCATCCCCGCAGACCCACCGTCCCGCCCACGCGTCCCCTCGGCCCGGGCGGGCTTCGGCCCCCGCCGACATGGACACCCCGCTGGCGGTCTTCGTCGGCACGCGGTTCGCCGCGGCCCTGCATGAAGGGCTGAGCCGGGCGGGCCGTCCCCGGGACGCCGGACCGGCGCGCCCGGACGACTCCGAGCGCCTCGCCCGGCCGCCCGGGAACCCCGCGTCACGGCACACCGCGTCACTGCACACCACGTCACGCCACGACGCGCTGCTCGCCGAGCACGCCGGGGAGATACTGGCCCGCTTCCGCGCCGGCCTCCGGGCCGTGCCGGGCGTCACCGGGGCGGACCGGACCCGGATGACCGGGTGGGCGCGGCGGGTGCTCGCCGAGGAAGGGGGTCCCGGCCCGGCGCGCGCGGGCGCGGCGGCCCCCTGGGCGGCCCTGGCGGGGTCCCTGCTGATCGAATCGGCCGCGGACGTCCTGCCCGACGGGTCCTCGGACGCCACCCGGGCCCTGGGCGCCCTCGCCCGTGCCATACGTCTCACCGGCACGGGCGGGACGCGCTCAGGCGACCTCGGACTCCCGGACCGGCGGAAGCAACGACTCCAGTAAGCGGTCCAGGGCGTCGTCCGTCTCCGGGCTGAGGCTCAGGGTCACCGTGCGCGGGTGCGCGGTGGCCCAGCCCGGACGCCGGCCCGGCAGCCGGGAGTCCGCGCCGACGACGACGAGCAGCGGCACGCCCGCATGGGTCTGCGTCAGCCGCTCCACCATCTCCAGCAAGGGCTCGTCGGCGTACTGGAGGTCGTCCCAGATGAGCACCAGGGGCTGCGCGCGCGCCGCCCGGGCCAGGAACGCCGCCCACGCCCGCAGCAGCTCGCCGGGCCGCTCCGCCTCGTACTGCGCCCGCCGCGGCGACAGCAGCCGGGCCAGCGGCGCGTACAGGTCCTCCCCGCAGGCCGGTTCACCGCCGAGGCGGTTCAGTGTGGCCCGCAGCCGGTCCGCGGCGTAGGCCTCGGGGCTGCCGGGGCCGATGCCGCAGTAGGCGGCCAGGATCTCCGCCGGCACCGACAGCGCCGAGCCGGCGTCCGGCGGCGGGACGGTACCGGCCAGGACCCGTACCGGGCCGCCCCGGTCGCCCCGGTCCTCCTCGACGCGCCGCTGGAACTCCATCAGCAGACGGGTCCTGGCCCGGCCGGACCCCTCGATGAGGGTGATCAGATGCGCCGCCGAGCGCTGCCGGGTGTGCAGCAGGGTGTGCCGCATCAGCTCCAGCTCGCTGACGTGACGGCCCGCGCCCGCCCGACCGGACGGCAGATCGGTGACGTCGTCGTGCAGCGCGTGCAGTTCCCACGGGGCGAGGGCCGACGCACAGGCCCGCCGGAACGTCGCCGCCCGCTCGACCCGGCGGTGGGTCTCCGCGCAGACGTGGATCTCACCGGGCTGCACATGGGCCAGCATCGAGCGGCAGGTGTCGACCAGCCGGCCGCCGCTCCAGGGCGCCGGCGGGTCACCCGCCGGCAGACGCGGCACCCTGGCCTCCCCGGAGGCCACGGCCGCGTGCACGGTGAGTCCGCGTACGGCGGCCTGCGGGGGAGTGAGCGTGCCGGTGGGGACACTGAGACTGTCGCGGACGGCGGACGCGGTGCGCACCGCGCGCTCGGCGCTGTCGGCGGGTTCCGTGCAGTCGGCGAACACGGCGAGCACGGTCGAGCCGAGCACGGCCGTGACCCGGCCGCCGTGCAGTTCCGTCTTCTCCCGGGCGACCTGGGTCAGCGCGTCGAGGACCCGGTCCCGGTCCTCGGCCAGCACCCGGCCCAGCTCCGCGCCGAGCCCGAAACGGAACATGACCACACTGGCGGTGCGGGACTCCGGCCGTCCGGGCGAGGGGGCGGAGCCCGCGGCGGGTCGTGCGGTCGGCACGCGGGGCGCGGTCGGCACGGACGGTGTCGGCGGCGAGGGACGAGCGGGCGGTTCGCTGCACGCGGCCCGCTTCGCGGGCGCGGGGGAGGCGCTGCCCGTGGTGTGCCGGGTGGGCGCGGAGGGACCGGGGTGCGGGGCGGGTGGGGTGGGAGCGCTCCACTCCGCCGGCGGGGTGGGCGGGGTGGGCGCTGTCCACTCGGTTCGCGGGGTGGGCGGGGTGGGGGTGGTCGGTCCGGGGTGCGGGGCGGATACGGCCGGTGCGGTCGTGCCGGTGAGCGGGCCGGGCGCGGTCGGCGCCCCGTGCGCTGCCGGCTCGGTGTGCGCGGCGGGCGTGGTCGGGGCTGCCGGCTCGGTGTGCGCGGCCGGTGTGGTGTGCGCAGCCGGTGTGGTGTGCACGGCCGATGCGGTGATTGCGGCCGGGGCGGTGTGTGCCTCCCGGGCGGGGCGTGGCATCGGTCGGCCCGGGACCGGTGCCGGGCCGGGTGCGGCCGCGGCGCCGCACGCGCTCAGCACGCCGCCTGTTGCCGAGGCGCCGTGCGGTGCCGATGCCCCGTGCGCCGCCCGCTCGCCGTGCGGTGCCCAGTCTCCGTGCGGTGCCGACGCGCCGTGTGCCGCCCGCTCGCCGTGTGGTGCCGAGTCTCCGTGAGCCGCCGGGCCGCCGTACGGTGCCGAGTCCCCGTGCGCTGCCCAGGCGCCGGACGCGCTCAGCGCGCCGCCTGCTGCCGACGCGCCGTGCGCCGCCGGAACCCCGTGCGGTGCCGAGGCGCCGTGCGGTGCGGATACCCCGTGCGCCGCTGGTTCGCCGTACGGTGCCGAGCCTCCGTCCGCTGCCGACGCGCCATGCGCCGCCGGGTCGCCGTACGGTGCCGAGGCGCCGCCTGTTGCCGAGGCGCCGTACGCTGCCGGCTCGTCGTGCGCCGCCGGAACCCCGTGCGGTGCCGATGCCCCGTGCGCGGCTGGCTCGCCGTACGGTGCCGAGACGCTCCCTGCTGCCGAGCCTCCGCCCGCTGCCGACGGCCCGCACGCCGCCGACGCACCGCGCACTGCCGACGCACCGTGCAGCGCCGACGCTCCGTGCACTGCCGACGCACCGCGCACTGCCGACGCGCCGTGCGGTGCCGCCGCACCCCGCACTGCCGAGGCTCCGTGCGCCGCCGGTCCCGCGGGCGCCGTCGTGGGTGCCGAAGGCGGTGGCGGGGTGGCGGCGGGGTGCGGGAAGCGCGCCGCACCGGGCGCGGGGGCGAGGCGCGCCGTCTCCCGGGTGCCCGCCGCGCGCGGCGCCTCCAGCGCCGGGTCCTGGGTGAGGATCGCCTGCTGGAGCCGGTGCAGTTCGCGCCCCGGTTCCAGCCCGAGGCCCTCCACGAGCGCGGTACGCACCCGGCCGAACACCGCCAGCGCCTCGGCCTGCCGCCCGCACCGGTACAGGGCCACCATGAGCTGCCCCGAGGCGCGTTCCCGCAGCGGCTCCGCGGCCACCAGGCTCTCCAGCTCGGGCAGGACGAGCTGGTGCCGGCCGCAGGCGAGGGCGGCCTCGAAGTGATCCTCCATGACGTCCAGGCGACGGTTCTGCAGGGCCGTCAGCTCCGGCCAGCAGATGCCCTCCTCCACCAGGTCGGAGAGGACCGGCCCGCGCCACAGCGCCAGCGCCTCACCGAGGGAGCGGCGGGCGCTGTCCACCTCGCCCGCCGCCAGCGCGGCCCGGCCGGTCACCACCCGCTGCTCGTAGTCGAGCAGGTCGACCCGCTGCTGGGGCACGCGCAGCAGATAGCCGGGCGCACGGGTCAGCAGCTCCGGGCTGTGCTCGCCGCGCGGCGGCCGGGACAGCACACCGCGCAGCTTCCAGACGGCGTTCTGCAGTATCTTGCGCGCGGTCATCGGCGCGTCGTCGTCGGCCCACAGGGCCGCCAGCAACTGGCTGGTGGACACCACCTGGTTCGCCTGCAGCAGGAGATACGCCAGCACGGCGCGCTGCCTGTGCCCCCCGAGGTCCACCAGGCCGCCCGGCGGCCCTCCCGCATGCTCGACTTCCAGCGGCCCCAGTAATCGGAACTGCATGAACTCCCCCGCTCCGCTTGCTCCGGCGTGCTGTGGTTCCCCGGGACCGGTGGGGCGCGCGCAGGCAGGTCGCCGTCGCGCTCCGTTCCCGTACTGCTCCGGCCGGCGCACCGGCCCGGTCATGGCCGGCGCGCGGCCGGAATACGCTGGGGGCCCGCCGGTGGGGGGTGGCGGCGGACCCACCAGGGGTGGATCAGCGGCCGACGGCGGTGAGTTCGTCGCCGGCCTGCTTGCGCAACAGTGTGCACACGTCGTGCAGTCCGGCGTACAGCTGACCCAGTTCGGCGTCCGTGACGAAGATCGAGGGTTCAAAGCGCAACGTGTTGACCGCGCTGGCCGTCGGGAAGGTCCGTACCCGGTGCCGGCGCAGCAGGTGGCCCGCCAGGAAGTAGCCGAACAGGCCGCTGCCCGCGATCTCGCGCAGCTCCGGCGACGACGCCTCGGACTGGTCGTGGAACTCCAGTCCCTGCATCAGCCCGTGTCCGCGCACGTCCGCCACCACGTCCGGGAACTCCGCGCGCAGCGCGTCGAGTTTCGCGCGCAGCGCCGCACCGCGCTCCTCGGCCCGCCGGTAGGCGGCGCCGCCGTCCCGCTCCAGCAGTTCGAGGACCTTCAGCGCGATGTGGCAGGAGAAGCTGTCCTTGGCGAAGGTCGAGCTGTGCACGATCTCGAAGTCCCGGCGGTAGCGCTTCTCGCGCACCAGCATCACGGCCGCCTTCGCGATGCCGCCGCCGAGCGTCTTGGCGAGGGTGTAGTAGTCACCGCGCAGGCCGATCCGGGAACTGGCGAGCAGCGCGCCGGTGCGGCCCATGCCGCTCTGGATCTCGTCGACGACGACGGGGCAGTCGATCCGGGCGCAGAACTCCTGGATGTCCCGGGCGAACTCGCGGGACAGCACGCGGATGCCGCCCTCGCCCTGGACGGGCTCGACGAGGAACGCGCAGAACACCGGGAACTCGTGCTCCGTCACCGTGATCCTGCCGTTCTCCGTGCTCAGTCCGAGCAGGACCCGGCGCTCGCGGGCGTAGAGGGCGTGCAGGTCCTCGGGGCTGTCGTGGGGGACGAACCGGGCCTGCGCGCCGAGGGACTTGAAGGGCAGCCGGTAGTTCTCGTTGTGGGTCAGCTGCACACTGCCGGCGAGCTTGCCGTGGAAGCCGCCCTCCAGGGCGAGGAACAGCGGCGGGGCCGAGGCGGTCTCCTCGTTGCGGCGCCTGATCTCCGCCGCCAGCAGGCGGACCGCATCGTTGTCGTCGGCGGTCGGGGCGATCCCGAGCCGGGCCGCCGCCTCACCGTGGACGGTGGCCGACCCGTCCGCCACGGCGGCGCGCGCCGCCGCGAGCCCGGAGTCGACGGCGCCGAGCAGCTCGGAGACCCGTATGCCCCGGTCCAGTTCGGCGTGTTTGACGGCGGCTTCCACCGCTTCCGCGCCACTGTTGCCGAAAATGGCGTAATAAGGCTCGTCGTCGGAGAGCTCACGCGCGATGATGCGGTTCAGTTCGGCGGCGAGCCGGTTGGCGTACGGGTGGCGCGAGAACTGGGCGTGGACCGGTGTATGTTCGGCGAGCAGCTGACGGGCGTACGCGGTGATCTCGGGGTGGTGGTGGCCGAGCAGCACCGAGCCGTACCCGCCGGCGAAGTCCACGACCGGGAACTCGTCGCCGTCCTCGTCGCGTACGTACAGGGTGTTCGCCTCGGCGCGCACGTATTCCACCGCCAGTCCCGCGGTGTCGAGTACCTGGCGCAGATAGGGCTCGGCGAGTTCGCGTTCCGCGGCCGCGGCGGAGGTCTCAGTCATGTCCTCAGGGTCCGATGGGCGGGTAAACATCCGGTCACTGAAAGGTCATCGGCCACGCCCCGCCGCAGGAGGCCGACCGGTTACCCGGGCATGAAGGAACCGCGAGACGCCGCGGCTACGTTGAGCGAGCCGGCTGCCCCTCCGCGTGCGGACGGCACTGACGTGTCCCGTGACCCCATCGGAGAGTGGCATGAATTCCGCGTCCGCCGAACTCGATCACGCTGCCGTGCGTTCCGGTCACGAGCCGGTACGCCCGGACCGGTTGCGCGGGGTGATGTCCCGCTTCGCCACCGGTGTCACGGTCCTCACGGTGGGCGGGGAGCACCTGCACGCCATGACGGCGAACGCCTTCAGCTCGGTCTCCCTGGACCCTCCGTCGGTGCTGTGCAGCGTCGGCCACAGCGCGGTCATGCACGGCGCGCTCACCGGGGCCGGCCGCTTCGCCGTGAACATACTCGGCGCCCACCAGGAGCCGCTCGCCCGGCACTTCGCGGACAAGAGCCGCACGCTGGGCGCCGCCCAGTTCGAGCGGGTGGACTGGCGCGCCGGCGAGCACACGGGCGCGCCGCTGCTCGAGGACTCGGTGGCGTGGCTGGAGTGCGAGCTGACCGAGTCGCACGCGTTCGGCGACCACACCATCTTCATCGGCACCGTACTGGCGGCGGGTCAGGGTACGACCGGTGAGGAGCTGCTGTTCGTCAACGGCCGGTTCGGAAGGCCCGCCACCGCCTCCTGAGCACCGCCCGGCGCCGGCGTACGCGACGGGGCGGCACCACCTTCGACCGGTGGTGCCGCCCCGTCGTGCGTGCCGTGGCCCGGCCTCCCGCCGTCGCGGGAGGCCGGCCGTCACAGGAAGTAGGTGCCCGGGTCCATGCCGAGCAGGACCCGGCCCTGGACCTCCAGGTTGGCGTCGCGCTGGACCAGGGCGTGCAGCGAGAAGCCCTGGATGTCGCGGTGGAACCGCTGCAGCGCGACCTCGCGCCGGATGACCGAGCCGCCGCTCGCCGCGTACAGCAGCTCCACGGCCTCCTTGGACAGCTGCGCCGCGTACGCCGTCCGGCCGCGGATCACGGCCTTGTCCTCGTCGCTGGGCTGCTCGCCGGCGTCCGCGGCGCTCTGCAGCACCTCCAGCCAGCGGTCCGCGAGGGCCTCGGCGGCGTCGATCTTGTTGGCGGCGGTGGCGACCTGGATCTGGGTGAGCGGGTGCAGCTTCTGGTCGGTCCAGTCGGTGTAGGTGATGCCCCGGCCGGGGAGGCGCTCCAGGAACAGCTCGCAGGCGCCGCGCGCGATGCCGGTGAACGCGGCCGCGACGCCGGACAGGACGTAGCCCAGCAGGCCGTAGTTGCGGCCGGTGGCGCCGGTGTTGGAGCGGTCGCCGGTCGCGCTGACCATGGCCTCCTCCAGGGAGACCACGCGGTGCGCGGGCACGAACACGTCCCGGGCGCCGGTCGTGCAGCTGCCGGTGGCCGCTCCCGAGCTGACGTGCCAGTCGTCGGTGATCTCCAGCTCGGAGACCGGGACCAGCGCGACGAGTTCCTCGGTGGTCCCGTCGGGGCGCTCCACCATCGCGGCGAGCAGGTCCCAGTCGGCGCCCCGGACACCGGAGTTGTAGCCCCACTTGCCGTTCAGGCGGTAGCCGCCGTCGACGGGGGAGAGGGTGCCGGTCGGCGCGAAGACGATGGAGACCCGGGCGCTGCCGCCGGCGAACACCTCCTGCTGCGCCCGGTCGGGGTAGAGGGAGGCGCACCAGGTGCTGGTGAGCCACACCATGGTCAGCCAGCCGGTGGACGGGCAGCCGCGCGCGACCTCGGCGATGACCTTGAACTGCTCGGCCACGCCGAGGTCCAGCCCGCCGTGGGCGCGGGGCACCGCGGCGCGGAACACCCCCGCCTTCTCCAGCAGCCGGATGTTCTCGTCGGGGATCCACCGCCGCTCCTCCGCCTCGGCGCCGTTCGCGCGCAGCGTGGGGACGACGTCCCGTACGGCGTCCAGCACGGACGCCAGCTCTTCCTGGTCGGTCACTGTCTCTCCTCGGCATTTCTCGGCAGGGCGGGGGCCGTGGCGGTTGTTCCGGCACGGCGGAGCCCCCCTGGCGGACCAGGGGGGCTCCCGGGGGCACTAGTCGGCGACGAGACCCGTCGCGGCCACCGGACGGTCGATGGCCATCAGCCACCGGCCGTCCGCGGTCTTGCGCAGCACGTCGGTGCAGACGCCCTCCAGGCGGACCGGCTCACCGTCCGGGCCGGTGGTGTCGATGGAGTACTCGACGCCGATCAGCGCCACGTCTCCGGCCACGTACGAGTGGGTGACGCTCGCCTTGAGGGTCGGCTTCGAGGCCAGGAACTCCTTGAAGAACGCCAGCCGGTCGGCGCCCGTCAGGGGCTCGCCGGAGAAGTTCGATATCGAGTCGTCGAGGTAGAGGCGGTTGAACAGCTCGCCGTCACCCGAGTTGAAGACCTGGATGAAGATCTCGTTCTGGATGTCGGTGTCGGACGTGAGGTCGGGTCGTTCCGGGTCGAAGGGGACGGTGAAGGACGTGGCTGACATGGGTGTGCTCTTCCCTTCCGGGGGGTGGGTGGGTGACGTGCCGGGGGTCATTCCTCGCCCGCTGCCTGCCGGGCGGCACGCAGACCGGACTCGATGGCGCCGTCGATGTAGCCGCTCCAGCCGTTGGCTATGTCGCCGCTGGCGAAGGAGAGCCGCCCGCTGGTGAAGGTGACCTCCGGGTAGAGCGTGGTGAGCTGACGCGGCTTGCGGAACGCCCAGCCGCCGCGCGCGTAGGGGTCGCGGCCCCAGTCGTGCACCTTGACGCCGATGACGTCCAGGGTGGCGCCCAGCTGCTGCACGGCCTTCTTCACCTGGGCGACACTGGTCGGGTCGAACGTGGGATCGGTGCTGAAGGCGACGTAGAGCATGCCCTCGGACGTCTCCTTGAACGGCAGCAGCATGGGGATCGGTGAGCCGCCCTCGGCGCCCTGCCCGTAGACCCGGCCCGCTCCCTTGCGGGCGTGGATCCACAGCTTGACCGCGTTCGACACGGCGACGCCCTGACTGGTCGCGGTGGTGAGCGACGCGGGCAGGGACGGGCTGAACTTCACCGTGTTCAGGGCGTTGACCGGCATCGCCACGACGACCGCCGCGGCGTTGTACCGGGTGCCGGAGGTGGTGGTGACGTACACCAGCGATCCGGACTCGCTCACCGAGGCGACCGGCGAGCTGAGCTTGATCGTCGGCTTGGCCTCGTCGATCATCGCCTGCAGCAGCGCCTTGGTGCCCTTGGCGATGCGCCAGCGCATGGTGTCGTTCCAGCCCGCGTTGGTGTGGCCGGCCAGGGCCCACCAGTGGGCGAACATCGTGAAGGCGCCGGCCGTGCTCGCGCCTCCCGCGTAGACCGCCGTCTGCCCGTTGACCAGCAGTTCCTCCGCGGGCGTGAGGGCGAGCTGCGTCAGACGGTCGCGCAGCGACAGCTTGTCCAGGCTCTGCAGCAGGTCGGCCCGGTACAGCGGCTGGAACGGCTTCTCGAAGTACGTCCGCGAGCCGTCGAACATGCGCTCGAAGATGGTGCCCATCCGGCCGAACCCGTCCTCCGGCGTGAACTGCCGCGGGCCGTCCGGCGTCGGCAGCCACGTCGTCGAGATCGGCTCGTCCTCCTCCAGCGCCAGGTTGTAGCGCGTGAGTTCGGCGCCGAGGTAGGGCTGGGTCGGCTCGACCCAGGTCCCGCCGCGCTCGATCAGCTGACCGCCGTAGGTGTCGGTCCAGGTGCGGCCGCCGATGCGGTCGCGGGCCTCCAGGACCAGCACCCGCTTGCCCCGGGCGCGCAGCTCCCGGGCGGCGGTGATGCCGGCGAAGCCCGCGCCGATGACGATGACGTCCCAGTCCGCCCTGATGTCGGCGCCGACGGCCGTGGCGGCCGAGGCGGCCGGGGCGAGGGCGGGTACCGCCACGGCGGCCGCTCCCGCCGCCTTGAGCAGGGTGCGGCGCGTCGGCCGCCGCCCGCCGATGGGTCCGGTGGTGTGCATGGTGCTGTGTGTCCCCCGTGTACTCGGTGCTGGCCCGCCGTGCGGAGCCGGCGTCTCACTCATGTGCCAAGGTGCTTTCGGTCCTGCGTGCCCCCTCGTGCCCGCCGGTCAGCTCTCCTGGCCGTACGGGTCGTCGATGGCGTAGCGCCACACGCCGTCCTCGCCCCGGGTCAGCACGTCCACCCCGACCCCGGACAGGTGCTCGGTGGTGCCGTCGGCGCCGGGGAGGTCGATCGTCCAGTCGACGATCATCAGCGCGGTCTCGCCGGTCACGAACACCTGGCGGGGCTTCGCCGCCATGCGCGGTCCGGCCTCCAGGAATTCCCGCTGGTACCGGCGGCGTTCGTCGCCGCTGAGCGGCTTGCCCGGTTCCCAGACGGCCACGGCGTCGGCGGTGTAGAACTTCTCGACCGTCTCGTAGTCGCCGGAGTTGACGGCCTCGACATAGCGGGCGGTGTGGTTTTCCAGTTCCGCGACGATCTCGGACATGGCGGAAATCGACCTGCCTTCTTGGCTGGGGAAACGTTTGAGGGGAACGTCCAGGAGAAAAGAACGCTCCATGCCGGTGCGTGCACGGGCAGTGCGGGTGCTCGTGCGGCTCGTGCATTTCGTGGCCGACACTATTCGGGCGGGTTCAACGTTCCGGCCACGCTGCGGTAATGGCGTGGTCTCCCCGCGGGCGGGGCCGACATGACAGTGCCGCCGGGCGACTCGTGCGAGTCGCCCGGCGGCACGTGATCGGGTGAGCGGGTGAGCCCTACGCCGGGCGCACCCGGCCGTCCCAGCGCCAGGCGCCGCGGCGCGGCAGCCCCGGCAGCGCGGTGCGTCCCGTGCACCACAGCAGGGTCTCGGAGGGGGAGTGGCCGGCCGGCGCGTCGGGGAAGAGCCGCTCGACCGCGGGCGCCGCCAGGGCGTCCGAGGGCGTGTACTCCACGCCTACGGCCTGGGCGATGTCCCGCCCGTGGACGACGAGTTCGAGCACGCCCATGGCGGCGAAGCCGGCCGCGTCGGAGTGCCCGTACGGGTGCCAGGCGCGGACCTCCGGCGGGGTGTCGCGCACGGTGCCGGCGAGCAGCGTGCCGGCGATCCGGATGCCCTCCAGGGCGGCCGGCACCGGGGCGTGCCCGTCGATCGAGGAGAACAGCGTGATGTAGCGGTCGGTGGGGCGGGCGATGAGCAGACCCGCGTACCCCACCACCCCGAGCGCGATGTGCGAAAGGGTTTCACGGCAGCTCCAGTCCAGCTCACCCGCCTTTCCGCGCCAGTCCTGATCGGCTCCCTTCTCGAGTGCCGAGGTGGTGTCCTCGGCCGCGGTGAGTACGAGTTCGGGCCATGAAAGAGTCATGTGGGGATGTTCCCACACGAGCCCTTGCGGGCATCGCCCGATCATTTCCCGGTCAGTGTCCGGTCATTGCGCGGTAATCGAGCGCCGAATCGCGTTTCCACGGAGGTCGGTGTGGGGGCGATGACCGGGCGATGAGTGTGCCCTTACTCTTTTCTCCGGGCCTTTCAGTAAGGTTTCGAACTGCCGGAGAGCGTCGGTTTGTCGCGCTTCTCGACCGGCAGTTGGAATCTCACTCGAGGAGCCGGACATGGCCACGAACGACGACCTGGCAGCCGTACTGGAAGCCGTGGACAGCATCGTCCCGACCCTGCGCGAGAACGGCCGCGCCGCCGAGGACCGCGGCTGGCTGCTGGACGAGAGCATCGAACTCCTGGAGAAGGCCGGGGTGTTCCGCATGGCCGTGCCGCGCCGCTTCGGCGGGCTCGACCTGCCGCTCGCCGACCAGGCCCGGGTCATCACCGAGATCGGCCGCGGCTGCCCGGCCGCCGCCTGGGTGACCATGGTGTGGGTGACGAGCACCTGGACGGCGACGCTCTACCCCGACAAGGCCCAGGAAGAGGTCTTCGCGTCCGGCTCCGTCAAGATCTCCAGCGCCTTCGCGCCGACCGGCGTCGCCGTGCCCACCGAGGGCGGCTACCTCCTCAACGGCACCTGGAAGTTCAACACCGGCTGCAAGGGCGCCGACTGGGACTTCACCGCCGCCATGGTCCGCAATCCGGACGGCACCGAGGGCGAGATCATGGCCCTCGTCCCCATGGACGACCTGAAGATCGTCGACGACTGGGACGTCTCGGCCGGCGCCGCCACCGGCAGTGCCACCGTCGTCGCCGAGGACGTCTTCGTGCCGGCCCACCACGCCGTGTCGTTCGAGGAGGTCATGGTCAGCGCGACCGGCGACCGCTCCAACACCGGCGCCACCGGCCGCAACTACGGCCTGCTCAGCTTCGTCATGGCCGAGTGCGCCGCCGTGTTCATCGGCATCGCGCGCGGCGCCTACGAGCTGTTCCTGGAGCGCCTCCCCGGCCGGGGCATCACCTACACGGACTGGACCGACCAGAAGCTGCACCCGCTCACCCAGATCCAGGTCGCCACCGCTGCCAACAAGATCGACGCCGCCGAGGCCCTGTCGACGCGCTGGCTCACCCTCCTCCAGGAGCGCGCCGACGCCGGAGAGCAGCCCACCGACGCCGAGAAGGCGATCGTGCGGGGCCAGACCGGCTTCGCCGCCCGGCTCGCCAGGGAGGCCGTGCAGATCCTGTTCGAGGCGAGCGGCGGCTCCGTCATCCGGCGCGACGTCCACCTGCAGCGCTTCCACCGCGACATCCAGGGCTTCTCGCTGCACGCCCTGGCCAACCCCGACGTCAACCTCGAACTGCAGGGCCGCGTCCTGGTCGGCCTGGAGCCCGGCACCGTCTTCCTCTGAGCCGGCGCCCGGCCCCCTCGTCTTCACCGACGCGCCCCTCGTGCGCCGGTGCGTTCACCACCACTTCGTACTGGAGGAACTGATTCATGGGTGACAACCACACCTCGGTGTCGGTGCTCGGCCTCGGCCTGATGGGGCAGGCCCTGGCCGCCGCCTTCCTGAAGGCGGGCCACGCCACCACCGTGTGGAACCGGTCGGCGGACAAGGCGCAGGGCCTCGTCGCGGACGGCGCGGTCCTCGCCGCGACCCCCGCCGACGCCGTCGCCGCGAGCGACCTGGTGGTCGTGTGCGTGTCGACGTACGACGTGGTGCACGACGTGATCGGCTCGCTCGGGGACGCCCTGCGCGGCAAGACCGTCGTCAACCTGACCACCGGCTCCTCCGAGCAGGCCCGGCAGACCGCCGAGTGGGCGCAGAAGAACGGCGCGCAGTACCTGGACGGCGCCATCATGATCACCCCGCCCGGCATCGGCGCCGAGACCTCGGTCCTGTTCTACGCCGGCGACCAGGCCGTCTTCGAGGCCCACGAGCCCGTCCTGAAGCTCCTGGGCGGCGGCACCACCTACCTCGGCACCGACCACGGCAAGCCCGCCCTGTTCGACGTGTCGCTGCTCGGCCTGATGTGGGGCGCCCTCAACAGCTTCCTGCACGGCGTCGCCATCGTGGAGACCGGCGGCGTCAAGGCGCAGGAGTTCCTGCCGTGGGCGCACATGTGGCTCGACGCCATCAAGATCTTCACGGCCGACTACGCCGCACAGATCGACGCCGGGGACGAGAAGTTCCCGGCCAACGACGCCACCCTGGAGACGCACCTGGGCGCGCTCAAGCACCTCGTCGAGGAGAGCGAGGCGCTCGGCGTCGACACCGAACTGCCCAAGTACTCCGAGGCGCTGATGGAGGGCATCATCGCCCAGGGCCACGCCAAGAACAGCTACGCCAGCGTCGTGAAGGCGTACCGCCGCCCCGCGAAGTGACCGGCTCCGGTATCCACTTCACCCCCTGACGAAGGGGCCGGTTCCGAATCCCCCGTCGGAACCGGCCCCTTCCCCATGCCCGAATGCGGGCGTCTGGAGTCGCATACGCCCGTCCACGCGGGAGTCCGCGATTCCGCGCCCTTTCCGACCCGCAATTCCCGCTCCTCGCGAAAGGTGAGTCCCATGACCGGAAACGGCGACAGCACGACCCCTCGCGCCCGCGGCCCCGTCACCAGAAGAACGCTCCTGAAAGCCGCGGGCGCCACCGCGCTCACCGCCGGCGCCGCCACCGCCACGGCACCCACCGCGGCGGCGGCCGACGGCAAGCCCTACGACGCCATCGTCGTCGGTGCCGGCTACGCGGGCGGCACCGTCGCGCGGGAACTGGGCGCCCGCGGCATGAACGTCCTGGTCCTGGAGGCGCGCGGCCGCATCGGCGGCCGCATCGAACCCGGCACCCTGGCCGGGCAGCACATCGAACTCGGCGGCGGCTGGTTCGGGCCCGGCCAGGACCTGGTGGCCCGCGAACTGAAGCGCTACGGGCTGACCACCACCGAGGACGTCCACGCCACCCGCATGGTCATGCCCGGCCCCGACGGCTACGCCAGCCACTACCCGCAGGAGGCGGGAGCGCGGCTCAACAGCCTGTTCGCCGACTTCTACGCCGGCTCCGAGCAGTACTTCGAACGGCCCTACGAGCCGCTGTACCGCAAGGACCTGCTGGCCTCCGTGGACCGTCTCTCGCTCGCGGACCGCATCGCCCAGCTCCAGCTGACGGGCGTCGACCACGACTGGGTGAGCGGCGCCACCTCGGTGTTCGCCGGCGGCAACCGCACCGGCTCCCTCACCGGCCTCGCCCAGTGGTACCAGCTCGCGGGCGGGACCTACGACCGGTTCCTGTCGGTGATGAGCGAGCTGCCCGAAGGCGGCATGATCGCGATCCTGGAGCGGATGCTGCGCGAGTCCGGGGCGACCGTCCGCCTCGACTCGCCCGTCACCGCGATCCGCGAGCGCGGCGGCCTCACCCACGTCGAGGTCCGCGGCGGCCGCACCTACCAGGCCCCGGTCGTCGTGCTCGCCACGCCCGTCAACATGTGGTCCACGCTCACCTTCGAGCCGGGCCTGCCCCCGGTGTACGCCGACGCCGCCCGCGAGGGCCTCGGCGTCCCGCACGCCACCAAGCTGTGGCTCCGGGTGCGGGGCACCTCCGAGGCGGTCTCCGCACAGGCCCCCGAGGGCGCGCCCATCCTGCTGCTCATCCCGCAGAAGCAGCTCTCCGACGGGCGTATCTTCGTCGCCTTCACCGGACCCGCCCTCGACGTGTCCGACCCGCAGGCGGTGCGCGACGCCGTCCGCACGCTGCTGCCGGAGGCCAGGGTGGTGGAGTACCGGGCGAAGGAATGGCACAAGGACCCGTACGCGCGGGGCGGCTGGGGCCTGCGCAGGCCCGGGCAGCTCCTGCGTCAGCTTCCGGACATCCAGCAGCCGTTCGGCCGCATCGTCTTCGCCGGCGGTGACATAGCGAGCGGCTGGAACGGCGCCTTCGTCGAGGGTGCCCTGGAGTCCGGCTTCCGTGCCGCGGAACAGGCCGCCGCCCTCGCCGGCTGACCCACGGCACACGCCATGACCGGGCGGTGGAGAACGGGGAGTGCGGTCCCCGTCCACCGCCCGGTCATGGCCTTCTCCTTTTCCCCTCCCTTTCGCACCGCCCTTTCGTCCGCACCGAATTACCGGAGCGAGGCCGGACACTGAGAAGCGCGAGAGACCCCCCTGCCTACGATCGGGCCGCACATTCCCCCACTCACGAAGTCTTGCGGTATTCCGGCCGAAAGGGCAGTCGAGCGCGATGACGAATCAGCACCAGTCCGAATCGATCGGGACGCGCCGTGCACAGAGCGAGGCGATCGCGGTCGTCGGCCTTTCCTGCCGTCTCCCCGGAGCAGGAAATCCCGAGGCGTTCTGGGAACTGCTCAGCACCGGCACCTGCGCCGTCACCGAGGTCCCGGCCGACCGCCGGCGGTCCGCGACCGGACCCAACCCGCCCGAGGACAGCACCCCCGGGCTGCGGCACGGCGGCTTCCTGGACCGCGTCGACACCTTCGACGCCGCCTTCTTCGGCATAGCCCCCCGCGAGGCGCGCGTCATGGACCCGCAGCAGCGCCTCGTGCTCGAACTGGCCTGGGAGGCGCTGGAGAACGCCGGGATCGTCCCGGCCACCCTGCGCGGCAGCCGCACCGCCGTCTTCGTCGGCACCCTGCGCGACGACTACGCCGCGCTGCTCTACCAGCACGGCGCCCGGGCCGTCACCCAGCACACCATGACCGGCGTCAACCGCGGCGTGATCGCCAACCGGGTCTCCTACCACCTCGGCCTGCGCGGCCCCAGCCTCACCGTCGACTCGGCGCAGTCCTCCTCGCTCGTCGCCGTGCACCTGGCCTGCGAGTCGCTGCGCACCGGCGAGTCCGACGCCGCGCTCGTCGCCGGCGTCAACCTCAACATCCTCGCCGAGGCCGGAGTCGCCGGGGAGCGCTTCGGCGGACTCTCCCCGGACGGCACGACTTACACCTTCGACGCCCGCGCCAACGGTTTCGTACGCGGCGAGGGCGGCGGCGCCGTCGTCCTCAAGCCGCTGTCCCGGGCCCTCGCGGACGGCGACGACGTCCTCGGCGTGATCCACGCCAGCGCCGTCAACAACGACGGCGCGACCCCCGGGCTGACCGTGCCCGGCCAGGAGACCCAGGAACGGGTCCTGCGCGAGGCGTACGACCGCGGCGGCCTGGACCCCGACGCCGTCCAGTACGTCGAACTGCACGGCACCGGCACGCCGGTCGGCGACCCGATCGAGGCCGCCGCGCTGGGCGCGGTGCTCGGCACGGCCCGTTCCGGCGCCGGTCCGCTGCGCGTCGGGTCCGTGAAGACCAACGTCGGCCACCTGGAGGGGGCCGCGGGCATCGTCGGCCTGATCAAGACCCTGCTGGCGCTGCGCCACCGCCGCCTGCCCGCCAGCCTGAACTTCGACACCCCGAACCCGGCGATCCCGCTGACCGAACTCGGCCTGGAGGTGCAGCGCGAGACCGGGGACTGGCCCGCCCCCGACCGGCCGCTGATCGCCGGCGTCTCCTCGTTCGGCATGGGCGGCACCAACGCCCACGTGGTGCTCGGGGAGGCCCCGGCCACACGGGCACCCGTCGGGGCTCCGGGCCACGAGGGTGCCACGCTGCCCTGGGTGGAGTCGGCGTCCGCCGGTGCGGGTGTGGGGGGTGCCTCGGCGTCTGCCGGTGTGGGTGTGCGGGGTGCCTCGGCGTCTGCCGGTGCGGGTACGGGGACGGCCTCGTCGCCCGCCGGTTCCGAGGCGGGCGATGCCGTGCCGTCACGGGGCGCGGCTCCGGAAGCGGGCGGCGGCGTTGCGCAGTTCCCGGCACCGGCCCGCCCCGGAGCGGGGGGCACCTCGCCGTCCCCGGCGCCCAACGGCCCGGAGGCGGGGAGCACCGCCCCCTCCCCGGCGCCCTCGGCGCCCGGCGTCCTGCTGCCCTGGGTCGTCTCCGGCCGCGGCGGCGCCGCCCTCGCCGCGCAGGCCGAGCGGCTGCACGCCGCCGTGACCGCCGAGCCCCGGCCCCGCCCCGAGGACATCGGCCGTTCCCTGGCCACCACCCGCACGGTCTTCGACCACCGGGCCGTCGTCCTCGCCGACGACCACGACGGCATGGTCGCCGGCCTGACCGCCCTGGCCGCGGGCCGGACCGCCGCGCAGGTCGTCACGGGCGCCGCCCGCCCCGGCACGACGGCCTTCCTGTTCACCGGGCAGGGCGCCCAGCGCCCCGGCATGGGACGCGAACTGCGCGACGCCTTCCCGGTGTTCCGCAGCGCCTTCGACGAGGTGTGCCGGGCCTTCGCCCCGCTGCTCGACCGGCCCCTCGCCGAGGTGGTCGACTCCGGGACCGGCCTGGACGACACCGCCTGGACCCAGCCCGCGCTGTTCGCCGTCGAGGTCGCCCTGTACCGCCTGGTCGCCTCCTGGGGCGTCACCCCCGCCCACGTGGCCGGGCACTCGATCGGCGAGATCGCCGCCGCCCACGTCGCCGGGGTGCTGTCCCTGGACGACGCGGCCCGGCTCGTCGCCGCCCGGGGCCGCCTCATGCAGGACCTGCCGGCCGGCGGCGCCATGATCGCCGTCGAGGCCGCCGAGGACGAGGTGCTGCCGCTGATCGCCGGGCAGGACGGGCCGGTGGCCGTCGCCGCCGTCAACGGGCCGCGCTCCGTGGTGCTCTCCGGCGCCCTGGACAACGTCACGGCCGTCGCCGAACAGCTCGCCGTGCAGGGCCGCAAGACCCGCCGCCTCACCGTCAGCCACGCCTTCCACTCCCCGCTGATGGACCCGATGCTGGAGCCCTTCCGCACGGTGGTGGAGGAACTGGCCTTCCACGAGCCGCGCATCCCGGCCGTGTCCACGGTCACCGGCGCCGCCGTGGCACCGGGTCAGTGGACCTCGCCCGACTACTGGGTCGACCAGGTGCGCCACCCGGTGCGCTTCCTCGACGCCGTACGCGCCCTGGAGGACCGGGGCGCCGCCACCCTGCTGGAGCTGGGCCCCGACGGCGTCCTGACCGCGCTGGCCGCCGCGAGCACCGAGGACACCGGCGCCACCGCCCCCGTCGCCACGCTGCGCGCGGGTCGCGCCGAGGTCCGCTCCCTGCTCACCGGCGTGGCCACCGCGTTCGTCCGCGGCACCCCCGTCGACTGGGCGGCCCTCCACGCCGGCGGCCCCGGCCGCCGCGTCCCGCTGCCCACCTACGCGTTCCAGCGCGAGCGCCACTGGATCGACGGCCCCGCCGCCCCCGCCGCGCAGACGCCCCCGGCCCCGCCGGCCGCCGAGGCCACCGCCCCCGCGCCCGCCCCGGCCCACGACGCCACCGCCCTCGTGCTGGAGCACGTCGCCGCCGTCCTGGAGCACACCGACACCGGGCGCGTCGACCCGCACGCGGCCTTCAAGGACCTCGGCTTCGACTCCCTGATGACGGTGGAACTGCGCGACGCCCTCGCCGCCGCCACCGGCCTGAAGCTGCCCAGCGGCCTGCTGTTCGACCACCCCACCCCGGCCGCCCTCATCGCCCACCTCGGCACGCTCCTCACCGGCCCGGACGCCGCCGACGCCGCCGAGGACCGCGCCGCCCTCTCCACCGACGCGGCGCACGAACCCATCGCCATCGTCGGCATGGCCTGCCGCTACCCGGGCGGTGTCACCTCCCCCGAGGAGCTGTGGCAGCTCGTCGCCGACGGCCGGGACGCCATCTCCGGTTTCCCCGGCGACCGCGGCTGGGACGCCGGCCTGTACGACGCCGACCCCACGCACGGAGGCCACAGCACGGTCCGCGAGGGCGGGTTCCTGCACGACGCCGCCCTGTTCGACAACGACTTCTTCGGCATCTCGCCCCGCGAGGCCCTCGCCATGGACCCGCAGCAGCGCCTGCTGCTGGAGACCGCCTGGGAGGCCGTCGAGCGGGCCGGGCTGGACGCCGCCGCCCTCAAGGGCAGCCGTACCGGCGTGTTCGTGGGCGCCACCACCCTGGACTACGGGCCCCGCATGCACGAGGCCCCCGACACCGTCGAGGGACACCTCCTCACCGGTACGACACCGAGCGTCATGTCCGGGCGCATCGCCTACCAGCTCGGGCTGCTCGGCCCGGCCGTCACCGTCGACACGGCCTGCTCGTCCTCGCTGGTCGCCCTGCACATGGCGATCCGCTCGCTGCGCAGCGGCGAGACCAACCTGGCCCTCGCGGGCGGCGCGACCGTCATGTCGTCGCCCGGCATGTTCGTGGAGTTCTCCCGCCAGCGCGGCCTGGCCGCCGACGGCCGCTCCAAGTCCTTCGCCGCGTCCGCCGACGGCACCTCCTGGGCGGAGGGGGTCGGCCTCCTCGTCGTCGAGCGACTGTCCGACGCCCTGCGCAACGGGCACCGCGTCCTGGCGGTCGTACGGGGCAGCGCCGTCAACCAGGACGGCACGGGCAACGGCCTGACCGCCCCGGTCGGCCCCTCCCAGCAGCGGGTCATCCGCGACGCCCTGGCCGACGCCCGTCTCGCGCCCGCCGAGGTGGACGCGGTGGAGGCGCACGGTACGGGCACGCGGCTGGGCGACCCGATCGAGGCGCAGGCGCTGCTCGCGACGTACGGCCAGGGCCGTGAACGGCCGTTGTTGCTGGGGTCGTTGAAGTCGAATATCGGGCATGCGCAGGCGGCTGCCGGTGTGGGTGGTGTGATCAAGATGGTGGAGGCGATGCGGCACGGTGTGCTGCCGCGGACGTTGCATGTGGACGAGCCGTCGCCGTTCGTGGAGTGGGACACGGGTGCGGTCGAGTTGCTGACCGAGGCGCGGGAGTGGCCGGCGCGGGAGGACGCGCCGCGCCGCGCGGGTGTCTCGTCGTTCGGTATCAGCGGGACGAACGCCCATGTGGTGATCGAGGAGTTCACGGCGCCCGCGGAGGAGGTCGTGGACCGTCCGGAGCCGTCGGGGCCGGTGCCGTTCGTGGTGTCCGCGCGGGACGAGCAGGCCCTGCGCGCCCAGGCCCGGCGCCTGCACGACCTCGTCGAAAACGGCACCCACCCCGCCGACCTCGGCGCCTCCCTCGCCGTCACCCGCACCGCCCTGCCCCGGCGCGCCGTGGTCACCGCCACGGACACCCCCGCGCTCCTCGCCGGGCTCACCGCTCTGGCCCGGGGCGAGGAGAGCGCCCAGGTCGTCACCGGCAGCGCCGCCGGCGCGGGCCGCACCGCCTTCCTGTTCACCGGGCAGGGCGCCCAGCGCGCCGGCATGGGCCGCGAACTGTACGCCGCCTCCCCGGTGTTCGCGGCGGCCCTCGACGAGGTGTGCGCCGCCCTCGACGAGCACCTCGAAGTGCCGCTGCGCACGGTGATGTTCGCCGACGCGGACAGCGAGCACGGCCGGCTGCTGCACCGCACCGCCTACACCCAGCCCGCCCTGTTCGCCGTCGAGGTCGCCCTGTTCCGGTTCCTCGCCCACCACGGCACCACTCCGGACCTCCTCGCCGGGCACTCCATCGGCGAACTCGCCGCGGCCCATGCGGCGGGCGTGCTGACCCTCGCCGACGCGGCCCGCCTGGTCGCCGCCCGGGGCCGGCTCATGGAGGCGGCTCGGCCGGGCGGCGCCATGATCGCCGTCGAGGCCACCGAGGCGGAGATCGGCCCGGAACTGGAGAAGCTGACGGGCCGCGTCGCCCTCGCCGCGCTCAACGCCCCCGACTCCCTGGTGATCTCGGGCGACGAGGACGCCGCCGAGGAACTGGCGGCGCGGTGGCGCGCCCGGGGCCGCCGCACCCGCCGGCTCCAGGTCAGCCACGCCTTCCACTCGCCGCACATGGACGACGTCCTGGACGAGTTCCGGGCCGTCGCCGCGAGCCTCACCTTCCACGCGCCGCGCATCCCGATCGTCTCCACGGTCACCGGCGAACTCGCCGCCCCCGACGAACTGACCTCCCCCGACCACTGGGCACAGCAGATCCGCAGGCCCGTACGGTTCGTGGACGCCGCCCGGGCCCTGCACCGGCACGGCGCCACCGTGTTCGTCGAGACCGGCCCCGACGCCGTGCTCGCCCCGCTGACCCGCACCGCGCTGGCCGACACGGACGCGGACGCGGTCGCCGTCCCGCTGCTGCGCGCCGGGCGCCCCGAGGCCGAGACGTTCCTCGCCGGGGTCGCCGCGGCCTGGGCGGCCGGTGCCCCGCTCGCGGCCGAGAGCTTCCACCCCGGCGGCCGCCTCGTCGACCTGCCCACGTACCCCTTCCAGCGGGAGCGCTACTGGCTGGCGCCCGAACGGCCGCTCGACGCCCGGGGTCTTGGCCTCGACCCGGCCGGGCACCCGCTGCTGCACGCCTCGGTGGAACTGGCCGGCAGCGACGGCCTGGTGCTCACCGGGCGCCTCGCCGCAGCCGACCAGCCCTGGCTCGCCGACCACACCGTCGCCGGCACCGTCCTCGTGCCCGCCACCGCGTTCCTGGAACTGGCCCTGACCGCGGCGGGCCGCCTCGGCATCGACCAGATCGACGAACTGACCCTGGAAGCCCCGCTGGAGCTGCCCGCGCAGGACGCGGTACGCGTCCAGATCACCGTCGGCGCCCCGGACTCCTCCGGCAGCCGGCCCGTCGAGATCCACGCCTGCCCGGACAGCGGCGGGACGGACGCCGAGCGGGTGTGGACCCGCCACGCCTCCGGCACCCTCGGCGGCACCCCCTCGTCCGGGCCCGACCTGCGGCAGTGGCCGCCCGCCGGCGCCGACGAGATGCCGCTGGACGACGCCTACGCACGCCTCACCGCCCTCGGCTACGCGTACGGCCCGGCCTTCCAGGGCCTGACCCGCCTGTGGCGCACTCCCGACGCGCTGTACGCCGAGGTCGCCCTGCCCGAGGCGCACCGGCGGGACGCCGGCCGGTTCGGGCTGCACCCCGCCCTGTTCGACGCGCTCCTGCACCCGGTGGTGCTGCACGCCGCCGGGGACGGCACCGCCGCGGACACCATCCGGCTGCCGTTCGCCTGGTCCGGCGCGTCCCTGCACGCCGGCGGCGCCGACACCCTGCGCGTACGGATCGAGCCCGGCGAGCCCGGCACCTACGCCCTGCACGCGGCGGACGCCGTCGGCGCACCCGTGATGAGCGTGGAGTCCCTCGCCCTGCGCCCGGTCGCCAAGGACCGGCTCCGCTCCGCACCACGGCTCCACGACTCCCTGTACGCCGTGGAGTGGACGCCGGTCACGGCGCCCGAGGGCGACGCCCCGCACGTCGTGGAGGTGTCCGACCCGACGCAGGCGGACCCCGCGGCCGACGTGGTGCTCGTCCGCGCCCCCGCCGGTGACGGGCACGGCGACGTGGCGGCCCACGCCCACCGGACCGCGGAGACGTTCCTGCGGCTCGTGCGGGACTTCCTCGCCGACGAGCGCACGACCGCCGCCCGGCTCGCCGTGCTCACCCGGGGCGCCCTGGCCGCCTCACCCGGCGACCTGGTCCCGGAGCCGGCCCAGGCGACCCTGTGGGGCCTGCTGCGCTCCGTGCAGTCCGAGCATCCGGACCGTGTCGTCCTGATCGACGCCGACGCCGACGCCGACGCCGACGCGACCACCGACGACCGGATCCTGACCGCCGCCCTCACCTCCGGTGAGGCGCAGGTGGCGGTGCGGTCGGGCGGCTTGGTGGTGCCGAGGCTGCGGCGGGCCGCGCCGAGTGAGGGCGGTGCGGTGTCGTGGGGCTCGGGCCCGGTGCTGGTGACGGGCGGCACCGGTGGTCTGGGCGCCGTGGTGGCCCGGCATCTGGTGGTGGAGCACGGGGTGCGGTCGCTGGTGCTGGTCAGCCGGCGTGGCGAGAGCGCGCCCGGTGCGGGGGAGCTGCGGTCGGAGCTGGAGGGGCTGGGTGCCTCGGTGACGGTGGCGGCGTGTGATGTGTCGGACCGGTCGTCGCTGGCCGAACTGCTGGCCGAAGTGAGTGAGTTGTCGGGTGTGGTGCACACGGCGGGTGTGCTGGACGACGTGACGGTGGAGGGCCTGACCGCCGAGCGGTTGCACTCCGTGTTGCGTCCGAAGGTGGACGCGGCGTGGCATCTGCACGAGTTGACCCGGGACATGGATCTGAAGGCGTTCGTCCTGTACTCGTCGGTGTCGGGTCTGCTGGGGACGGCGGGTCAGGCGAACTATGCGGCGGGCAACGCGTTCCTGGACGCGCTGGCGGCGCATCGCCGGGCCGCCGGGCTGACCGCGACCTCCCTCGCCTGGGGCCTGTGGGACGGCACCCACGGCATGGGCGGCACCCTCGGCGACGCCGACCTGGCCCGCTGGACGCGCCAGGGCATCAGGACCCTCACCCCCGAGCAGGCCCTGGCCCTCTTCGACGCCGCCCTGGCCGGGGACGACGCGCTGCGCGTCCCCGTGGTCTTCGACCCGAGGGCGCTGCGCCCGGACTCCTCGCCCCTGCTGCGCGACCTGGTCCCGGCCTCCCGCTCCCGGCGCACGGCCGCCCGCGCGGCCGACGCGGACGCCGAGGGCACCACCTGGGCGCAGCGGATCGCCGCCCTGCCGCAGGAGCGGCGCCGCGACAGCGTCCTCGACCTCGTCCGCGGCATCGTGGCCGGCGTCCTCGGCCACACCGACCCGCAACGCCTCGACCCCAAACGCGCCTTCAAGGACAGCGGCTTCGACTCCCTCGCCGGCGTCGAACTGCGCAACCGCCTGAACAAGGCCACCGGACTGCGGCTGTCCGCCACCGTCGTCTTCGACCACCCCACGCCCGACGCGGTCGCCGACCACCTGCTCACCAGGATCGCCGAGACCGCGGCCCCGGCGGCGGCCCCCACCGCGCGGCCCGCCGGCGGCCACGACGAACCCATCGCGATCGTGGGCATGGCCTGCCGCTACCCGGGCGGTGTGTCCTCGCCCGACGACCTGTGGCGCCTGGTCTCCGAGGGCGGCGACGCCATCAGCGAGTTCCCCGGCAACCGCGGCTGGGACCTGGACGGCCTCTACGACCCGGAACCCGCGCACACCGGCACCTCCTACGTCCGGCACGGCGGCTTCCTGCACGACGCCGACCGGTTCGACCCCGCCTTCTTCGGCATCCCGCCCCGCGAGGCGACCGCCATGGACCCGCAGCACCGGCTGCTGCTGGAAACGGCCTGGGAGGCCTTCGAGCACGCCGGCATCGACCCCACCGCCCTGCACGGCTCCGACACCGGCGTGTTCACCGGAGCCATGTACGACGACTACGCCTCCCGCCTCGCGGCGAGTCCCGAGGAGTACGAGGGCTTCCTGCTCGCGGGCAACCTCTCCAGCGTCGTCTCGGGCCGGCTCTCCTACACCTACGGCTTCGAGGGCCCGGCCGTCACCGTCGACACCGCCTGCTCGTCCTCGCTGGTCGCCCTGCACCTCGCGGCGAACGCGCTGCGCAACGGCGAGTGCTCGCTCGCCCTCGCCGGCGGCGTGACCGTCATGGCCGGGCCGCACGTCTTCGTCGAGTTCTCCCGCCAGCGCGGCCTGTCGCCCGACGGCCGGTGCAAGTCCTTCGCCGCGGCGGCCGACGGTGTGGCCTGGTCGGAGGGCGTGGGCCTGCTGGTGGTGGAGCGGCTGTCCGACGCGCTGCGCAACGGGCACCGGGTGCTGGCCGTCGTACGGGGCAGCGCCGTGAACCAGGACGGTGCCTCGAACGGTCTGACGGCACCGAACGGCCCGTCGCAGGAGCGGGTCATCCGCCAGGCGCTCGCCTCGGCGGGTCTGTCCCCTGCGGAGGTGGACGCGGTGGAGGCGCACGGTACGGGCACGCGGCTCGGTGACCCGATCGAGGCGCAGGCGCTGCTCGCGACGTACGGCCAGGGCCGTGAACGGCCGCTGCTGCTGGGGTCGCTGAAGTCGAACATCGGGCACGCCCAGGCGGCCGCCGGTGTGGGCGGTGTGATCAAGATGGTGGAGGCGATGCGGCACGGTGTGCTGCCGCGGACGCTGCACGTGGACGAGCCGTCGCCGTTCGTGGAGTGGGACACGGGTGCGGTCGAGTTGCTGACCGAGGCGCGGGAGTGGACCGCGCGGGAGGACGCGCCGCGCCGCGCGGGTGTCTCGTCGTTCGGTATCAGCGGGACGAACGCCCATGTGGTGATCGAGGAGTTCACGGCGCCCGCGGAGGAGGTCGTGGACCGTCCGGAGCCGTCGGGGCCGGTGCCGTTCGTGGTGTCCGCGCGCGACGAGCAGGCCCTGCGCGCCCAGGCCCGGCGCCTGCACGACCACCTCGGCCACCACCCCGAGCAGTCCCTCACCGACCTCGGCTGGTCCCTCGGCACCCGGCGCGCCCGGCACAGCCGCGGAGCCGTGGTCGTCGCCCGGCACCGGGCCGAACTGCTCGACGGACTGGCCGCACTGAGCCGTGGCGAGACCACCCCGGCGGCCCAGCGCACCGCCGCGACCCCACGCGGCAGGACCGCCTTCCTGCTGACCGGGCAGGGCGCCCAGCGCCTCGGCATGGGCCGCGAACTGTACGCCGCCTCCCCGGTGTTCGCGGCGGCCCTCGACGAGGTGTGCGGGCACCTGGACCCCGAGCTCATGCGCCCGCTGAAGTCGGTGCTCTTCGCCACCGAGGACAGCGCGGACGCCGCGCTGCTCGATCAGACGGCCTTCACACAGACCGCCCTGTTCGCCCTGGAGACCGCACTGTTCCGGCTCGCCGAACACCACGGCCTCGTACCGGACTTCCTGCTCGGCCATTCGGTCGGCGAGGTCACCGCCGCCCACCTCGCGGGCGTGCTCGACCTGCCCGACGCCTGCGTCCTCGTCGCCGAACGCGGCCGGCTGATGCAGGCCGCGCGCGAGGGCGGCGCCATGGCGGCCGTCGAGGCAGGCGAGGACGCCGTACGCGCCGCGCTCGCCCCGTACGGCGACCGGGTCGCGGTCGCCGGCGTCAACGGGCCGCGCGCCACGGTCATCTCCGGCGACGCCGACGCCGTCGACGACCTCACCGCGCGCTTCAAGGCGGAGGGCGCGCGGGTCAAGCGCCTCCCCGTCAGCCACGCCTTCCACTCGCCGCACATGGACGAGGTCCTGGACGAGTTCCGCGCGATCGCCGCCGACCTCACCTTCCACGCACCGCGCATCCCGATCGTCTCCAACGTCACCGGCGAACTGGCCACGGCCGAGGACCTCGCCTCGCCCGACTACTGGGCCCGCCACATCCGCGAGGCCGTCCGCTTCCTCGACGGAGTGCGCCTCCTGGAGGCACGCGGCGTCACCGAGTGGCTGGAACTCGGCCCCGACGGGGTGCTCAGCGCCCTGGTCGCCGAGTCCCTGGAGCAGCCCCCCGGGGTGGTGGCCCCGGTCCTGCGCAGGGGCCGTCCCGAGCCGGAGGTGTTCGCCGCCGCCCTCGGACAGTCGGCCGTACGAGGCGCCGAGGTGCACTGGGACACCGTCTTCCCCGGGGCACACCCGGCCGCCCTGCCGCTCTACGCCTTCCAGCGGCAGCGCTACTGGCTCGACGCGCCCACCACCGTCACCGACGCCGCCGGCTTCGGACTCGAGGCGGCCGACCACCCGCTCCTGGGCGCCGCCGTACCCCTGGCCGACCGTGACGAACACGTCCTCACCGGCCGTCTGGCACGCGGCACACACCCCTGGCTGACGGAGCACACCGTCGCCGGCACCGTGCTCGTGCCCGGCACCGCGCTGCTCGAACTCGCCCTCAGGGCAGGCGAACAGCTCGGCGTCACCACGGTCGAGGAACTCACCCTGGCGGCCCCGCTGGTGCTGCCCGAACGCGGCGGCGTGCACCTCCAGGTGTCCGTCGGCACCGAGGACACCGACGCGACCCGCCCGGTACGCATCCACGCCCGGCCGCACGGCGACCCCGGCCACGACGGGACCTGGACCCTCCACGCCTACGGCACCCTGAGCGCAGCCTCCGGCACCCCCGGCGAGCAGCTCACGGTCTGGCCCCCCGCCGGAGCCCGAGAGATCGACCTCACCGGCGCCTACGAGCGCCTCACCGAGCAGGGCTACGGCTACGGGCCCGCGTTCCGCAACCTGCGCCGGCTGTGGACGGCCGGGGACGACCTCTGCGCCGAGGTCGCCCTCGACGACGACCAGCGCACCGAGGCACGCCGGTTCACCCTCCACCCGGCACTGCTCGACGCCGCCCTCCACCCGCTGCTGCCCGGAGTCGCCCGGGACGAGGGCCGGCCGCTGCTGCCGTTCTCCTGGGCCGGGGTGAACGCGACCGCCACCGGCGCGTCCGTGCTGCGGGTCCGGCTCGCCGGAGCAGCGGCACCCGAGGCCGCGAACGGCGGCTCCACGACCGTCGCCCTCGTGGTGGCCGACGGGTCGGGCACACCGGTCGCCTCCGTGGCCGAACTGACCCTGCGCCCGCTGTCCGCCGACACGCTGCGGGCCGCGGACACCGCCACCGCCGACGGCCTGCTGCGGGTCGAGTGGATCCGTCCGGACGCCACGGACGCCACGGCCGACCTCTCCACCTGGGCGGTCGTGGGCGACCCGTCCGGCCTCGGACTGCCGGACGGCACGGTCCGCTCCCACGCCGGACTCGGCGAACTGGCCCGTGCCGTCGACGGGGGCGCACCCGTGCCCGCGACCGTCCTCGCCCCCCACTTCTCCGCGCCCGCCGGCGGCCGGGTGCCGGACACCGCACGGGAAGCGGCACACCAGACGCTCCTCCAGGTGCAGGAGTGGCTCGCGGACGACCGGTTCGCGGACAGCCGCCTCGTGGTCGTGACCCGGGGCGCCGTGGCCACCGCCGCCGACGAGGACGTCACCGACCTGACGCACGCCCCGCTGTGGGGCCTGCTGCGCACGGCGCAGAGCGAGAGCCCGGGCCGAATCCAGCTCCTGGACCTCGACGCCACCGACGCCCCCGCCCTCACCGCCGCCGTCGCCTGTGGTGAGGCACAGGTGGCGGTGCGGTCGGGCGGGCTGGTGGTGCCGAGGCTGCGGCGGGCGGTACCGGGTGACGGCGGAGCCGTCTCCTGGGGCTCGGGCCCCGTTCTGGTGACGGGCGGGACCGGCGGCCTGGGCGCCATCGCCGCCCGGCATCTGGTGGTGGAGCACGGGGTGCGGTCGCTGGTGCTGGTGAGCCGGCGTGGCGAGAGCGCGCCCGGTGCGGGGGAGCTGCGGTCGGAGCTGGAGGGGCTGGGTGCCTCGGTGACGGTGGCGGCATGTGATGTGTCGGACCGGTCGTCGCTGGCCGAACTGCTGGCCGAAGTGAGTGAGTTGTCGGGTGTGGTGCATACGGCGGGTGTGCTGGACGACGTGACGGTGGAGGGGCTGACCGCCGAGCGGTTGCACTCCGTGTTGCGTCCGAAGGTGGACGCGGCGTGGCATCTGCACGAGTTGACCCGGGACATGGAGTTGAAGGCGTTCGTCCTGTACTCGTCGGTGTCGGGTCTGCTGGGGACGGCGGGTCAGGCGAACTATGCGGCGGGCAACGCGTTCCTGGACGCGCTGGCGGCGCATCGCCGGGCCGCCGGACTGCCCGCGACCTCCCTCGCCTGGGGCCTGTGGGAGGAGACCAGCACCATCACCGGCCACCTCGCCGAAGCGGACCTGCGCCGCCTGGCCCGCACCGGCCTGCTGCCGCTGGCCACCGACGACGCCATGGCCCTCTTCGACGCCGCCCCGGCCACCGGCGAGAGCGTCCTCGCCGTCACCCGGCTCGACACCCGGGCGATACGCGCCCTGGGCGACGCGGTGCCGCCCCTCCTCTCCGGGCTCGTCCGCGGCACCGGCGCCCGCCGACCCGCCGCCGGGGACGACACCGCCGCCGGCCGCCCCGAGGGGCAGGGCCTCGCCGAGCGCCTCGCGGCCCTCTCCGCGACCGAGCGGGAGCGGACGCTGGTGGATCTCGTCCGCGGCCGGGTCGCCGCCGTCCTCGGGCACGCCGACCACACGGCGATCGACGCCGACCGGCCGGTGCAGGAACTCGGCTTCGACTCCCTGACCGCTGTCGAGCTGCGCAACCACCTCGCCGCCGAGACGGGACTGCGGCTGCCGACCACCCTGGTCTTCGACCAGCCCACACCCAGGGCGCTCGCCACGTACCTGGGCGACCGGCTCACCGTCGAGGAGACCGCGCCCGAGGAGCCGGTGCTCGCGGAACTGGCCCGGCTGGAGGCCGCCATCGAGGCGGCCGCCGCCGACACCGCCGCCCACGGCCGGATCACCGCCCGCCTGCGGGAACTCCTCGACGCCGCCGACAACGCCGCCGGTACCGCCGGCCAGGACCGGGACGACGACCTGGAGTCGGCCACCGACGAGGAGCTGTTCGCCCTCGTCGACGAACTGAACTGAGCGCCACCGCCCACGACCGACCACACCGACCACCACACGACACACGGGAGTTGACACACCATGGCGGGCGAGGACAAACTCCGCGACTACCTCAAGAAGGCCGTCGCCGATGCCCGTGAGGCACGCCGGCAGCTGCGCGACCTCGAGGACCGGCGGCGCGAACCCATCGCGATCGTGGGCATGGCCTGCCGCTACCCGGGCGGTGTGTCCTCGCCCGACGACCTGTGGCGCCTGGTCTCCGAGGGCGGCGACGCCATCAGCGAGTTCCCCGGCAACCGCGGCTGGGACCTGGACGGCCTCTACGACCCGGACCCCGACCGCACGGGCACCTCGTACGCCCGCGAAGGCGGATTCCTCCACGACGC
Organism: Streptomyces sp. NPDC006624; assembly: GCF_040611555.1. Taxonomy (NCBI): domain Bacteria; kingdom Bacillati; phylum Actinomycetota; class Actinomycetes; order Kitasatosporales; family Streptomycetaceae; genus Streptomyces; species Streptomyces sp. NPDC006624. The sequence continues at coordinate 383,267 of NZ_JBEXOM010000004.1, read as the reverse complement.
CGACCAGTTCGACCCGGCCTTCTTCGGGATGTCGCCGCGCGAGGCCATGGCCATCGACCCGCAGCAGCGGCTGCTGCTGGAGACGGCCTGGGAGGCCTTCGAGCACGCCGGCATCGATGCCACCGCCCTGCGCGGCTCGGACACCGGCGTGTTCGCCGGCCAGATGTACAACGACTACGGCTCACGCCCGCACCTGCCGCCCGAGGACTTCGAGGGCTACCTCTACAGCGGCAGCGCCGGCAGCGTCGCCGTCGGCCGGCTCTCCTACACCTACGGCTTCGAGGGCCCGGCCGTGTCCGTCGACACGGCCTGCTCGTCCTCGCTGGTCGCCCTGCACCTCGCGGTGAACGCGCTGCGCAACGGCGAGTGCTCGCTCGCCCTCGCCGGCGGGGTCACGGTGATGTCGACACCGGTGGCCTTCCTGGAGTTCTCCCGCCTGCGCGGCCTGTCGCCCGACGGCCGGTGCAAGTCCTTCGCCGCGTCCGCCGACGGTGTGGCCTGGTCGGAAGGGGTCGGTGTCCTCGTCGTCGAGCGGCTGTCGGACGCGGTGCGCAACGGGCACCGGGTGCTGGCCGTCGTACGGGGCAGTGCCGTCAACCAGGACGGTGCCTCGAACGGTCTGACGGCACCGAACGGCCCGTCGCAGGAGCGGGTCATCCGCCAGGCGCTCGCCTCGGCCGGTCTGTCCCCTGCGGAGGTGGACGCGGTGGAGGCGCACGGTACGGGCACGCGGCTGGGCGACCCGATCGAGGCGCAGGCGCTGCTCGCGACGTACGGCCAGGGCCGTGAACGGCCGTTGTTGCTGGGGTCGCTGAAGTCGAACATCGGGCATGCGCAGGCGGCTGCCGGTGTGGGCGGTGTGATCAAGATGGTGGAGGCGATGCGGAACGGTGTGCTGCCGCGGACGTTGCACGTGGACGAGCCGTCGCCGTTCGTGGAGTGGGAGGCCGGGTCGGTCGAGTTGCTGACCGAGGCGCGGGAGTGGCCGGCGCGGGAGGACGCGCCGCGCCGCGCGGGTGTCTCCTCCTTCGGATTCGGCGGCACCAACGCACACGTGATCCTCGAAGAGGCCCCGGCGGCTCCTCCCGCCGAGACCACCGGCGGGCGCCCTCTGCCCGTCCTGCCGTGGCTCCTGTCCGCGCGCACCCCCGAGGCGCTCACCGCCCAGGCCGAACGGCTCCACGCCTTCGCCTCCGCCCCCGGCGCCCCCGGCCCGCTGGACATCGCCTACTCCCTGGCCACCACCCGCGCCGCCCTGCCGCACCGCGCCGCCGTCGTGGGCGCCGGGACCGCCGCACTCCTCGACGGCCTCCGCCACCCGACCCCGGTCAGCCCCTCCACCGGTCGTCTGGCGGTGGTGTTCTCGGGTCAGGGGGCTCAGCGGGTTGGTATGGGGCGGGAGTTGTATGGGGCGTTTCCGGTGTTCGCGGGGGCGTTGGACGAGGTGTGCGGGGTGCTGGATCCGTTGGTGGGTGGGTCGTTGAGGGAGGTGATGTTCGGGGCGGGGGAGTCGGTGTTGTCGGAGACGGGGTGGACGCAGCCGGCGTTGTTCGCGTTCGAGGTGGCGTTGTTCCGGTTGGTGGAGTCGTGGGGGGTGCGGCCTGATGTGGTGGCGGGTCATTCGGTGGGGGAGTTGGTGGCGGCGTATGTGGCGGGGGTGATGGGTCTGGGTGAGGCGTGCCGGTTGGTGGCGGCGCGTGCGGGGTTGATGCAGGGGTTGCCGTCGGGGGGTGTGATGGTGGCGGTGGAGGCGTCGGAGTCGGAGGTGCTGGCTGCGATCGGTGATCGTGGTGATGCGGTGGGTGTGGCGGCGGTGAACGGGCCGCATGCGGTGGTGGTTTCGGGTGCTGAGGAGGCGGTGGGGGAGGTGCTGGCCGGGTTGCCGGGTCGGCGCAGGCGGCGGTTGGAGGTGTCGCACGCGTTTCATTCGCCGTTGATGGATCCGATGGTGGAGGAGTTCCGTTCGGTGGCGAAGGAGGTCCGGTACGGGGCGCCTCGCCTTGCGGTGGTGTCGACGGTGACGGGCCGGGTGGCCGAGGGGGAGGAGCTGCGTTCGGCGGACTACTGGGCGAACCAGGTCCGCCAGGCCGTCCGTTACGCCGACGCCGTCACCACCCTGGAGTCCGAGGGCGTCACCACCCTCCTCGAAGTCGGCCCCGGCGGCGTCCTCGCCGCCCTCGCCACCCAGGCGGTCCGCGACCCCGACGCACTGACCGCCACCGTCGCCACCCGTGCGGGGCGCCCCGAGCCGGAGACCCTCGTCGAAGCGCTCGGCACCCTGCACGCCCGAGGGGTGCCGGTGGACTGGGAGGCGTTCTTCGCCGGCTCCGGGGCCCGCCGGGTCCCGCTGCCCACCTACCCCTTCCGGCACCAGCGGTACTGGCTCGAGGAACTCCCGGCCGAAGGCCGCGACGCGGCCGGCCACCACGCCCCCGGCTCCGCCCCGAGGGCGACGCCCGCGCCGGTGGAGGAGACCCCGCGGACCGTGCCGCTGGCCGAGCGGCTCGCACCGCTGAGCGAGGCGCAGCGCGAGCAGTACCTGCTGACCCTCGTCACGGAACTGGTCGCGAGGGTGCTCAAGCACCCCGACACCTCGGCCGTCTCGCCCCACCGCCCCTTCCAGGAGGTCGGCTTCGACTCCCTCACCGGCGTCGAACTGCGCAACCGGCTGGGCGCCGAGACCGGGCTCTCCCTGCCCGCCACCGTCGTCTTCGACCACCCGACACCCGCCGCGCTCGCGGCCTACGTCCTGACACAGGCCGCCGCGTCCCGCCCCGCGGACGCCCCCGCCCCGCCAGGTTCCGCGGCCGAGGAACTCGACCGGCTGGAGGCGTCCGTGGCCGCCCTGACGGCGGACGGCTCGCACCCCGACGAGACCCGCCTGGCGCTGTCCGCGCGGCTGCGGACCCTGGCCGACCGTCTCGCGGGACCGGCCGGAGTCGCGTTCCCGCCCGCCTCCGACGCCGGCACGGCGCAGCTCATGGACGCGTCCGCGGACGAGATCTTCGACTTCATCGACACCCAGCTCGGCCGGGCCGCGGACTGACGCCCCGCGCGCCCCGACGCCCGCACCACCACCCTTCCGGTACCGAGGAGAGACTGATTCCGCATGTCCGCTGACATGTCCCGCGCGCAGCAGCAGGCCCCGGCCCAGAGCCAGTCCCCGGCCCAGAGCCAGTCCCCGGCCCAGACCAAGGAACAGAAGCTCGTCGACTACCTGAAGTGGGTCACCGCCGACCTGCAGAAGGCGCGCGAGCGGATCGAGACGCTCGAGTCGGCCGCCACCGAACCCGTCGCCATCGTGGGCATGGCGTGCCGCTTCCCGGGCGGCGTCGCGTCACCGGACGACCTGTGGCGCCTGGCCGCCGAGGGCCGGGACGCCATCAGCCCCTTCCCCACCGACCGCGGCTGGGACCTCGACGCGCTGTACAGCGCCGACCGCGACCAGCCGGGCACGTCGTACACCCGGGAGGGCGGGTTCCTCGACGGAGCGGCCCTGTTCGACGCCGACTTCTTCGGCATCTCGCCCCGCGAGGCCCGGGCGATGGACCCCCAGCAGCGCGTTCTGCTGGAGACCGCGTGGGAGGCGTTCGAGGACGCCGGGATCGACCCCGCCACGCTGCGCGGCAGCCGGACCGCCGTGTTCGCCGGCGTGATCGAGCAGAGCTACCTCGGACTCGAAGGGCCCGCCGAGCTGGAGGGCCACCTCATGACCGGCAAGCTCAGCAGCGTGGCCTCCGGGCGCATCGCCTACACCTTCGGCCTCGAGGGCCCGGCCGTCTCCATCGACACCGCCTGCTCGTCCTCCCTGGTCGCCCTCCATCTCGCGGTGGAGTCCGTCCGCCGGGGGGAGTCCACCCTCGCCCTCGCCGGCGGCGCGACGATCACCGCGACCCCCGGTGGATTCGTCGACTTCTCCCGCCAGGGCGGCCTCGCCCCCGACGGGCGCATCAAGTCGTTCGCCGCCGCCGCCGACGGCACCTCCTGGTCGGAGGGCGTGGGCCTGCTGGTGGTGGAGCGTCTGTCGGACGCGGTGCGCAACGGGCACCGGGTGCTGGCCGTCGTACGGGGCAGCGCCGTGAACCAGGACGGTGCCTCCAACGGCCTGACGGCGCCCAACGGCCCGTCGCAGGAACGCGTCATCCGCCAGGCGCTGCGGAACGCCCGCCTCACGCCCGCCGACGTCGACGCCGTCGAGGCACACGGCACGGGCACGCGGCTCGGCGACCCGATCGAGGCGCAGGCGCTGCTGGCGACGTACGGCCAGGACCGTGAACGGCCCCTGTGGCTGGGCTCGCTGAAGTCCAACATCGGGCACACCGTCGCCGCGGCGGGCGTCGGCGGCGTGATCAAGATGGTGCAGGCCATGCGGCACGGCACGCTGCCCCGCACCCTGCACGTCGACCGGCCCACCCCCATGGTCGACTGGAGCTCCGGCGCGGTCGAACTGCTCACCGAGGCACGCGCGTGGCCCGCCCGGGCGTCGGCCCCGCGCCGCGCCGCCGTCTCGGCCTTCGGCGTGAGCGGCACCAACGCCCACGTCATCCTGGAGGAGGCCCCGCAAGCGGACGACACCACCGCCCCGGAGCAGACCCGGACGCTCCCGGCCGTGCCCTGGCTGCTCTCCGCACCGGACGAGGACGCCCTGCGGGCCCAGGCCCGGCGCCTGCACGCGCACGTCGCCGCCCACCCCGAGCAGTCCGCCGCCGACCTCGGCTACTCCCTCGCCACCGCCCGCACCCTGCACGACCGCCGTGCCGTCCTGACCGGCGCCGACCGCGACGAACTCTCCGACGCCCTGCGGCAGCTCGCCGAAAACCCCACGAGCATCGAAGCACCTGCCCGTCCCGGTGGTCTTGCGGTGGTGTTTTCGGGTCAGGGGGCTCAGCGGGTTGGTATGGGGCGGGAGTTGTATGGGGCGTTTCCGGTGTTCGCGGGGGCGTTGGACGAGGTGTGCGGGGTGCTGGATCCGTTGGTGGGTGGGTCGTTGAGGGAGGTGATGTTCGGGGCGGGGGAGTCGGTGTTGTCGGAGACGGGGTGGACGCAGCCGGCGTTGTTCGCGTTCGAGGTGGCGTTGTTCCGGTTGGTGGAGTCGTGGGGGGTGCGGCCTGATGTGGTGGCGGGTCATTCGGTGGGGGAGTTGGTGGCGGCGTATGTGGCGGGGGTGATGGGTCTGGGTGAGGCGTGCCGGTTGGTGGCGGCGCGTGCGGGGTTGATGCAGGGGTTGCCGTCGGGGGGTGTGATGGTGGCGGTGGAGGCGTCGGAGTCGGAGGTGCTGGCTGCGATCGGTGATCGTGGTGATGCGGTGGGTGTGGCGGCGGTGAACGGGCCGCATGCGGTGGTGGTTTCGGGTGCTGAGGAGGCGGTGGGGGAGGTGCTGGCCGGGTTGCCGGGTCGGCGCAGGCGGCGGTTGGAGGTGTCGCACGCGTTTCATTCGCCGTTGATGGATCCGATGGTGGAGGAGTTCCGTTCGGTGGCGAAGGAGGTGCGGTACGGGGCGCCTCGCCTTGCGGTGGTGTCGACGGTGACGGGCCGGGTGGCCGAGGGGGAGGAGCTGCGTTCGGCGGACTACTGGGTGAACCAGGTGCGGCAGGCGGTCCGTTACGCCGACGCCGTCACCACCCTGTACGACCAGGGCGTGCGCACCGTCGTGGAGGTCGGCCCCGGCGGCGTCCTCACCGCCCTCGCCCAGAACGTCCTGGCGGACCGGGACGACCTCACCGTCCAGGCCCTCCAGCGCTCCGGCCGGCCCGAGCCGTCCGCGCTGACCGACGCCCTCGGCACCCTGCACGCCCGAGGCGTGCCGGTGGACTGGGAGGCGTTCTTCGCCGGCTCCGGGGCCCGCCGGGTCCCGCTGCCCACCTACGCCTTCCGGCACCAGCGGTACTGGGCCGACGCGCTCGCGGCCGGACGGCGTGACGCCGGCGGGTTCGGCCTCGACAGCGCCGACCACCCGCTCCTCGGCGCCGCGCTGTTCCCCGGCGACCGCGACGAGGCGCTCTTCACCGCCCGCCTGTCCGCCCGCACGAACCCGTTCCTCGCCGCCCACACCGTCGACGGGGAGACCGTCGTGCCCAGCGCGGTCCTCGCCGAACTGGCCGTCCGGGCCGGGGACGAGACGGGCTGCACGGCCGTGGACGAACTCGTCGTCGACGCGCCGCTGGTGCTGCCCCGCGAGGGAGCCCTGCACCTCCAGGTCCGCGTCGGCGAACCGGACACCGCCGGCCGGCGCGTCCTCACCGTCCACGCCCGGCCCGACGACCCCGACGCGTCCTGGACGCGCCACGCGCACGGTCTGCTGAGCGACACCCCGCTGGTCCCACCCGCGGACACCGACCCGGCCGCACCCTGGCCACCGGCCGCCGCCGAGCCGCTCACCGGCGTCGACGACGACCACTCCGCATCCCCGGACGCCGCGGACACCGCGGACACCGCGGACACCGTGGAGGCCCTGGACGCCGCCGACGCCCCGGACACCGCGGACGCCCCGGACGAGCTGTACGCGCACTTCGCCACCGCCGGAGTGCACTACGGCCCCGCGTACCGGGGTCTCACCCGGAGGTGGCGCCGCGCCGGTGACCTGTTCGCCGAGGTGACCCTGCCCCCCGACTCCGCCCCGGGCGCCGAGGAGTTCGGCCTCCACCCGGCCCTGCTGGAGGCGGCCCTGCAGCCGCTGTACGCCGCCGGACCGCCGTCCGCCGCGCGCACCGCGACCGGCTGGCGCGGGCTGCGTCTGCACGCCGTCGGCGCGGACACCCTGCGCGTGCACCTCACCCCGCTCCCCGGCGCCGACGACACCTACGCGCTGCGCCTCACCGACCCGGCCGGACAGACCGTCGCGGTGGCCGACGCCGTGACCGTCGGCCCCGTCCGTACCGAGGCGCTGCGCTCCGCCCGCTCCCGGCACCGGGACGCGCTCCACCACGTGGAGTGGATCAGCCGGCCCCTGCCCGGCGCGCCCCTGGACTGGCTCACCCTCGACTCCACCACCCACCCCGACACCGCCGCCGTGACCGCCGCCCCGCCGGCCGGGGCCGCACGCCTGGACCTGACCACCCCCTCCGGGCGGTCGGCCGAGGACGCCGTACGGGACACCGTGGGCCGGGCTCTGTCCTGGGCGCGGCACTGGCTCGCCGAGGAGGCCCTGGCCACGACGCCGCTGGTCGTCGTGACCCGGGGGGCCGTGGCCGTCACCGGCGACGAGGACGTCACCGACCCCGCCGCCGCGGCCGCCTGGGGCCTGCTGCGCTCGGCGCAGTCGGAGGCGCCGGGGCGGATCGTCCTGGTCGACGCGGACGGCGATCCCGGCGCGGACGCCCTGTCCGCCGTGGTCGCCTCCCAAGAGCCCCAGGCCGCGATCCGCGGGACCGGCTCCGGCAGCGCCCCCCGGTTCCACGTACCGCGCCTGCTGCGCACCCCGCTGCCGCAGCCCCCGGCCGACGGCCCCCGCACGGTCTGGGACCCCGACGGCACCGTCCTGATCACCGGCGGTACGGGATCGCTCGGCGCGCACTTCGCACGCCACCTGGTCACGGAGCACGGCGTCCGCCACCTGCTGCTGGTCAGCAGGCGCGGCCCCGACGCCCCGGGCGCCGCCGAACTGTGCACAGAACTGCAGGCGCTGGGCGCGTCCGTGACGGTGGCCGCCTGCGACGTCGCCGACCGCGGCGCCCTCGCGCGCGTCCTCGCCTCCGTGCCGGACGCGCACCCGCTGCGCGGCGTCGTCCACACCGCGGGCGTCCTCGACGACGGTGTCATCGGCGCCCAGACGCCGCAGCGGCTCGACGCCGTGCTGCGGCCCAAGGCCGACGCCGCCTGGAACCTGCACGAGCTGACCCGGGACCGTGAGCTGACGGCGTTCGTGCTCTTCTCGTCCGTGGCCGCCGCCGTCGGCGGCCCCGGCCAGTCCACCTACGCCGCGGCCAACGCCCACCTGGACGCGCTCGCCCAGCACCGCGCCGCGTCGGGGCTGCCCGCCACGTCGCTGGCCTGGGGCCTGTGGGAGCAGGCGACCGGGCTGACGGGCGGCCTCACCGAGACGGACCTCAAGCGGATCGCCCGCAGCGGCTTCCGCACGGTCCCCCAGGACCTCGGCACGGCCCTGTTCGACCTGGCCCTGGACACCGGCCGCCCGTACCTCGTGGCCACCCCGCTCGACCTCCCGGTGCTGCGCCGCGGGCCGCAGGTGCCGGCGCTGCTGAGGTCCCTGGTGCGCGTACCGGCCCGGGCCGCGGCGCGGGGCACGGCCGACGCCGGGCCCGCGCTCGCCGACCGGCTCGCCGGACTCGACGAGGCCGAGCAGCACGCCCTCGTCCTCGACGCCGTGTCCGCCGAGATCGCCCGGGTCCTCGGCCGCACCGGCACCCCCGACCCCGAACGCCCCCTGCAGAGCAGCGGCCTCGACTCCCTCACCTCGGTCGAACTGCGCAACCGGCTCGCCGCCGTCACCGGCCTGAGCCTGCCGGCCACCCTGGTCTTCGACCATCCGACCCCCCGGGACCTGGCCGCGCACCTGCGCACCGCGCTCCTGGCGTCCCGGGACACGGCCGAGCCGTCCGCGGCGCCCACCGCCCCCGACTACGCCGCCGACCTCGACCTGCCCGCGGACATCCGCCCCGCCGACCGGGTCGTCCGCACCGTCACCGACCCGTCCGACGTCCTGGTCACCGGCGCGAGCGGATTCCTCGGCGCCTTCCTGGTGCGCGAGCTGATGCGCACCACGACCGCCCGGGTGCACTGCCTGGTGCGCGGCGCCGACGACGCGGCGGCGTACGAGCGGCTGCGCTCCAGCCTGACCTGGTACCGCGTCTGGGACGACATCGACGAGAGCAGGCTGCGGGTCCGCTCCGGGGACCTGGCCGAGGAGCGACTCGGCCTGGGCGAGGACGAGTTCGACGCCCTCGCCCGCACCATGGACGCCGTCTACCACGCGGGCGCCACCGTGCACTGGCTCCACCCCTACGAGGCGCTGCGCGCGGCCAACGTGCACGGCACGCGCGAGATCCTGCGCCTGGCGGCCCGGCACCGCACCGTCCCGGTGCACTACGTCTCCACCGTCGGCGTCTTCAACGGCCCGGTCACCCCCGGAGTCCCCCTGAAGGTGACCGACCCGACCGGCCCCGCCGAGGCCCTGCCCAGCGGCTACCTCCAGTCCAAGTGGGTCGCCGAACAGCTCGTGGGCATCGCCCGGGACCGGGGCCTGCCGGTGTCCGTGCACCGCGTCGACGTCATCTCCGGAGACACCCGCAACGGGGCGTGCCAGACGAGGGACTTCGTCTGGCTCAGCCTCAAGGGCCTCCTCCAGGCGCAGGCCGCGCCGGCCGGCGTCGAGGGCCGCTTCCACCTGCTGCCCGTCGACTACGTCAGCGCCGCCGTCGTCGGCATCTCGCTGCGCGAGCCGGCCGGCGGCACCTTCCACCTGTTCAACCGGAGCTCGCTGAGCCTCGCCGACTGCGTGTCGTACCTGCGCGACCTCGGCTACCGGCTCGACGAGACGGACCGGGAGCGGTGGAGCGCGGCGGTGCGCGCCGACCGGGACAACGCCCTGCTGCCGCTGCTGCACGCCTTCGAGATGATGACGTCCGACACCGACGGCTTCTACCCGCCCCTCGACACCACCGAGACCGAGGCGGCGCTGACCGGGACGGACATCGCCTGCCCGCCGCTCACCCGCGAACTCTTCGCCCGGTACGTGGAGTTCTTCGTCCAGGAAGGACACTTCCCGCCCGCCCCGTGAGGTGTGCGGTCCGCCGACGACCGACACCCGAAGGCCGGCCGCCCGGCTGCTCCCCCCGAGCAGCCGGGCGGCCTGTCCCGTCTCCTCACCCTCCCTCCCTCCCTTCCCTTCCCCTCCCCTTCCCCGTCCGCGAATGTGAGGTATCAGCATGGGCGCCGCACAGGTGCGTTCGTTCTCCGAGATCGAGGCCGCCTTCGTCGAGTACGTCCAGCGGACCGTCTACTGCACGATGGTCACCGTCGACCGCCAGGGCCGCCCCCGGGCCCGGATCGTCCAGCCGGTCTGGGAGACCGTCGACCAGCGCCCCGTCGGGTGGCTGGCGGTCTTCCGCACCCCGGTCAAGGCCGCCCACCTGGCGAACAACCCGCACACCACGTACGCCTACTGGCACCCCTGCCAGGACGCGGTGTTCGTCGACAGCGTCTCCGCCTGGGTGCACGACCGGGACACCAGACTGCGCGCCTGGGACCTGTACCACCGCAACAGCCCCCCGGGCGTCGGCTACGACCCGCACCTCTACTGGAGCGCCGGTCCCGACAGCCCCGCCTACCAGCTGCTGCGCATCGACCCCTGGCGCGTCCAGGTCGTGCGCGGCGCGGACCTGAGCAGCCGCATCTGGTCACCCGGCCGGCCCGGCGGAGCCCCCGACGGTGCCACGCGCTGACACCCGGAGCCGGCCGCGCCGTCGCACGGTCACACCCCGCACGGGTCAGCCCTGAACTCCTCCCGCCGGCGCGCGGAAACCCGCTGCCGGCCGACCGTCTCCGCGCGCCGCTCGGGACCGTCCGAAGCTGCTTTCACGGCCCCGAACTTGTGCGCGGGCCCTCACCCTCGCGCACCTCGGCCGACGCCAACAGCGGTGTGATTGCGCCGATTTCACGGCCGCGGCGTCCGGCGAGGTGAGCGACGGCCGGAGCGGCGGAACAATGATGGGAGCCGGGCGGGTTTCACGGGTCCTTTTCGGGCGAAGAGATCCGCCAGGCACGCTCCGGCAGTTGCGATCGCACCGCCTTCACACCGGCACGGGCGCGCCGAAACGGAGGACCCGACGCATGGCCACACCACTCACCGCCAGCCGGCTCGTCGCCGCGTTGCGCGCCGAGGGCTGCGCCGTTCACGAGGTCGGTGGCTGGCGCACCAACAACCGCAACCACAAAGGGGCTTGGGGCCCGGTCAACGGGGTGATGATCCATCACACCGTCACCGGACCCGGCACGGACGTCGTCCGGCTCATCTACGACGGCCACGGCACCCTGCCCGGCCCGCTCGCCACCGGCTGCATCACCAAGGACGGCGTCGTCCACCTGACCGGCAACGGCAGGGCCAACCACGCCGGCGGCGGTGACCGCGACGTACTCAACGCCGTCATCGGCGAGTCGTACGGCGCGTACCCGCCCCCGACCCGGGAGCACGACGGCTCGGCGGGCGCGGTCGACGGCAACGCCCGCTACTACGGCTGGGAGTGCGAGAACCGCGGCGACGGCAAGGACCCGTGGCCGCCCGCCCAGTACACCGCCATGGTCAAGGCCACCGCGGCGATCTGCCGCGCCCACGGCTGGAGCCACAAGAGCGCGATCGGCCACCTGGAATGGAGCGACTGGAAGGTCGACCCGCGCGGGTTCGACATGGCCGACTTCCGTCGTGACGTCGCCGCGGCCCTGGCCCTCCCGGCGGGCCTGTGGGAAGGAGAGGACCCCATGCCCCAGTACGTGAACCTCGGCATCGGCAAGCGGTACCAACTCGCGCCCGGCGCCTGGGACTCGATCGAGTTCACGACGGAGTGGACCGACGAGACCCGCGACCACGCCACCGGAGGCAGCGTCTTCGCCCGGGGCCCGGCCCGGTTCAGCGGCACCGTCAGCCTCCAGCTGGACGGCCTGCCGGCGGGAGCGGTCGTCCAGGCCCGCATGTCGGAGTACCAGGGCGACGAACACCATATGGACCACCCGATCCACGAGATCATCGGCACGGGGGGCGACTCCTTCGCCGTGTTGCCCATCACGAAGCGGCTGCCGTCCGGGCGCAGAATGCGGGTACGGCTGCTGAACCAGGCCGCCGTCCCGGTCACCGTCGTGAACGCCGTGCTGACCGTGCTGGTCTGGAAGGAGGCCTGAGCGCCCGCCCGGGTGACGGCGCCGAGCTGCGCCGCGGCGGCCGAGCCCGCACGCTGGAGGAACAGCACACTTCTGCGTGAGGGAGCACCGGCATGGCGAAGCGCCGCAGCGAGGGCGGGAAACCCAGGAAGGGCGACAAGGTCGCCTGGAGCAGCCACGGCAGCACCGCCGAGGGCAAGGTCGAGCGGGAGATCACCGAACGCACCGAGGCGGCGGGCCGCACGGTCGACGCCTCACCGGACGACCCGCAGTACGAGGTGCGCAGCGACAAGTCCGGCAGGACGGCGGTGCACAAGCCGTCCGCGCTCAAGAAGAAGAAGTGAGCCGGCGTGGCCGGCGAGGAGCGCGAGGAGACCTGGAGCGACTTCCGTGAGCTGGTGAACATGTCACCGGCCGCACTGGAGAAGTGGCTCGCCTCCGAGGAGTCCCGGAGCGCCGGCCGGCACACGGACGGGGGCGAGTCCACCGGGCACGCCTCCGGCCGGCGGATCGTGGAGCTGCTGCGGACCAGGAGGTCCGACCTCACAGACGACGACTACGGGCACATGCGCAAGGTCGTCGGCTACGTCCGCCGCCACCTGGCCCAGCGGCCCTCGGGCGACGTGCGCGACACCCGGTGGCGCCACTCGCTCATGAACTGGGGCCACGACCCGCTGGCGTGACGCCGTTCAGCGCCTGCGTCAGTTGCTGCCGCGTCTCCTCGGACACCGCTCGCGCCTCCTGAACGACGTCACCGCGTTCGCGGACGAGGCTCTCGTAGACGGGCAGTTCTCCGGTTCGGGTCGCGTCGGTATGCACGGCATCGGTCCTATCGGTTCACAGCGGCATTCTTCCGGGGCCCGCGCGGGCCCGTACCTGTCTGCGTCATGCCCTTCCGCCGTGTTACTCCCCTTGTCGCGTTCATCATTCCGTCACGTGTTTCGCGCATTTCCCCGTCATCGCGGTCACGGACAAGGCGAAGGGCCCCGGAATGGTGTTCCGGGGCCCTTCGCGCGGCGTCGTTCAGAGGGAGGTCGTGTGAACGCTCGCGTGCCCGCCCGCGGCGCCGCCCTCCGGCGACAGGGTGGCCTGCAGGCCGGCGCAGACCTCGGTGGTCACAGGGCCGACCAGGCCGGCCGAGAGGCCGCCCACGAGGCCGGCGGAGGCGTCGACGCCCGCGTTGCCGCCGGCGAGGTTCTCCAGGTCACCGTCGGACAGCTCGGCGGTGTCGACCTGAGGGGTGAGGTTCATGGGGATGTTTCCCTTCGCGTGAATGTCTCGCAATGGCGGTGAGCCCGGGTCATCGCCGGAATCCGGGAACCGGGATTCCGGCCCGGCGGCTCCGCCGTGCGCAGGATCAAAGCACTCCCCGCGGAAGAGAGCCAACTCCCCGCCGGGCCCGCCCGGGCGCATTTCCCGATCCGTCTTCATCGCTATGACCGCGAGGTCACCGAATACGCGTACTCCTTCACACAGCCCGCCATTCTCTCGTCCTCAGGAATGTTGCGCCCCGAATCCGGAAGCGGGCACTTCGCCGCCAAGTTCCCATACGGGCGGAGCGAAACGGCGGCGGGCCGGACGGCCCGCCGCCGCCCGGGGCGGGGTGTGCAGATGTGCGGGAGGTTCGGGCCCGGCCCCCGTCAGGCCGTCGCGGCCGGCTGCATCAGCCGGGCCAGCAGGTCGTCCAGGGTCACCAGACCGGTCAGCCGCCCGGCGGTGTCACGGACCACGGCGAGCGAGGACCGGCGGCGGCGCAGCACCTCGATCGCGTCGGCGACCGTGGTGGCGTCCGTCAGCTCGGGCACCGGCCGGGCCAGCTCCCGCGCGGTCGTCGCCCGCCCCCGGGCCCGGGCGACCAGGGCGTCACGGGCGTGCACCGAGCCGAGGACCACGCCCTCGTCCCGGACGAGCAGCCGGGTGCGGTCGTGGGCGGCGGCGGTGCGCAGCAGGGCGTCGACGTCCGCGCCGCCCTCGACCCAGGTGATCTCGGCGGCGGGGATCCGCAGCGCCGCCACGGGCGTCTCTGGCTCGGTCAGCGAGCGGGTCAGCAGCTGCGAGTCGGCCGCGCTGATCAGGCCCAGCCGCTCGGACTCCTCCACCAGGTGCGTCAGCTGCTCCCGGTCGTGCACCGGGGCCAGCTCGTCACGCGGCACCACCCGGCACAGCCGTACCAGGGCGTTGCTCACCCGGTTGAGCAGCCGGATCAGCGGGCGCACGGCCTTCACCACGGCCCGGAAGGGCGGGGAGAGCAGCATCGCCGAGCGCTCGGGGTGGGCGATCGCCCACGACTTGGGGGCCATCTCGCCGACCACCATGTGCAGGAACACCACCACGACCATGGCCACGGCGAACGCCACGCCGTAGCTCACGGCACTCGGCAGGCCCAGCGTGCGCAGCAGCGGGTCCAGCTCGTGGGAGATCGCCGGCTTGGACACCGAGCCCAGGCCCAGCGTGCACACGGTGATGCCGAGCTGGGCACCGGCCAGCATCAGCGACAGCTCGCGCATGCCGGCCAGGGCCGCCCCGGCGCCGCGCCGCCCCTCGGCCGCCGCCTTCTCCATGCGGTGCCGCTTGGCGGCCACCAGCGCGAACTCGGCCGCCACGAAGAAGCCGCTGCCGGCCAGCAGCAGCACGGTCACGAAGATTGCCGTCGGGAAGCTCACGCCGACTCCTCCGCTTCTGCGGCTTCCTCGCTGTCCCGCAGCGGACGGATCCGCACGCGGTCGGCGACGTGCCGGTCCAGCGTGCGTACGTCGATCACCACGCGACCGCCCTCGGGCAGCTCGACCGTGACCCGGTCGCCGACCGTCGGGAAGCGGCCGAGCCGGTCCACGACCAGGCCCGCCACGGTGTCGTAGTCCTCGCCCTCCGGCAGCCGGACACCGGTGGCCTCGGCCACCTCGTCCACCCTGCGGCCGGCGTCCACCAGCCAGCCGTCGCCGTCCGCGACGGCGAGCAGGGTGACCTTGTCGGACTCGTCGGCGATGTCACCGACCAGTTCCTCGGCGATGTCCTCGTAGGTGACGATGCCCGCCACGCCGCCGTGCTCGTCGAGGACGACCGCGAACTCGTCGTCGAGCTCCCGCATCCGCGCCACCGCGTCGGGCAGCGCGAGGGTGTCCGGCAGCAGCAGCGGCCGCCGGGCCACGGCACCGGCGCTCACCCCGGCGAGACGGCCGGCGGGCAGCGCCATCAGCTCGCGCACGCCCAGCACCCCGGCGATGTCGTCGGGGTGGTCGCCGAGGACCGGGTAGTTGGAGTGGCCGTGCCGGGCGATGAGGTCGACCGCCTCCCCGGCGGCGGCGTCCTTGCGGACGAACACGGCGTCGGCGCGCGGCACCATCACCTCGTCCAGGGTGCGCTCGGAGAACTCCAGCGCGTGGTCCAGCAGCGCGGCGGTGTCCTTGGGCAGCGCGCCCTGCTCGTGCGACTCGCCGATCAGATGGCCCAGCTCCTCCAGCGTGGCGCCGTGGTGCAGCTCCTCGACCGGCTCGATGCCCACCCTGCGCAGCAGCCGGTTCGCCGCACCGTCGAACACCCGTACGACCGGGCCGACGACCTTCAGATACGCCAGCGTGGACGGGGCCAGCGCCTTCGCCAGCCGCTCGGGCACGGCGATGGCGAGGTTCTTGGGAGCCAGCTCGCCCAGCACCATCTGCACGACCGTGGCCAGCACGAACGCGAGCACCACGGAGACACCGCTCACGGCGGGGTCCGGCAGCCCCAGCCCCGACAGGGCGGGCCGCAGCAGCGCGGACACGGACGGCTCGGCGATGAAGCCGACGACCAGCCCGGTGACCGTGATGCCGAGCTGCGCGCCCGACAGCATGAACGACAGCCGCTCCAGCACCCGCAGGGCGCGCGCCGCCCGGCGGTCCCCGGCCTCGGCGTCCCGCGCGAGGGCGAGCCGGTCGGCGGAGACGTAGGCGAACTCCTGGGCGACGAAATAGCCGGTGCCGGCGGTCAGCACGAACACGGCGAGCAGGCCCGACAGGGCCTGGACGGCACTCATCGAACACCACCCCGCCGGGTGCCGTGATCACTGAACTCGTGGCGGAGTGGTCCGGGACTGTGTCCCGGGGGGTCCGTCGGTCTGGCGGACAAGAAGGCGCTCCTCATGTGTCGGTCTCACCCGGCACAACGCTCACCGTCGCGCCGGTGTTCCCGGATTCTACGACCGTGTAGATGATGATGCGCGGGTCACACCACCCGTGCTCCCGGTCACGGCCACAGCCCCGGCGACGGGCCTCTGGCCGGGGCGCACCGCGCGTGGAAGACTGATCCGCACCAGCCGGCCGGCCGCGCGGCGGACCGGGGCGCGAGGGGCGGTTCCAGGAGGAGTACGTGGCTGCGGTCCCCGAAGGCGCCGAGTTGCTCGAACGGCTGGGCCCGGACGTCGCCCACGCCCTGCTCGACTGGGCCGACCTCAACGGCCAGTCGGTCCGGCTGCTCCTGCCGTCGTGGTTACCGTCCGGAACGGGATACACCGGCGCCGTGCTGGTCGCGCTGGAGACCGCGCCGCCGCCCCGCGTGGTCGTCCTCAAAGTCCTCCCGGAAGGCCCGCACCGCACCGAACCGGGCCGGCACGCGCGGGCCCTGCGCCTGTCGCCCGGCTCCTTCGCCGCCGACCACCTCGTCGAGCAGGCCTTCGCGCCCTACCCGTTGCGGACCGGCGGTGCCCTGATGTTCCAGGCGATCGCCGGAGAGGGCCTGCGCAGTGCCGTGACACTCGGGGCCCTGCGGGGCGAGGAGTTCGCACGGACAGCCGCAGCCGTGGCACGGGGCACCGTGAGCGAGTGGAACCCGGGCCCGCACACTCCTGTGCGCATGGCCAGTTCGGCGTTCCTGAGCCGGGAGCTGGAGGTCGCGGGGGTCACCGAGGCCTCCCTGGTCCCGTGGCGCGAGCGGGCGGGCCTGGCCGGCACCGCGCGACCGTGGTTCGAAGCGGCCGGGCGGCGGCTCCCCAACCCCTACCTGATGATCGCCGGCGGGCACCCGGACATCCCGGACCGGGACCTGTCGGCCCTGACGGGGCTGACGCACGGGGACCTCCATCCGGACAACGTCATCGTCCCGCTGCGGCACGGTGTCCCACGCGAGCAGGCGTACCGGCTGATCGACCTGGGCGGCTTCCGCGCCGACGGCGCGCTGAGCCGGGACGTCGCCATGCTGCTGCTGTCGGCGCTGTCCCCCCTGGTCCCGGAGCCGCGCACGCAGCAGCGGCAGGCGCTGCTGGACTACGTCGTCGACCCGCACCGGGACCAGGTCGCCCTGCTCCCGGCGGAGGCGGTGCGGCGGGTCGACAGCGTCAGGGACACCGCCGCCGACGTGATGGGCCAGTGGCGCGAGCCGTGGCAGGACCAGCTGCTGCTGTCCCTCGTCGCGGGCGCCGTGGCCTTCACCACCTTCTCCGTGCTCCCACCCGACGTCCGGGACTGGTACCAGCTCCTGGCCGCGCACGCGGGGGAGGCCCTCCTCCGGTCCGGCGCCGCCGCCGCCCCCGCGGTGCCACGGGCCCGGCCCGAACCGGCACCCGGGCCGTCGGGGGCCGCCGCCACCCCGGCGCGCCGGCCGGCCCACCCGCCCCGGCCGCAGCCGCCCGCGACCGGCCCGGCCCGCAGCGGGGCCTCGGGGCCGGCCCAGCGCAAGGCGCTGGTGGAAGCCCTGGAGGAACTCCCGGCGATGACCGACCCCGCCTCGCGGGAGGCCGTCCTGCGGCAACTGCCGCGACGGCTGGCGACGAGCATCCCGAGGGCGGCCGTGCTGCGAGTCGAACTGCTCGGTCTGGTCGACACCTGCATCACCTTCCACGGCGGCCTGGCAGCCCTGTGGGAGGCCGTCTCGTCCGTGGACCCCGGGACCCGCGAACGCGACGCCCTGTTCGAAGTTCTGCGCCACATGCCGGAGTTCGCGCGGGAACAGGTCAACGGCGGCCCGTGAGGCCGGATTACGCGGCTCGGGGTTTCCGGTCATGCGCCGCTGGGACATCATGAAAGCGCAGGGTCGGGCCGCGCGGCCCGGGACGGGGAGGGCCGCAGAGCATGGATCACGCGAAGTCCGTCATAGAGTCGGAGCTGCTCGATCTCTCTCAGCTCACGCTGGAGGACGTGCGCGCATACCGGGACTGGCACGAATGGCAGAGCATGGAGTGCCGGCTGCTGCAGGAGTTCGGAAACCCGTCCGTCTTCGCCGGCGACCCCAAGAGCAGTGCGGACCTGTGATGTCGAGGCCCGGTCCGCGATCACGGAGGCCCATCGGTGAGTGGCTCCTTCGGCACTTCGGGACGACCGGCAGAAGGACTCCCCCGGCATGGGCTTCCCCCGCGGCACTTTGACACCCTGGCCGGCGGAGGAGGCGGCAGCGCGGTCATCGCCCACCTGTGGGACTCGGAGCGCAGTCACCGCCTCGTCCTCCTCGGTCTCCTGACCGCCACCGCGGGCCGCCGTCCCGACGTCCTCGGGCCCCTGTCCGGCACCGAAGAGGCCTGGAACCTCCTCGTCGAAGCCGAACGCCACAGCGGCGCGGTCACCGACGAGATACTCCTCCTTCCGGAGACCGGACGCTGGCTGCGCCACTGCCTGCAGCGATTACAGGCGCCCGGCCGGACACACGGCGCGGGCGAGCCGCCCGTATGGGTGGACGTGGGCCATCTGCACCTGCTGGCGGCCGCGGCGGCGGTACGGGCCGGTCTGCCCTTCGAGCTGCGGGTCCCCGCCCGGAACGGCCGGGTGTGGCTCCCCACGCTCGGATGCGCGACGCTGCACGGGGACCTCGCGCCATGGCAGTCCGCCGACGTGGCCTTCGCCGGGGACACCATGACCATCGCCCTGTCGGGCGCGCCGGGACACGGTCACGATCCGGTACGGGTCGAGCACCCGCTCAGGAAGCCGACCCCCGGCTGGCAGGTCCCCCGCACGCTGACCCTGGACCTGCCGGACGGCCCCCGGGCCGTCGCGCTGCACGAGCTGGAGCACTACCGCATGCGGACCGGCGCGAACGGCGCCCCCGCCGACGCGGTGTCGGACGACTCGATCCGCCGCTGGACCGAGCTGCTGCACAGCGCCTGGTCACTGCTGAAGCACGTCGACCCCGGCGGGGCGGAGGACGTGAGCGCCTGTCTGCGCTCCATCGAGCCGCTCCCGGCCGCCCGTCCCTTCCGCTGGCACAGCGCCACCATGGAGGACGGGATGGGGGGAATGGCGGCCTCGGAGCCCAGTGGGGCCGAACCCGCCGCGGCGGCCCAGTTCGCCGCCGTCCTCACGCACGAGGCACAGCACAGCAAGCTCAGCGCCCTGCTGCACATGTACTCGCTGCACACACCGGACGTGACACACCGGTTCTACGCGCCCTGGCGCGACGACCCGCGCCCGCTGCGCGGCATGCTGCACGGTGTCTACGCCTTCACCGGCGTGGCCCGTTTCTGGCGCGGCCACATGCTCAACGGATGGGCACCGGAGGAGCAGGCCCTGGCGGCGTTCGAGTACGCGCTGCGCCGCGGCCAGCTGCTGCGCGTCCTGCCCACCCTGCTGCACGACGCCAGACTCACCGCACTCGGCCGCAGAATGGTCGGCCGGCTGCTGGAGACCGTGGCGGACTGGCAGGACGAATCGATCCGCCCCGACTGCCTGGAAGCGGCGCGGGCGGCGGTCGAGGACCACTGGCTGAGCTGGCGCTCCCACCACCTCGCCCCCGACCCCGGCCTCGTCGCCGACCTCGCGCGCAGATGGGGCATGGGACCCCCGGACAGGGAGGCGGCGTGGCGTTGTCCGGAGCCCCGGCTGCTGCCCGACCCGGCCGCACGGCACCTGGACGCCCGGGCGGTCCTGACGCGGATGCGACTGGACCGGACCACCGCCGCCCGCCTGCGGACAGCGACCAGTGTCGGCCACCTTGTCCTCGGCGCCCGGCCGGCGGATCTCCACCTGCTCGAAGGAGATCTGCCCGCGGCGGAACGCTTGTACGTCGCGGAGATCAGAGCCGAGGGCGGCGCCGCTCCCGGACCCGGGACACTGTGGGCGGGCCTGGCACGCGCACTGCGGGGACGCCCCGGCCACGAGGAGGCCGCGCGGGTCCTGACCCGGTACCCGGAACTGGTGCGCCAGGTGTACGGGGCCGTCAGCGCCGGGAGCGGCACCGCACCGGACCCCGTGGCCGTCGCCGACTGGCTGGGCCGCACCCTGATCGCGCCCTGACGCGCCCGGGTGCGGCCCGGGCCGGCTACGGCATCGGGTCGGCGTCGCAGTTGGAGCGCCGCCAGGCCTCCGCGTCGACGCAGCCGGGATGACCGGCGCCCAGCTGGGTCCGCAGCCCTTCCACGGCGGCCGCGTGCATGGTCTCGGCTTCCGGGGTCTGTCCCAGTGCCCGCAGGTCACAGGCGATGTTGTTCATCAGGGCCAGCGCCGTGGGGTGCTCTTCGCCCAGCGTGGCCCTCACCCGCTCCAGCGTGGCCTGATCCAGTTCGAGAGCGCCCTCGGCGTCGCCCTGCGCGAACATGTCGCTGGCGAGGTTGGTGGCGCACACCAGCACCGTGGGGTGGTCGTCCCCCAGCGCCCTGCGCGCCCGCTCCAGCGCGCTCTCGTTGAGGGCGCGGGCGGCCTCGACGTCGCCGACCAGCCGCAGGGTGATGGCGAGGTCGATGTCCGCCGCGACCGTGTCCGGGTGGTGGGAACCGAAGACCTCCCCGTAGAGGTCCCGGGTCTTCTCACCGAGCTTCAGGGAGTTCTCCAGGTCGCCCATCTGACGCAGGTCGACCGACAGGTTGAGGGAGGCCACCAGCGAGTCCGGGCTGCGCTCGCCGTAGCGGTCGATGAGCGCCTTGCTGGCCTGCCGGCTGAGTTCGTAGGCGGACTCGTGGTCGCCCGCCTTGCGCCGCGACACGGCCAGCCGGGCCGCCGCCCGCAGGGTGTGCGGGTTGGACTCCCCGAAGACGCTGCGGTACTTCTCCACGATCTCTTCGAACATCCGCACGGCGAGGGCGTAGTCGCCGGCCTCGCGCCGGTCGAGCGCCAGGCCCATCTCGGACAGAAGGCTGTCGTACGCCTCTTCGCCGTAGATCAGCACATTGCGGCGCCAGGTCTCGTCGTCCAGCTTCAGCGCCTCGCGGTAGTGGCCGCACGCCCGCAGGGCCACTGCCAGGTTGTGGGTGTGGTCCAGGGTCAGCGGGTCTTCCTCGCCATAGGCGCGCACGGCCCTTTCGTGGACCTCGCGGGCGATCTCCAGAGCCCCCAGGAAGTCACCGTGCGACCGGCGGTCGATCGCGACCGACCCCATGGTGGACAGCAGCTCCTCCTCCGCGTCCCCCTCGAGCTGCCGCACGGCGGCCAGCATGCGCTGGCTGAGCTCGGCGGCCTCCCCGTAGCGGCCCATGCGCCACAGCACGTACCACAGGCCACGGGAGAGGAGCAGTGTCTGCTGGTCGCCCTCGCCCCACTTCTCCTTCCAGCGTTCGTACGCCTTCTGGCTGAACTCGCGGGCGCTTTCGTGGTCGCCCCAGTAGTACAGGTACTCCGCGGTGTTGATGACGAGCTGCCGGACGTTGCCGACCTCCGACTCGATCGCGCCGGACTCGACCACGTGCGGGTACAGGTCACCGAACCGCCCCCAGTGGTCGGGGTCGCGGGGGTCGCGGGGGGCGTTCGCCGCGAGCAGAAGGTGCGCGCCCTGCCGCATGCGCTGGCGCTGTTCGTCCGTCATACGGGCGATGAGCACCGCCTGCACCAGCCGGTGCATCTGAATGCTGTTGTTGCGGTGGTCGATCTTGGCCAGCGAGTAGCGGTTGATCTCCCGGATGGCCCGGGCCAGCCGCAGGGGGTCCGTCAGGGCCCGGTCCAGGTCGGGCGCGATGGGCTGGACCGGAGCCCCGGAGAAGAGGGAACGCGCGATCGGCTCGGGAGCGAAGTAGGCGCAGATCTGCAGCAATTGCAGCGCCGCGGGATTCTTGCTCGCCAGATGGTCGAGCGAGACGTTCCAGGCGGTGGCAACGGTCTGCTCGTAGTGCGTGGGAGGGGAAACAGTCATCAGTTCTGCGCGTTTCTCTGCGAACAGGCGTAGGTACTCGGCCGCGGGCATTCCTGTCTCGGCTCGCCAGGCCGAGGCCTGCTCGACAGCGAGTGGCAGATCGCCCAGGACATGGGCGAGCTGATCTGCGTCCTCGTCGGACAGGTCGGGGTTGCGGCGCTGAAGTAGTTGAATGCTCTCTTCGCGCTCGAACACATCGACTTCAAGTGGCCGGGCAAGAGTATTCCACTGCGGGTTGCGTGAGGTGACGATGATGGAGCCGTTGGGCCCGTTTTCCGATCCGCTGGGGAAGAAGTCCTGCACGGCCTCGGGGCTCTCGGCGTTGTCGAAAACGAGAAGCCATTTGCTGTAGGGGTTTCCGGTGCGCAGGGCTTCCAGCACGGCCGGCACGGCGGTGATGGCCTCGCTGCTGACCGGCAGGTGCAGTCGGTGGGCCAGTTCCACCAGGGCCTGGGCGATCTGGGTGGGGCGCTCCGCCGGGATCCACCAGACGATGTCGTACTGGCTCGCCTGCCGGTAGACGTATTCCTGTGCGAGCTGGGATTTGCCGACTCCGCCCAGACCGTGCAGCGCATGGGGAAGGACCGCTGTCGGTCCGCCACGCAGTTCCCGCTCCAGCCGCTGCAGAAGATCCTCGCGCCCCGTGAAGACGAGATTCCGGGGTGGCATGTTCCCCCACACGGCGGGGCGCGCGGAAGCAGGCGTCGAGGCCCGACCAAGATCAATAGTTGTCCGCGGTGCTGTGGCGGAGTAACCGGTGACCACTGTGGCGTCTCCTGAAAGGGGGCCGGCATCAGCCTGGCCGAGTTGCTCGGTGAGCACCGTCGCCTCGGGGGAGTTCGGTTCAGTCACTATGCCATAGCTTTCCGTGTCTGGGGTGGTGTGCCGGTCACCGCGTGTCGATTTACTCATGTGCTGTTTCGATTCCTCATGCGCCCGAATGAGTTGCCCAATGACGTGGGCCCGGCGCGCATGCGCGCCGGAGAGTGATCTCAGCACCGTCTGTTCTATCTCGCGCAGGTGCCGATCGGTGTCGGTAATTCGCGGGTTCGAGGTGTTCGCCCCATCCAGGTATGCCAGCATTTCGCGGGCCGCGCCACTGTGCGGGGCGAGCAACTCGGCTGCTGTTTTCGTCGCCCGTTCCGTGGCCTGCCGATTGCTCGCCGCCAGAACTTCGGCCCGTACACCGGGGCGAAAGGAGAAAGCGGTCTCGCCCGCCGACGGATCGGGTTCCACCAGGTCGCTCATGAGGAACTCGGCCAGATGCTCCGGGCCGGTGCGGGGCATGGTCCGCCTCTGCAGCGCCGTCATGAGCGGCAGGTCCAGCGGCGCCGTGGCGAGCCGGGTGGCCAGTTCGAAGGAGTCGGGGGACGACCACACGCGGAACAGCGCGACCCGTTCGGCCGCGCTCCGTTCGCCGCGTTCGGAGGCCGGCGCCGGCTCGGCGGGCGGCCGTGCCTTGCGGGGCAGGACGAGGGCCGCCAGCTCGGTCCATCGGGGGGTGTCACCGGCGAGGAACTCGGTCCAGGGCGACAACCAGCCGCCCGACAGTTCCAGCACGGGGACGACGGTGTGCTTGCGGCGTCGTCCGCCCCCGCCGGCCGACCCGACGTACTCCCAGGCGGGGCTGGCACGCCACGGCCCGGAGGCGTGCAGCCGGACGCGCTGCGGCTGCAGTGCGGTGCGGTGCCACAGGCGCTGGGGAAGCACGTGGAGGACCGTCGCCGGCTGGTGCCGTCCCCAGACCGCCAGATGTGCCTGCACGCCGCCTGAGCGCCAGGCCGGTCCCAGACCGTCGGTGAGCACGAAGACCAGCGTGCGTCCGCTGTGGTCCACCAGGCGCCGCGGGGACTGCTTCTCACCGGAACCCGGCAGCCGAACGGTCACCTCGCCGTCGGGGGAACCGGAGTCGAGATGGAGCACCCTGAAGTCCCCGAAGCCGGCGTAGGTGCGGAACAGGTCGGCGACCTGCTCGGCCGTCTCCTTCCACACGGCCATGCGGGGCGCGACGTCGATGAGGAGGACCGCTTTCCACCGCGGCCCCGGCCCCGGGCGGAACACCGGAGGCAGCCCGGCCGCGACCGCGAGGCGCTCGGCCGTGGCCTGGAGGTCGATCCGTGGTTCATCGGGGTCCGGCACGGGCCGGCGCAGGGGCCGCAGGGCACGGGCGAACGAACGCGGCTGCAGAGCGGACGGGTGGCTGCGTACGGGCCTGACGGGCCGGGGGTCCGCGACGGTGCCCACGCCCGACGCGTCGACCGGTACACCTTCGCCGAGCCGCACCAGGGGGACCGGATCGGGTCCCGCAGGCGGGTGATCCGCTGGGTCGCGGGTCGTGTCGTCGTGCTGTCCGGGTAAGTCCCCGTTGCGCTGTTCCCTGCGCGGGAAGCGGGGGGTGGGCGGATCGGTCCGAGGCGGATCGAGGACGGCCCGGTCGTGCGGTCCGGGGTCCGTCCGCGGGGTGCGGAAGCCGACGGCGGTTCGTGGGTGTCCGTCGCTCGCGAGCTCCGGATGGTGCGCCGCCAGCCACAGCGCGTCCGCGATGTCCCGCGGATGGAGGTCGCGGACGGGCATGCCGGAGGAGTCCGCGGCGGGAGACGGGCCACGTCGTCCGTCGGCCGCAGCGTGACCGTTGACCTCCGGCGATCGGTCAGGCACCCCAGTCCGCCCCATCTCCGTTCAATGGGTGCCAAATGGCGTCGAGGACGGCCTGCCACTCGGCACGGTCCTCATCACGGTAGGAGTGTGCGCCCGACGTGACCAGGTGTGCCGCATTGAGCAATTGGTCCGCGGCCAGTCCATCGACCTCGGCACTGCGTGTCATGAAGTCCCGGACGAGCCTTCCTTGTTCGTCTCCGAGCGAGTCCCCGAAGTGTGCGGCCACCAGCTCGCCCAGAGCTTCTGGGCCGGGGTCCGGTATGTCAAGTCGCAGGCATCGGCGCATGAACGCCTCGGGGAACTCCCGTTCACCGTTGGAGGTCATGATCACGATCGGGAATGATCGAGTCTTGATGATCCCGTTGTGAATCGATGCCGTCTGTCCGGGATCCGCCGTATGCACCGTGACGGTGTCGATCTGGCGCTTCACCCGAACGAGAGGCTGAACGGCGAACCACCCGTCCTCGAACAAGGAGAGCAGGTCGTTCGGCAGGTCCACGTTGCCCTTGTCGAGCTCGTCGATCAATAAGACCCGTGGCAGCCGGTGCGGCAGTAACGCCGTGCCCAGGGGCCCCAGCTGGATGAAATCGCCGATGTCCAGGGCAGGCGTCGACGCACCGTTCTCGGAGCCTTCCTCGCGGGTGGCGCGTTCCTGCGCGGCGAACCACGCCTGGCCCGCCTGGGCGCGCCCGAGCACGTCGTACTCGAACAATCCCGAGGCCAGTGTCGTGCGGCTGGTGACCGGCCATTGGAGGACGCGTCCCAGTCCCAGCTCCCGGGCGATGCGGTAGGCGAGGGTCGACTTGCCGACGCCCGGCCGGCCGCTCACCAGCAAGGGACGCCTGAGCAGGATCGCCGCGTTGACCATGCGGACCTCGGACGCCGGTGGTCGTCGGCGGGCCGTGGGCGGCCCGAGCCGCCGGTCCGCCTCCCCGTCCCCGGGCGGCTGGGGCTGCACCGGTCCTCCGTCGAAGGTGCGCCAGCGCGGCCCGGGCGGCCAGGCGCGTTCCTCGTACGGAGTCCCGTCGGTGAACGCGGCGCCGGTCCCGGTGTACAGCGGGCCGCCGGCCTCGCGGGCGCCGGACGGAAGCGGCCCTGCCTGAGATGAACTCATTCAATCCCCCCTACAAAGGCGGCAGGCGCTCCCGCACCGCCGCTCAACAACTGCTCGGGGTCGTCCCAGACGACGCAGAGCTGCTGAGCGGCGTCATGGGCACGGCCGTGTGAACGCGTTTGGGAATCGCTCTTCCACTGTCGTGCCTGAGTGGGAAAACCCGCTAGACCGCCTTCGGACAGGCCGTCCCTGACCATGCTGTGGAACTGTTCGGACGTCACGTCGCGGTGGTGTATGAAGACAGGGATGCCCAGATCAATGCCCACGCGAACTTCCCCCAGCCCCGCCTCGTTCCCGTAGGCCGGCGGCTCGCTGAGCACCATGGCGACGACGTCCTTCCGGGCCCCTATCGTCGCGTCCAGCCACTGCAGATACGCCGGCACGGCATCCTCCCGGCGGTCGCACCAGTGGACGGTGTCGTCACTGTCCTGGGAGTCCTTCCAGCGTGCCCAGCGCAGACGCCAGACCTGGTGCGCGTCGCGTCGCTGCAGCCGTTCCAGGCTGTGCAGGACGATCTCCGGGTACTTGCTGAACAGGGGATTGGGGTAGGCGAGGGAAGGGTCACGGTCCCACCACTCCACCGGCTCGTTGAGCAGCTCGGTCGGCAGGAAGAACTCCAGCACCACGTCCTCCGCCCGTGTGTGCCACAGCGAGGCCATGCGCGTCAGCAGGCCGGCCACCGTCGCCGGCACCTGGGACCGGGGGACGGGCTGCTGCGTCTCGCCCTCCTTGGCGTGGTGCAACTGCGAGGAGTCCGCGTACTTCACCCGGGCGGAGACCCAGTAGCGCTGTCTCCTGCGGTTCTGCCGGCGTCCGGTGCCCTGAGTGGGCATCAGGTCAGGCGCCAGTTTGAAGTAGAGCCGGATGACCGGGCGTTGCTTGCTCTCCGGGGCACTTCGTGCCGCAGGCGTCGAGGGCACGGGCGCGCCGGCGGCGATCGAAGGGGCCGCGGCAGGCTTGCGTCCCAGCCTTCTGCGCAGGTCGGTCAGTCCGCCTTCGAGGTCGGCCAGGCTCCACGCCGCGGCGAAGTGATCGTTCCAGCCCTGTAACTCACCCACGTGCGAGGCGAGGTCCTCGTGCAGCGCGAGGTGCTCCAGCAGCACCATGCCCGGGGGCAGTACCTCGTCCGGTGTCGTGGCACGGCCCGAGAGGTGCACGAACGCCCGCCAGGCGTCAACGCAGTAGGCGGGCAGCCGGATGCGGTCGCCGGTGATCCGCGCGACGATCGTGTCGAGGCCCGGCGGGCTGATCAGCAGGGCACGGCGCAGTGCCGTCCAGTCACGGCCCTCGTACAACTGCAGGGCGTACAACTCCTCCACCAGCGGGGCGAGGCGGTCCTCCAGGAGCGGCGCCACCAAAGCGGTGGCCTCCAGCAGAAGTGACAGCCCGTCAGCCCGTTCCTCGCAGACCCGCACGACCTCGAGGAACTCCTGGTGCGCGGTGGGTAATTCCCCCCACGGCTGGCTCCCGAGCAACTGTGCCAGCTCGCGCCGCCATTGCTGCCTTCCCCGTACGTCGGTGAGGGCGGGTGAATCCGCCAGCACTCCGACCAACTGGCGCAGGATGTGGCTCCGCCGCGCGTCCTGCGTCGCGAGCTGTTGTGGCATCTGTGACTCCCCCCGTGCCGCAGCATTCACACGGCGCCTGTACCGCAACTCGATCAGGGTAGGCCGCCCGGGCGCCGAGCCGAATACGTTCGGCGATTTTCGTCCCGGTCGGCAGGGAACGATGGACCCGGGTGCCCGCATCGGGTGCGGTGCGCCCGTAGGGGACTGGGGGGAACACCGTGAGCCATCCGTTGCCCGTGCCGATAACACGGCGGCAGAACGACGAGGACTTACAGAGGATCCTGCGAGCCGGCGAGTCGTCCCACGCCCGGGCCCGGCAATTGGCCGCTCTGCACATGTCCGTCTCCTTCCTGCTCGCCGCGTGCGCGGTGCTCGGGGTCTTCGTCACCTCGATGCAGGAGGCCCTCACCGTCGCCGGCTTCCTGTGGGCCCTGGTCTACTCGGCCGGCGCGAGTTCGTGGACGGAACGCGAGTTCCGCAGGGCGGCCCTGCTGCAGGAGACCTTCGACATCCGCCTGTACGAGCTGCCCTGGAACGAGGTCCTGGCGGGCGGCCCGCCCTCGGCCGACGAGGTCAGCCGCCTCGCCCGGCGCTACCGGGGCCCCGGGGAGAGGCTTCGCGACTACTACGAGATCCCCGACCTGCCCCGCCCGCTGGACGTCCTCTCCTGCATCCTGCAGAACCTCGCCTGGGGCGCCCGCGTACGGCGGCGGTTCGCCGCCGCGGTCCAGGGCGGCGTCGTGGTGTGGGTGGCGGCCGGGGTGCTGGTGGGCGTGGTGACGGAGGCAGCGCTCCTCTCCGTCCTCGTCAACTGGTTCGTGCCCTCACTGGGCCTGCTCCTGCTCGGCGTCGACACCTACCGCACCCAGCGCGACACCGCGGCCGTACGCGAGCACGCGCGGTCGGTGATCCTGCCGCGCATGCGGGAGTACGCCGAAGCGGGCATGCCGCCCGAGGACACCGGAAACCTGCTCGTCCTGGCCCGGCAGGCGCAGGACATCCTGCTGCGGACCCGGCTGCACCAGGCCCGGGTGCCCAACTGGTTCTTCAAGGCCTTCCTCGACAGTGACCGCGCCGACTTCGCCGCGGCGATGGACGAGGTGGGCGGCTGGCTGCCGCATCCTCCGCCGAGCCGGTAGGACGGGGCGTGCCAGGGGCGGCCGTCGCGCACCGGCCGCGCTCAGTACACGTCCCGCACGTACCGCTTCTCCGCCGCGAGCTGCTTCACGTACGCGGCGGCCTCCGCCTCGCCCATCCCGCCGTGTGCCCGTGCCACGTCGCGCAGGGCCCGGTCCACGTCCCTGGCCATGCGGGAGGCGTCGCCGCACACGTAGAAGCGGGCTCCGTCGCACAGCCAGTGCCACAGCTCCGGCCCGTGCTCGCGCATCCGGTCCTGCACGTACACCTTGTTGCGCTGGTCGCGGGAGAAGGCGGTGTCCAGGCGGGTCAGGGTGCCCTCGGCGAGCAGCGCGGTCAGTTCGTCCTCGTGGTAGAAGTCCGTCGCGCGGTGCTGCTCGCCGAAGAACAGCCAGTTCGGGGCCCGGTGGCCGAGGGCGCGCCGCTCCTGGAGGAAGCCGAGGAAGGGGGCGACGCCGGTGCCGGGACCGACCATGATCATCGGGGTCGAGGCGTCGGCCGGGGGCCGGAAGTGCGGTGAGCGCCGCACGAACACCGGCACCTCGGTGTCCGGCCCGGCGTCCGCGAGGAACGGCGAGCAGACCCCGCCGCGCGCCCGCCCGCTCAGGCTCTCGTAGCGCACCACCGACACCGTCAGCGACACCTTCCGGGGATCGACCAGCGGGCTGGACGAGATGGAGTACAGCCGCGGCTGGAGCCTGCGCAGCACCCCCGCCCACTCCCCGGCGCCCGCCCGCACCGCGTACTCGGCGACCACGTCCACGGCCTGCCGGCCCCAGCTCCACTGCGCCAGCCCGTCCTTGTTGTCGGGCCGCAGCAGCCGGCGCAGCTCGTGCCGGTCCCCCGCCCGGTCGGCGACGAAGCGCAGCAGGTCGGGGGTGATCCGCGTGATGTCGAGGTGCCGGTGCAGCGCCTCGGCGAACGGCACCTCCCCGGCACCGGCGACCTCCACGGGGGCCGAGGCGTCCAGCCCGGTCACCGCCAGCCACTCCTCGACCAGCGCGGGCGCGTTGACGGGCCGGACACCGAGCGCGTCCCCGGCCTCGTACGCCAGGTCCGTCCCGCTCGTGTCGAAGGTGAACCGCCGGACCTCCTTGCCCGCTCCCGGGCGGCTGAGCAGCCGGTTGCCGACGAGCCGGGCGGTGACCGCCGGGGGCTCGGGCCCGGCCTTCGGCCGCGGCGCGGTGGTGCCGCCCAGCGCCGAGAGCACCTGGTCGAGCCACGCCCCGGCCGACGGTTCGTAGTCCGGCTCGCAGTCCGTGCGCGGCGCCAGCCGCACTCCGCCGAGCTCGTCGAGCCGTGCGTCCAGCCGCCGCCCGTGCCCGCAGAAGTCGTCGTAGGAGGAGTCCCCGAAGGCGAGGACGGCGTAGCGCACGCCGTCCAGCCGCGGGGCCGCCGCGTCCGACAGCGTGTCCCACAGGCCCGTGCCGTTGTCGGGTGCGTCGCCGTCCCCGAAGGTGCTGGTGATGAACAGCAGGTCGGCCGTGCCGGCGAGGGCCTTGACGTCGGCCTCGTCCATGCCGACGAGACTCGTGCGGTGCCCGGTCGCGGTCAGCCGCTCGGCGGTGGCGGAGGCGAACTCCTCGGCGTTGCCGGTCTGCGAGGCCCACAGCACCACGACCTCACGGCCCGCCGGTTCCCGCGCGGGGACGGCCGGGGGCGCCGAGCGCGAGTACATGCCGGCGAGGACGCCGTTGACCCACAGGGCGTGCTCCGGGGAGAAGGGCGCGTCCGGCGGCAGCACGGGAACGCCCGGGGCACCCGAGCCGATCCCGGCGAGGAACCCGGTCAGGTACCGGCGCTCCCGGGAGGACAGCACCGGGGGAGGGGAGGGGTCGAGGCCGAAGGGGGAGGAGCCGCCCGGTGTCACGGCGGTGGGCAGGACAGCCGCCGGCCGCTCGTCCGCGGGCGCCGCCACCTTCGCCAGCGACACGGCGCACACCTTGAACTCCGGCTGGAACGACAGCGGATCGACGGCGTCGTTCGTCACCGCGTTGACACTCAGGTACTCGCCGAACAGGTCGTTCCAGTGGAACGGCGCGAAAGCGCAGCCCGGCCGCACCCGGTCCGTCACCACCGCCGGCAGCACGGCCCGGCCGCGCCGCGACGCGACCTCCACGGCATCGCCCTCGGCGACACCGAGCGCCGAGGCGTCCCCGGGGTGGATCTCGACGAACGGCCCCGGGTTCAGCCGGCCGAGCCTGTCGACCTTCCCGGTCTTGGTCAGCGTGTGCCACTGGTGCTGCACCCGGCCCGTGTTGAGCACGAACGGGTAGTCGTCGTCGGGCAGTTCGGCGGCGGGCAGATGCGGCCGGGTGAAGAACACCGCCCGCCCGGAGGGCGTCGGGAAGCGCGGTCCGTCCTCACCGGCGTACCGGACCGGGTTGCGCTCGGGTCCGTCCTCGTGCGCGGCCGGCCACTGCACGGGCGTCGCCCGCAGCCGCTCGTGGCTGACCCCGCGCAGATCCCACCCGGTGACCGGGTTCCAGAACCGCCGGATCTCCTCGAAGACCTGCTCGGCACTGCCGTAGGAGAACCCCTCCTCGTAGCCCATCGCGCACGCGACCTCGGCGATGATCCGCCAGTCGGCCCTGGCCTCCCCGGGCGGGTCCACGGCCTGCTGTGTCAGCGTGAGGGTGCGCTCGCTGTTGACGAAGACGCCCTCCGCCTCGCTCCACATCGCGCCCGGCAGCACCACGTCGGCGTACGCGTTCGTCTCGGTGTCCGCGAACACGTCCTGCGTGACGACGAACTCGGCCGCCTCCAGGCCCTCGATGACCGTACGGCGGTTGGCGACCGAGGCGACGGGATTGGTGCAGATGATCCAGCAGGCCTTGATCGCGCCCTGGGCCATCTCGCGGAACATCTCCACGGTGCCCCGCCCGGCGCCGTCGGCGCGCAGGGTGCCCGGCGGCAGCTCCCACACCTCCTCGGCGAACGCCCGGTCCTCGGCGACCAGGACCGACCGCTGTCCCGGCAGCCCCGGGCCCATGTAGCCCATCTCGCGTCCGCCCATGGCGTTGGGCTGCCCGGTGAGGGAGAAGGGCCCGGCGCCCGGACGGCAGATCGCGCCGGTGGCCAGGTGCAGGTTGACCAGGGCGTTGGTGTTCCAGGTGCCGTGGGTGGACTGGTTCAGGCCCATGGTCCAGGCGGACACCCACCGCCGGCCGGCGGCGCCGATCAGCCGGGCGGCCTCGCGCAGGTCGTCCTCGGCGATCCCGGTGATCGCGGCGACCGCGGCCGGGCCGTAGCCGGTGAGGAAGGCGGGCATCGCCTCCCAGCCCTCGGTGTGCGCCGCGACGAAGTCCGGATCGGTGTGCCCGCCGTCGTGCAGCAGGTGCAGCAGGCCGTTCAGGAGCGCCAGGTCGGTGCCGGGCCTGATCTGCAGGAACAGATCGGCCTTCGCCGCGGTGGCGGTGCGCCGCGGATCGACGACGATCAGCGGGGCGCCCGCCTTGACCCGCTCCATCATCCGCAGGAAGAGGACCGGGTGGCAGTCGGCCATGTTCGACCCGATGACGAGGAAGGCGTCCGCCCGGTCGAAGTCCTCGTACGACCCGGGCGGCCCGTCGGCGCCCAGCGACAGCTTGTAGCCGGTGCCCGCGCTCGCCATGCACAGCCGCGAGTTCGACTCGATCCGGTTGGTCCGCACGAACCCCTTGGCCAGCTTGTTCGCCAGGTACTGCGCCTCCAGGCTCATCTGCCCGGACACGTAGAAGGCGACCGCGTCCGGGCCGTGCTCGTCGACGATCGCCCGCAGCCGCGCCGCGGTCTCGGCGACCGCGTCGGCCACGGGCGTCGGAACCCCCTCCGCGCCCCGGTCGTCCCGCACCAGCGCGGTGGTCAGCCGCCCGGGCGCGGCGAGCATCTCGGCGGTGGTCGCGCCCTTGGTGCACAGCCGCCCGGCGTTCGCCGGGTGCGCCTTGTCGCCGGAGGCCCTCAGCACGGTGCGCCGCCCGTCCGGTCCCGTCGCCACGTCGAGGACGAGACCGCAGCCCACTCCGCAGTACGAGCAGACGGTGCGGACCTGCCGCGTGTCCTGGCGGGTCCCGGGGGTCGAGGTCATGCGACGACGGTACGAATCGCCCGTTACGCCGCTGTCACACGGCTCGATCAGCGGGCGTTACGCCCGTCACACAGGAGCCTTCAGGCCGTTGTGAGGTGCAATGAGGTCGCTGAGCGTGTCGCAGTTGGGCCGAACGGGTGACTCTGCGCAAGAATTGGCCGATGCAGACAGCCAGTGCGAGCCAGGACGGAGCATGCCGGTGAACAGCCACGATGTCACCGACGAACAGTGGGAGGGGCTCGCCCAGGTCGTGCCGCTGCGGGGCCGGGACGCCTGGCCGTCCTCCGTCGACCACCGGTCCGTCCCCGAGGCGGAGACCGAGGCGCGGCGCCGCTTCGTGGTGCTGCGGGTGAACGTCTTCGCCGACGCGCGGGACGTCGCCGAGACGCTGATGGCGGGCGTGCCGGTGCTGCTCGACCTGACCGGCGCGGAGACGGAGGTCGCCAAGCGCGTGCTCGACTTCAGCACCGGCGTCGTCTTCGGCCTGGCCAGCGGGATGCACCGGGTCGACCGGAACGTGTTCCTGCTGACGCCGGCCGGCACCGAGGTGACGGGGCTGATGGAGGGCGTCGGGGTCCCCGGGGCCTGACCGCCGGAGCCCCGGGCGACCTGAGGGCCGTCGAGCCACTTCACCGTGCGATGGCCGTGCCCGACGGGGGGAGTGCCGTACCTCCGTACCGCCGGATCGCCCGATCGTGGGAAGCCTCCGGAGACGGAACGGTTCGTCCCGTTTCCGGAGTCCTACGGTCCGGACATGACCCAGCCCTCCGCTCCCGCCCCCCTCGCGCAGTCCGGCGCCGTCCCCGCCCACCCCGGCCGGCCGCGCATCACCGAGCTGCGCCTGTCCGCCTTCACCACCCACCGCCGCGCCGCGCTCCCGCTCGGACCGCTCACCCTCCTCGCCGGCCCCAGCGGCTCCGGCAAGACCGGCGCGCTGCGGGCGTACGAGGCCCTCGCCCGGCTCGGGGGCGGCGCCGCGCTCGGCGAGGCGTTCCCGGACCCCGCCGCCTGTGTGCCGGAGCGGGCCCGGCCCGACCGGCTGGGCCGCCGGGGCTTCCGCATCGGCTGCACGTCCGACGGCCCCGCCGGTCCCGTCCGGCTCGACGTCGCCGTGCAGGCCGAGCCCGAACCCCGGGTGGTGGGCGAGCGGTTGACGTCCGACGGCCTCGTCCTGATGCGGACCGCCCTGCGCGACCCCGCCCAGCGCGTCCTCCAGGCCGCCTGGCACACCTCCGGGCCCGCCCCGGTGATCCACGCCCCGCTGCCCGACGACCGGCTCGGCACCGCCCTGCTCCCGCTGCGCGTGGCCGGCCGGACGCCCGGGCAGCGCAGGGTGCTGGCCGCCGCCGAGCAGACGGTCGTCGCCCTGCGCTCCGCCTTCGCCTGCGACCCGGAACCCGCCCGGATGCGCGAGCCCGTGCCCGCCGGCTCCGGACGCCTGCTCGGCGACTGCGGCAACCTCGCCGACGTGCTGTGGCGCACCCGCTCCGAGTGCGGACGGCGGCACGCGCAGTTCGTCGCCGCCGTGCGGGCGGGCTGTGCGGGGCCGGTGGCGGACGTGCTCGCCCTGGCCGGTGCCGCCGGGACGGTCGGCGCGGTCCTGGACCGGGGCGACGGCGTCCGCACGCGGGCGGCCCGGCTCGGCGACGGAGAGCTGCGCTACCTCGCCCTCGCCCTGGTCCTGCTGACCGGCCCCGGCGTCCTGGAGGTCGACCCGGCCGGCGAGGTGCCCGCCGCGCTCCAGACGCTCACCGTCCTCGCCGACGGGTTCGACCGCGGCCTGGACCCGCGCCAGCGCCGGGAACTCCTCGGCCTCGCGGCCCGGATGTGCGAGCGGGGCCACCTCCGGCTCGTGGGCGCGGTCAGCGACGCCTCCTGGGCCGCAGAAACCGAGGGCGTCACGGTGGTACACCTGGGACCGTGACCGATCCACAGGACGCACCGCGCCCAGGCCCCCGTGACGAGACCCCGGACCTGGCCGGACTGCAGCGCCGGCTGGCCGAGTTCGCCGCCGCGCGCGACTGGCAGCCGTACCACACCCCCAAGAACCTGGTCTCCGCGCTCAGCGTCGAGGCGTCCGAACTGGTCGAGATCTTCCAGTGGCTGACGCCCGAGGAGTCGGCCCGCGTCATGGCCGACGAGGACACCGCGCACCGCGTCACCGACGAGGTCGCCGACGTCCTCGCGTACCTCCTCCAGCTGTGCGAGGTGCTCGGCATCGACCCGCTGGCGGCGCTGGAGGCGAAAATCGACCGGAACGAGCGGAGGTTCCCGATCCGGTAGCACGGTCCGACCGGCAGGAGGAGAAGAGTCCACTTGTACGCTGAGTAATCGAAATCCGGCCCGATTCCCCATCGTTGTCCCTTAATTTCCGTCTTCCTCTGGCTTTTGGTCTCACGACCCTTCACTCTGGGTAGTGAACAAGGGAGTTGAGCAGACGGACGCGCGGAGCGCGCAGGACAAGACGGGGGCAGCGCATGGACGCGGTGCGGCTCATCGTGACGAGCAGGCGGTCGCTGGCCGCGGGCGGCGGGATGCGGCAGCTCATGGCCGAGGTGTGGCAGGCGCAGGCCCTGGCGCAGGCCATAGGCAGCCGCCTGGCGGTCGCCGGACCGCCCGAACTGCGCGGCGAGGCCCTGGGACTGACGGAGCTGGCGGGCCGCGGCTGCGGCGTCCTCGACCCGCCCGAACTGGCCCCCGGCGAGCTGCGGGCGGGCCAGCTCACGGAACTGGGCGACGCCCGCCACACCCTCATGTACCTCGGTGGCCTGCTCGGCGAGGTCGGCATCGCCCTCGTCGCCCTCGCCTGCGCCGCCGACGACGAGGGCGCCTACTGGCAGTGCATGGAGGCCATCGACGCGGCGGACGAGTCCCGCGACCGCGTCCTGGAGATGCTCCGCAGACTCGCGGACCGGGAGCAGGCGTTACCCGAGCGGGAAGCGGGCTAGACGAGGCCGGTCCGCCCCTCCCCGCCGACCCGCCGCTCCCGGTCCCCGGAAACCTGAAGGCCCGCGGAAGCCTGAAGGCCCGCGGACGCCTGAAGATCTGCGGACGCCTGAAGATCCGCGTCCAGCGCCGACAGATCCGCGTTCAGCGCCGCCATCAGCTCCTCCATCTGCTGCAGCAGCCCTTTCGGCTGCCCGGTCCCGCCCTGCTGCGGCACGGTCTCTTCGGACATGACGGCCTCCTCGGCCCCCGGCCCCCGGGGGAGGCCGACACGGGTGACGCCCCGGCGGTCACCGGCCGGCGCGGAAGCCGGGGGCTCCGGCTCCGCCCGAGCCAACGATCATGAGCGGGGCCGGTCACCGGCAGGTCACGGGGCATCCGCGGTCATCCCGTAATTTCACCCGACCGGGGACCCGGCGGCGCGGGGGGACCGACCGTGTGGCCACGGGATGCGGCGTGCAGGATGGAAACATGGATCTTCGCATCTTCACCGAGCCCCAGCAGGGGGCGACCTACGACACTCTGCTCACCGTCGCCAAGGCCACCGAGGACCTCGGCTTCGACGCCTTCTTCCGCTCCGACCACTACCTGCGCATGGGCAACGTGGACGGCCTGCCCGGCCCCACCGACGCCTGGATCACGCTGGCCGGACTCGCCCGCGAGACCAAGCGCATCCGGCTCGGCACCCTGATGACCGCCGGCACCTTCCGGCTGCCCGGCGTGCTCGCCATCCAGGTCGCGCAGGTCGACCAGATGTCCGGCGGCCGCATCGAGCTGGGCCTGGGCGCCGGCTGGTTCGAGGAGGAGCACAAGGCCTACGGCATCCCCTTCCCCAAGGAGAAGTTCGCCCGCCTCGAGGAACAGCTGGCGATCGTGACCGGCCTGTGGTCGACGGCCCTCGGCAAGACCTTCGACTTCCACGGCACCTACTACGAACTCACGGACTCCCCCGCCCTGCCCAAGCCCGCGCAGGAGAAGATCCCGGTGCTCGTCGGCGGGCACGGCCCGACCCGCACCCCGCGCCTCGCCGCCAAGTACGCCGACGAGTTCAACATGCCGTTCGCCTCCGTCGAGGACAGCGAGCGCCAGTTCGGCCGCGTCCGCGCCGCCGCCGAGGAGGAGGGCCGCGGCGGTGACCTGACGTACTCCAACGCCCTGGTCGTCTGCGTCGGCCGCGACGACCAGGAGGTCGCGCGCCGGGCCGCCGCGATCGGCCGCGAGGTCGAGGAGCTCAAGCTCAACGGCCTGGCCGGCTCCCCGGCCGAGGTCGTCGACAAGATCGGCCGCTACGCCGCGATCGGCTCGTCCCGCATCTACCTGCAGGTCCTCGACCTGGACGACCTCGACCACCTGGAGCTGATCTCCTCGCAGGTGCAGTCGCAGCTGCCGTAGCGGGGCCGGTCCGCCCGCGCCCTCGATAAACGAAGGCGCTGGTGGGCACGGGTGTGCGAAGCTGTGGGCGTCGTCCTGCCGGGCCCCCGGGATCACCACTCCCGGGGGCTTTCGCGCGCACGGCACCACAGCCGTCCACCCAGCCGGAGAGGCCCTCCGCATGTTCCTGACGATCAGTACCACCGGCACCCCCGAGCGCCCCGCGACCGACCTCGGCCACCTGCTGCACAAGCATCCCGACAAGGCGCAGGCGTTCTCCACCTCCTCCGGCACCGCGCACGTCCTCTACCCCGAGGCGGACGCCCGGCGCTGCACGGCGGCGCTGCTGCTGGAGGTGGACGCCGTGGCCCTGGTCAGGAAGGGCAAGGGCAAGGGCCGCGGCGGCGCCCCGGACGCCGCCCTCGCGCAGTACGTCAACGACCGCCCCTACGCGGCCTCCTCCCTGCTCGCCGTGGCGCTGAGCGGCGTCTTCTCCAGCGCGATGAAGGGCGTCTGCCGCGCCCGTCCCGACCTGCCCGGGCAGGCCAGGCCCCTGCGGGTCGAGGTGCCCGCGCTGCCCGCACGCGGCGGCCCGGAGCTGGTACGCCGGCTGTTCGAGCCGCTCGGCTGGACGGTGACGGCCGAACCCGTGCCGCTGGACACGGAGTTCCCCGAGTGGGGCGCCTCGCGGTACGTGCGTCTCGCCCTGGACTCCACCGCGCTGACCGTCGCCGAGGCCCTGCGCCACCTGTACGTCCTGCTCCCCGTCCTGGACGACGCCAAGCACTACTGGGTCTCCTCCGACGAGGTCGACAAGCTGCTGCGCGCCGGCGAGGGCTGGCTGCCCGGCCACCCGGAGCAGAAGCTGATCACCAGCCGCTACCTCTCCCGCCGCTGGTCCCTGACCCGGCAGGCGACCGAGCGGCTGGAACTCGTCCGGCTCGCCCAGGCCGACGACAGCGAGGTCGAGACGATCGACAACGCGGTCGAGGCGGAGACCGGGACCGAGGAGAAGCCGGCCCCGCTGGCCGAGCAGCGCCGGGACGCGATTCTCACCGCCCTCACCCGGTCCGGAGCCGCCCGGGTCCTCGATCTGGGCTGCGGGCAGGGCCAGTTGGTGCAGCGGCTGCTCAAGGACCCGGCGTTCACCGAGATCGTCGGCGTCGACGTGTCCGTGCGCGCCCTCACCATCGCCGCCCGCCGTCTGAAACTGGACCGCATGGGCGAGCGGCAGGCCTCCCGCGTCACGCTCCTCCAGGGCTCGCTCGCCTACACCGACCGCCGGCTCAAGGGTTACGACGCCGCCGTGCTCAGCGAGGTCGTCGAGCACCTCGACCTGCCCCGGCTGCCGGCCCTGGAGTACGCCGTGTTCGGCGCGGCCCGCCCGCGCACGGTCGTCGTGACGACCCCGAACGTCGAGTACAACGTGCGCTGGGAGTCCCTCCCGGCCGGCCACGTCCGGCACGGCGACCACCGCTTCGAGTGGACCCGCGCGCAGTTCCGGGCCTGGGCCGAGGAGGTGGCCGGACGCCACGGCTACACGGTCGCGTACGAGCCCGTGGGCCCCGACGACCCGGAGGTGGGCCCGCCCACCCAGATGGCCGTGTTCACCCTGACCGTGGCGAAGGAGGCGAAGGCGGCATGACCGACACACGCGAGGGGCGCGTGCTGCCCGTCACCGACCTGTCCCTGGTGGTGCTCGTCGGCGCCTCCGGCTCCGGCAAGTCCACGTTCGCACGCAGGCACTTCAAGCCGACCGAGATCATCTCCTCCGACTTCTGCCGCGGTCTGGTCTCGGACGACGAGAACGACCAGAGCGCGACCAAGGACGCCTTCGACGTCCTGCACTACATCGCGGGCAAGCGCCTGGCCGCCGGCCGCCGCACGGTCGTGGACGCGACCAGCGTGCGGTCCGAGGCCCGCCGCCGGCTGATCGACCTGGCTCGCGAGCACGACGTGCTGCCCATCGCCATCGTGCTCGACGTGCCCGAGGAGGTGTGCGCCGAGCGCAACGCGGCCCGCACCGACCGCGCCGACATGCCCCGCCGGGTCATCCAGCGCCACATCCGCGAACTGCGCCGCTCCCTGCGCCACCTGGAGCGCGAGGGATTCCGCAAGGTGCACGTCCTGCGCGGCGCCGAGGAGGCCGAGCACGCCACGGTCGTCACCGAGAAGCGCTTCAACGACCTGACCCACCTCACCGGCCCGTTCGACATCATCGGCGACATCCACGGCTGCGCCGCCGAACTGGAGGCGCTGCTCGGCAAGCTGGGCTACACCGACGGCGTGCACCCCGAGGGCCGCACCGCCGTCTTCGTCGGCGACCTCGTCGACCGCGGCCCCGACAGCCCGGGCGTGCTGCGCCGCGTGATGTCCATGGTGAAGTCCGGCAACGCCCTGTGCGTGCCCGGCAACCACGAGAACAAGTACGGCCGTCACCTGCGCGGCCGCAAGGTCCAGCACACCCACGGCCTCGCCGAGACGATCGAGCAGATGGCGGGCGAGAGCGCGGAGTTCGCCGCCGAGGTGCGGCAGTTCCTCGACGGGCTCGTCAGCCACTACGTCCTCGACGGCGGCCGGCTCGTCGTCTGCCACGCCGGGCTGCCCGAGAAGTACCACGGCCGCACCTCCGGCCGGGTCCGCAGCCACGCCCTGTACGGCGACACCACCGGCGAGACCGACGAGTTCGGCCTGCCCGTGCGCTACCCGTGGGCGGAGGAGTACCGCGGCCGGGCGGCGGTCGTCTACGGCCACACCCCGGTCCCGGAGGCCACCTGGCTCAACAACACCATCTGCCTGGACACCGGCGCCGTCTTCGGCGGCAAGCTCACCGCGCTGCGCTGGCCGGAGCGCGAACTGGTCGACGTACCGGCCGAGCGGGTCTGGTACGAGCCGCTGAAGCCGCTGCGCAGCGAGGCGCCCGGCGGGCACGACGGCCGCCCGCTGGACCTGGCGGACGTGCAGGGCCGCCGGGTCGTGGAGACCCGGTACCAGGGGCGCGTCGCGGTCCGCGAGGAGAACGCGGCGGCGGCCCTGGAGGTCATGAGCCGCTTCGCGGTGGACCCGCGGCTGCTGCCGTACCTGCCGCCGACCATGGCCCCGACGGCCACCAGTCACATCGACGGCTACCTGGAGCACCCGGCCGAGGCCTTCGCCCAGTACGAGCGGGACGGCGTCGCCCGGGTCGTGTGCGAGGAGAAGCACATGGGCTCGCGGGCGGTGGCCCTGGTGTGCCGCGACGCGGAGACGGCCCGCAAGCGCTTCGGCGCCGGGGACGGCTCCACCGGCTCCCTCTACACCCGCACCGGCCGTCCGTTCTTCGACGACGGCACGGTCACCGAGGAGATCCTCGGCCGGCTGCGCACGGCGGCCGGCGAGGCGGCCCTCTGGGCGGACCTGGACACGGACTGGCTGCTGCTCGACGCCGAGCTGATGCCCTGGTCGCTGAAGGCGTCCGGGCTGCTGCGGTCGCAGTACGCCGCCGTGGGCGCCGCCTCCGGCGCCGCGCTCCCGGACGCGCTGGCCGCGCTGCGGGGCGCCGCAAAGCGGGGCGTGGACGTCTCCGGCCTGCTGGCCCGCACCGGCGAACGGGCGGCCGACGCCGAGGCGTTCACGGCGGCCTACCGCCGCTACTGCTGGACCACCGACGGCCTGGACGGCGTGCGCCTGGCCCCGTTCCAGATCCTCGCGGTCCGGGGCCGCAGCCTTGCCGCGCTCCCGCACGACGAGCAGCTCGCCCTGCTCGACCGGCTCGTCGAGCACGACGGCAGCGGCCTGCTCCGGACCACCCGCCGCCTCTACGTCGACACCGGCGACCCCGAGTCGGTGCGCGCCGGCACCGACTGGTGGCTGGAGATGACCGGCCGGGGCGGCGAGGGCAT
Source organism: Streptomyces sp. NPDC006624 (assembly GCF_040611555.1). Lineage (NCBI taxonomy): Bacteria > Bacillati > Actinomycetota > Actinomycetes > Kitasatosporales > Streptomycetaceae > Streptomyces > Streptomyces sp. NPDC006624. The sequence goes on along the minus strand of NZ_JBEXOM010000004.1, from coordinate 342,680 downwards.
GGTCGTCAAGCCGCTCGGCGCGCTCGTCCGCGACGGTCGGGGCCGCCTGGTCCAGCCCGGCATCAAGTGCCGGGGCCGCGAGTACCTGCGGATCATCTACGGCCCCGAGTACACCCGCCCGGAGAACCTGGCCCGTCTGCGCTCCCGGTTCCTCAACCACAAGCGCTCCCTGGCGATCCGCGAGTACGCACTGGGCCTGGAGGCGCTGGACCGCCTGGCGGAGGGCGAGCCGCTGTGGCGGGTGCACGAGGCGGTGTTCGCGGTGCTGGCGCTGGAGTCGGAGCCGGTGGATCCGAGGCTGTGACGATCGGTTCCGGTCGGGCGTCCCACCCCAGGGGTGCTCGACCGGACGGCCCCCGCTCCCGCACCGACCGCGCCTGCCGGCCGGATCGTCGAGCGGGCCGTGCCCGGACGGGGGCGGGCGACGCGCCGTCTGCCCGCGCGGCCCCGGCTGCTCCGGCCGCTGCCCGGCGGGTGACCCCGCGACGCGCCGTTGTCGTCAGGCCGACGCGAACAAGAGTGCGCGGAAACGTGCGAGGAGCGCGTCAAGACGGCCTCGGGTGGTCAGGATGGAGGCATGGCATACCACGTCCACTCCGAGGCCGGGCGGCTGCGCCGCGTCATCCTGCACCGGCCGGATCTCGAGCTCAAAAGGCTCACCCCCAGCAACAAGACCTCGCTGCTCTTCGACGACGTGCTGTGGGTGCGCAGGGCCCGTGCCGAGCACGACGGGTTCGCCGACGTGCTGCGCGACCGGGGCGTCACCGTCCACCTCTTCGGTGACCTGCTGGCCGAGACGCTGGAGTTCCCGCAGGCCAGATCCCTCGTCCTGGACCGGGTCTTCGACGAGAAGGAGTACGGCCCGCTGGCCACCGACCACCTCAGATCCGCCTTCGAGCACCTGCCCGGGCGGGAGCTGGCCGAGGTGCTGGTCGGCGGCATGACCAAACGCGAGTTCCTCGACGTGCACCCGGAGCCCGCCTCGGTGCGCTTCCACGTCATGGAGCTGGACGACTTCCTGCTGGGCCCGCTGCCCAACCACCTGTTCACCCGTGACACCTCCGCCTGGATCTACGACGGCGTCTCCATCAACGCCATGCGCTGGCCCGCCCGGCAGCGCGAGACCGTGCACTTCGAGGCGATCTACCGGCACCACCCGCTGTTCCGCGAGGAGGACTTCCACGTCTGGTCCGAGGGCCAGGCCGACTACCCGTCCACCATCGAGGGCGGGGACGTGCTGGTCATCGGCAACGGGGCCGTGCTCATCGGCATGAGCGAGCGGACCACCCCGCAGGCCGTGGAGATGCTCGCGCACAAGCTGTTCGCCGCCGGGTCCGCGCAGACGATCGTCGCCCTCGACATGCCGAAGCGGCGTGCCTTCATGCACCTGGACACCGTGATGACGATGGTCGACGGCGACACCTTCACCCAGTACGCGGGCCTCGGCATGCTCCGCTCGTACACCATCGAGCCGGGCGTCGGCGAGAAGGAGCTGAAGGTCACCGACCATCCGCCGGAGCACATGCACCGCGCGATCGCCGCCGCGCTCGGCCTGAGCGAGATCCGCGTGCTGACCGCGACCCAGGACGTGCACGCGGCCGAGCGCGAGCAGTGGGACGACGGCTGCAACGTCCTCGCGGTCGAACCGGGCGTCGTGGTCGCCTACGAGCGGAACGCCACCACCAACACCCATCTGCGCAAGCAGGGCATCGAGGTGATAGAGATCCCGGGCAGCGAGCTGGGCCGGGGCCGGGGCGGGCCGCGCTGCATGAGCTGCCCGGTCGAGCGCGACCCCGTGTGAGGCGGTCGGGGCTGCCAGGCCGGCCGCGGCTGCCGGACCCGCCCGGGTCGCCCGTATAGGCATGCTGAGTTTCGTATAGTATTCCAGCAGTCCGCGTCCCCGTATCCCTGGAGCGCCCCCATGGCGACAGTCCCGACCGCCCTCGCCGGCCGTCACCTCCTCAAGGAGCTGGACCTCACCGAGGAGGAGTTCCGCGGTCTGGTCGAGCTGGCCGCCGAGCTGAAGGCCGCCAAGAAGGCCGGGACCGAGACCCCGTACCTGCGCGGCCGGAACATCGCGCTGATCTTCGAGAAGACCTCCACCCGCACCCGCTGCGCGTTCGAGGTCGCGGCCGCCGACCAGGGTGCCTCGACCACGTACCTCGACCCCTCCGGCTCCCAGATCGGCCACAAGGAGTCGGTCAAGGACACCGCGCGGGTGCTGGGCCGGATGTACGACGCGATCGAGTACCGGGGCGACAGCCAGCACAAGGTGGAGGAGCTGGCCGCGTTCGCCGGGGTGCCGGTCTACAACGGGCTCACCGACGACTGGCACCCCACCCAGATGCTCGCCGACGTGCTGACCATGACCGAGCACTGCGCCAAGCCGCTGACCGAGATCGCCTTCGCCTACCTCGGCGACGCCCGCTTCAACATGGGCAACTCCTACCTGGTGACCGGCGCCCTGCTCGGCATGGACGTCCGGCTCGTCGCGCCGAAGGCCTACTGGCCCGCCGAGGAGGTCGTCGACCGGGCCCGCGCCCTCGCCGAGAGCAGCGGCGCCCGCATCACACTCACCGAGACCCTCGACGAGGGGGTGCGCGGCGCCGACTTCGTCGCCACCGACGTGTGGGTCTCCATGGGCGAGCCGAAGGAGGTCTGGGCCGAGCGCATCACCGCCCTCGCCCCGTACGCGGTGACCATGGACGTCCTGCGCGCCACCGGCAACCCGGACGTGAAGTTCCTGCACTGCCTGCCCGCCTTCCACGACCTCGGCACGAAGGTCGGCCGGGAGATCCACGCGGCCCACGGCCTGGAGTACCTGGAGGTCTCCGACGAGGTCTTCGAGTCGGCCCACTCGGTCGTCTTCGACGAGGCGGAGAACCGGATGCACACCATCAAGGCGGTCATGGTGGCGACCCTCGCCTGAACAGGCCGTGACAACCCTGGCCTGAACAGGCCGTGACAACCCTCGCCTGAACAGGCCGTGACAACCCTCGCCTGAACAGGCCTTATGCTGACCGGCGGCCCGGAGCCACCCGTACTCCGCGGCCGCCCGCGCGACACACCCGTCGCACTCCCGCACCACCAGAAACGAGCACCACCCGCATGCCCCGCTACAAGTCGTCCCGTCTGCTGGTGGCCGAATCCGGCGCCGACCGCGAAGGCCACGGCCTCAAGCGCACGATGGGCCTCTTCCAGCTCGTCTGCTTCGGCGTCGGCGCGATCGTCGGCACCGGCATCTTCGTCGGCCTGTCCGACTCGGTCGCCCAGGCCGGCCCGGCCGTCGTCGTCTCCTTCGTGCTGGCCGCGATCACCTGCGTCTTCACCGCGTTCGCCTTCGCCGAGCTGGGCGGCGCGATCCCGGTGTCCGGCTCCTCGTACTCCTTCGCCTACGCCGGACTCGGCGAGGGCACGGCCTTCCTCGTCGGCTGGTGCCTGCTGCTGGAGTACGGCGTGTCGGTGTCCGCCGTGGCGGTCGGCTGGAGCCAGTACGTCAACGAGCTGCTCGACAGCCTCGTCGGACTGCGCCTGCCCACGGCCCTGTCGGCGGGCCCGGCCGAGGGCGGGCTGATCAACCTGCCGGCCGTCGTCGTCATCGCCATGGCCGCCGTCCTCCTGGTGCGCGGGGTGCGCGAGAGCGCCCGGGCCACCGCCGCGATGGCCGTGCTGAAGATCGCCGTCCTCGTGGCGTTCCTCGCCATCGGCTTCACCGCCTTCCGGGACGGCAACCTCACCCCGTTCTCGCCGGCCGGCCTCGCCGGCATCGGTGCGGGCACCACCGCCGCCTTCTTCTCCTACATCGGCTTCGACGCGATCACCACGGCCGGCGAGGAGGCGAAGAACCCGCGCCGGGACATCCCCGTCGCGATCCTCGTCTGCATCGGCCTGGTCACCCTGCTCTACTGCGCGGTCGCGCTCGCCGCGATCGGGGCCATCGGCGGCGACGCGGTCGGCGGCCGCCCGGCGGCGCTCTCCTACGTCGTCGACCGGGTCACGGGCTCCGGGGTCGGCGGCGGTGTGATCGCCTTCGGCGCGGTCGTCGCCATCGCCTCGGTGGTGCTCGCCGTGATGTACGGCCAGACCCGGATCCTGATGTCCATGTCCCGCGACGGGCTGATCCCGCGGGTGTTCGAGAAGGTCTCCCCGAAGACCTCCACGCCCGTCGCCGGCACGCTGATCGTGGCGGTGGTCTTCGCGCTCCCCGCCGCCTTCGCGCCGCTGGACGCGGTGGTCAACCTGTGCACCATCGGCACGCTCGCCGTGATGGCCGTCGTCAACATCGCCGTGATCGCGCTGCGCCGCCGCGAGCCGGGCCTCGCCCGCACCTTCCGGGTGCCGCTCTACCCCGCCACCCCGCTGCTCGGCGTCGTCTTCTGCCTGTACCTGATGTACGAGACGGGCCCGGCGACCTGGATCCAGTTCGCGGTGTTCCTCGCGGCGGGCATCGCCCTGTACGCGTGCTACGGGCGCCGGAACTCCCGGCTCGCCCGGGTCACGCCGACGGACGCCGCTGAGCCGGAACCGCAGCCAGCCTGAACCACACCGCCTTGCCGGAGTCGGTGGGCCGGTGCCCGCACGAGGAGCTCAGGGCGCGGATCAGCAGCAGTCCGCGCCCGTGCTCCTGCCAGGGGTCGGGCGGCCCGCCGGCCGGACGGGTGAGATCGCCGGGCGGAGCCGGGTCGGTGTCGTGCACCTCGACCTGGCAGCCGGACGGCATCAGCTCCACCACCAGCTCTATCGGCTTCTCCCCGGAGGTGTGCTCCACGGCGTTGGCCACCAGCTCCGCCGTGAGCAGCTCCGCGGTGTCGCAGTCCGCCCCGTGCTCCAGCTCGGCCAGCGCCGTACGGACCAGGGCGCGGGCCACGGGCACCGCCGCTGTGGTGTGCGGCAGCGCGATGCGCCAGGAGGCGGGGGCTGAGGGGAGTTCGTACAAGGCGGGTCCGTTCCTGCAGCAGGACATCCTGCTTTCAACCTGATGAATGGTACGGCGCCGCTTTTCCGAGGCGTCCGAGGGGCACCGTCGGGGGCGCCCTCGCCCCCTCGCGGACGGCTTACCCAGGTGAACGCGGTGCCGCGCACAGCAGGTCCCGCCGTTACGTCCGTGTCGAGGATCTGTGACGGATGTGACCGGCCCGGGTCGGTCCGGTCCGCACCGGATTCCTACCCGGAGGGTCTATCGCGTACTCGTGACGACAGTCACGGATGAGTGATAGCTTCGTGGGGTAGAGCTCAGTGAGGCAGTGCCCGCCCGAGGAGGCCGCGCGTCATGAGTCCCTTCACCGGCTCCGCCACCCGCACCCCCAAGTGGGAGCACCTCCGCGTCGACCTCACCGACGGCGTCGCGACCGTCACCCTGGCCCGCCCCGAGAAGCTCAACGCGCTCACCTTCGGCGCCTACGCCGACCTGCGCGACCTGCTCGCGGAGCTGTCCCGGGAGCGCGCGGCACGGGCGCTGGTGCTGGCCGGCGAGGGCCGTGGCTTCTGCTCCGGCGGCGACGTCGACGAGATCATCGGCGCCACCCTCTCCCTGGACACCGCCCGGCTGCTCGACTTCAACCGGATGACCGGCCAGGTGGTCCGTGCGATCCGCGAGTGCCCGTTCCCGGTGATCGCCTCGCTGCACGGCGTGGCGGCGGGCGCCGGGGCGGTGCTGGCCCTGGCCGCCGACTTCCGCGTCGCCGACCCCAGCACGCGCTTCGCGTTCCTCTTCACCCGCGTCGGCCTGTCCGGCGGCGACATGGGCGCGGCCTATCTGCTGCCCCGGGTCGTCGGCCTGGGACACGCGACCCGCCTGCTGATGCTGGGCGATCCGGTCCGCGCCCCCGAGGCCGAGCGCATCGGCCTGATCAGCGAGCTGACGGAGGAGGGCCGGGCCGACGAGACCTCCCGGCGGCTGGCCCGGCGCCTGGCGGAGGGCCCGGCCCTCGCCCACGCCCAGACGAAGGCCCTGCTCACCGCCGAGCTGGACATGCCGCTGGCGGCCTCCGTGGAGCTGGACGCCTCCACGCAGGCCCTGCTGATGACCGGGGAGGACTACGCGGAGTTCCACGCGGCGTTCACCGAGAAGCGCCCTCCTCGATGGAGCGGACGGTGAGGGGATCGCCCTCGGGGGCGCGGCCGGCCGCCGACGGCCCGCACCCGCGGCCCGCGCCGGGCGGACCCCTGCGCGTCGCCGTCATCGGCGGCGGCCCCGGCGGCCTCTACGCCGCCGCCCTCCTCAAGCGCCTCGACCCCGCCCGTGACGTCACCGTCTGGGAGCGCAACGCCCCCGACGACACCTTCGGCTTCGGCGTGGTCCTCTCCGACGAGACCCTCGGCGGCATCGAGCACGCCGACCCGCAGGTCTACGCGGCCCTGCGGCGCGACTTCGTCCGCTGGGACGACATCGACATCGTCCACCGCGGCGTCCGCCACACCTCCGGCGGCCACGGCTTCGCCGCCCTCGGCCGCCGGCGCCTGCTGGAGATCCTGCACGCCCGCTGCCACGACCTCGGCGTGCGGCTGCGCTTTCGCACCGAGGCGCCGAAGGACCTCGCGCACACCCACGACCTGGTCGTCGCCGCCGACGGGATCCACAGCACCACCCGCGAGGCCCACGCGGACGTCTTCCGCCCCCGCGTCACCGCCCACCGCTGCCGCTACATCTGGCTCGCCGCCGACTTCCCCTTCGACTCCTTCCGCTTCGAGATCGCCGAGACCGAGCACGGCGTCATGCAGCTCCACGGCTACCCCTACGCGCCGGACGCCTCCACGGTGATCGTCGAGATGCGCGAGGAGGTGTGGCAGGCGGCCGGATTCGGCGACCTCGGCGAGGCCGAGTCCGTCGAACGCTGCGCCAAGATCTTCGCCGAGGCCCTGCGCGGCCGCCCCCTGAAGTCCAACAACTCCGCCTGGACGACCTTCCGCACCGTCGTCAACGACCGCTGGTCGCACGGCAACGTCGTCCTCCTCGGCGACGCCGCCCACACCGCCCACTTCTCCATCGGCTCCGGCACCAAGCTCGCCGTCGAGGACGCCCTCGCCCTCGCCGCCTGCCTGCGGGAACGCGACTCCCTGCCGGAAGCCCTGGCCGCCTACGAGACGGAACGGCGCCCCGTCGTCGCCTCCACCCAGCGCGCGGCCCGGGCCAGCCTGGAGTGGTTCGAGAACCTCGCCCTGTACCTGGACCAGCCGCCCCGCCAGTTCGCCTTCAACCTGCTCACCCGCAGCCGCCGTGTCACGCACGACAACCTGCGCCTGCGGGACGCCCGCTTCACGCAGGCGGTGGAGCGCGAGTTCGGCTGTCCGCCCGGCACGCCCCCGATGTTCACCCCGTTCCGGCTGCGCGGACTGACCCTGCGCAACCGGGTCGTCGTCTCGCCCATGGACATGTACTCGGCCGTCGACGGCGTCCCCGGCGACTTCCACCTCGTCCACCTGGGCGCACGGGCGCTGGGCGGGGCCGGGCTGGTCATGACCGAGATGGTCTGCGTCAGCGCGGCGGGCCGCATCACGCCCGGCTGCGCGGGCCTCTACACCGGACGGCAGGCCGAGGCGTGGAAGCGGATCACGGACTTCGTGCACGACCGGGCACCCGGCACCGCGGTCGGCGTCCAGCTCGGCCACAGCGGCCGCAAGGGCTCCACGAAACCGATGTGGGAGGGCATGGACGAACCGCTGGAGGAGGGCAACTGGCCCCTGGTGGCTGCCTCCGCGCTCCCCTACAAGGAGTCCGGCCGGATCCCGCGTGAGCTGTCCCGCGCCCAACTCACCGACCTGCGCGAGCAGTTCGCGGCAGCCGCCGGTCGTGCCGCCCGCGCCGGCTTCGACCTGCTGGAACTGCACTGCGCCCACGGCTACCTGCTCTCCGGCTTCCTCTCCCCGCTGACCAACCGGCGCACCGACGCCTACGGCGGCTCCTTGCGCCGGCGGCTCCGCTTCCCGCTGGAGGTCTTCGACGCCGTACGGTCCGTGTGGCCGGGGGAGCGGCCCATGACGGTCCGGATCTCCGCCACCGACTGGGCGGAGGGCGGCACCACGGCCGAGGACGCGGTCGAGATCGCCCGCGCCTTCGCCGCGCACGGCGCCGACGCGATCGACGTCTCGACGGGCCAGGTGGTGGCCGAGGAGCGGCCGGAGTTCGGACGGTCGTACCAGACCCCCTTCGCCGACCGGATCCGCCACGCCACCGGCGTCCCGGTCATCGCGGTCGGCGCGATCTCCTCCTGGGACGACGTCAACTCCCTGATCCTGGCGGGCCGTACGGACCTGTGCGCCCTGGCCCGCCCCCACCTCTACGACCCCCACTGGACCCTCCACGCGGCGGCCGAGCAGGAGTACACCGGCCCGGGCGCCGTCTGGCCGGCCCCCTACCGGGCGGGCAGCCGCCGCCCCCGGACGGGCCGCCTCGACGCCCCCAAACCACGGCTGAGCCTGTGACGCCGTGACGCCCTAGCGGTCGTCGGCCCGCGTGAACCCGGTCTCCTTCGTCGTGACGATCCGGGCGCCCATGTTGCGCTCCATCATCTCCAGCGCCGCCGAGGCCAGGTGCGGATGGATGGAGGCGACGGCGTCCCGGGGCACCGTGACCTCCAGGTGCCGGATGTGCGCGTCCAGCGCGGAGTAGAGGATGCACTGCTCGGTCACCTGGCCGGCCAGCACCACATGGCCGACCCCCAGGCTCCACAGGAGGTAGGCGAGGGGGGTCTCGTAGAAGACGGAGTGGCGTGCCTTCATCACGAACAGCGACTCCTCGTCGGGCCTGATCGGCTCGATCAGGTCGGCGCGCGGCCGGGCCAGCGCGGCCTCGACCAGCTCTCCGTGGTGGGAGCGCCACCGTCCGAAGTTGTCGTTCGCGTAGATCACCGGCACGTCCGCCTCCCGGGCGCGGGCGATCAGCTCCGCGACGACGGGCACGACCCGCTCGACGGACGGCACGAGCAGCTCGGCGTCCTGGTGGTCGTAGGTGTTGATCATGTCGACCACGATCAGAGCCGTCCGCCGCGGACCTTCCTGTCGTTCCATGCTCGTCTTCTCCGTGCCTCGCGTTTCCCGGGTGAGGCGTGTGGTGGGGGTCCGGGAACGCGCTGACGAGTACCCGGGGTGCCCGAGTGCCTAACCGGGGGCGGTGCGGCTCCGCTCCCGCCGCGTCACAGCCCCACGAAGGCCGCCCCGGCGTCCCGCAGCCGCTCGTGCAGTTCCCGGAACACCGCCGAGGAGCGGACGCCGGGCCAGTCCGGCGGCAGCAGCTCCGAGGGGAGCCCGGGGTCGGCGTAGGGCAGGTGGCGCCAGGAGTCGAGGGCGAGGAGGTAGTCGCGGTAGGCCTCCTCGGCGGGGGTGTCGTCCCGCTCGCGCCAGTCGTGCAGCACGCGCTCGTGACGGTCGAGGAACGCCTCGTGCTCCTTGGCGACGGCGGCCAGGTCCCACCAGCGGGCGACGGCCTCGGCGGTCGGGGCGAAGCCCAGGTGGTCGCCGCGGAAGAAGTCGACGTAGCCGTCGAGCCGCAGCCGCTGCAGGGTGTGCCGGGTCTCCTCGTAGAGGCGCGCGGGCGCGATCCACACGCCGGGGGCCGCCGTGCCGAAACCGAGGCCCGCCAGACGGGAGCGCAGCACGTGCCGCTTCTGGCGCTCCGACTCCGGCACCGAGAACACCGCCAGCACCCAGCCCTCGTCCCCGGGCGGCGCCGAGGCGTAGACGCGCCGGTCGCCGTCGTCGAGCAACTGGCGTGCGTCCGGCGACAGTTCGTACCCGGCCGCGCCCTGGGCGGTGCGGGCCGGCACGAGCAGTCCGCGTCTTTTCAGCCGCGACACCGAGGAGCGGACGGACGGGGCGTCCACGCCGACCGCGGCCAGCAGCCGGATCAGTTCGGCGACGGGCACGGGGCCCGGCACGAAGCGGCCGTACGCGCCGTAGAGCGTGACGATGAGAGACCGTGGTGCATGCTGGTCGGACACGTTGATCATCTTAGGTCGTACGGGTCAGTCCCGGTCGCCACCGGGGTCGCCGGCCGGAACTCCGCCTCCCGCGCGCAGCCTGAACCGCTGGAGCTTGCCGGTGGCCGTGCGCGGCAGCGCGTCCAGGAACACGAGCTCACGGGGGCACTTGTACGGGGCCAACTCGCCCTTGACGAAGGCGCGCAGTGCCTCCGCGTCCCGGCGCGCGCCCTCTTTCAGGACGGTGTAGGCGACCACCACCTGTCCGCGCGCCTCGTCCGGCCGCCCCACCACCGCCGCCTCCACCACGTCCGGGTGCCGCAGCAGCGCGTCCTCGACCTCCGGGCCGGCGATGTTGTACCCGGCCGAGATGATCATGTCGTCGGCGCGGGCGACGTACCGGAAGTACCCGTCGGGCTCGCGGACGTAGGTGTCGCCGGTGATGTTCCAGCCGCCGCGTACGTACTCCCGCTGCCGCGGGTCGGCGAGGTAGCGGCAGCCGACCGGGCCGCGCACGGCGAGCAGACCGGGTTCGCCGTCGGGCACCGGCTCGCCGTCCGCGTCCTGCACACGCGCCTGCCAGCCCGGTACGGGCAGGCCCGTCGTACCGGGCCGGATCCGCTCGTCGGCCGCCGAGATGAAGATGTGCAGCAGCTCGGTGGCGCCGATGCCGTTGATGACGCGCAGGCCGGTGCGGTCCCGCCAGGCCTGCCAGGTGGCCGCCGGCAGGTTCTCGCCGGCCGAGACGCAGCGGCGCAGGGACGAGACGTCGTGGCCGTCGAGCTCGTCGAGCATCGCGCGGTACGCCGTCGGGGCGGTGAACAGGACGGAGACCCGGTGCCGCGCGATGGCGGGCAGCAGCTGCCGGGGCCCGGCCTGCTCCAGCAGCAGCGCGCTCGCCCCGGCCCGCAGCGGGAACACCACGAGACCGCCGAGCCCGAAGGTGAAGCCGAGCGGAGGGCTGCCGGTGAAGACGTCGTCGGCGTGCGGGCGCAGCACGTGCCGGGAGAAGGTGTCGGCTATCGCCAGGACGTCCCGGTGGAAGTGCATGCAGCCCTTGGGGCGGCCGGTGGTGCCGGAGGTGAAGGCGATCAGCGCCACGTCGTCGGCCGCCGTCGGGACGGCCTCGTACGGTGTGCCGGGCGCCGGGCGGTGCAGCAGGTCGTCCGGGGCGTCACCGCCGTAGGCCGTGATCCGCAGGTCCGGTATCCCGGCCTTGGCGAGGTCGTCCACGACCCGGATGTCGCACAGGGCGTGCCGCACCCGCGCGATCTCGCACAGGGTGCTCAGCTCGTGCGGGCGCTGCTGGGCGAGGACCGTGACGGCCACGGCCCCCGCCTTCAGCACGGCCAGCCAACAGGCCGCGAGCCAGGGCGTGGTGGGGCCGCGCAGCAGCACGCGGTTGCCGGGGACGACACCGAGGTCGCCGGTGAGCAGGTGCGCGATGCGGTCGACGCGGGCGCGCAGATCGCCGTACGTCCACGGCGCACCGGCCGGAGTGAGGAAGGCGGGGCGGTCGTCCGGCGGGCCGCTCAGCAGCGCGGCGGCGCAGTTGAGCCGTTCCGGATAGCGCAGCTCCGGCAGATCGAAGCGGAGGTCGGGCCACTGCTCCGGGGGTGGCAGATGGTCCCGGGCGAAGGTGTCGACGTGGGCCGTGCCCCGTGGATGCATACGGTTCGCCCCCTCGGCGTGGTGGGCTCGCCCCTGGAGCGTATCGTGTTGGTGACGACAGTCAACGGTCCGCGATAGCCTCGGAGTGACCCGGCCGGAACGCAGGGTGGCGGAGAAGGGACCGGCGATGACCGCATTCTCGCTCGAACCGGCACAACTGGCCTGGTGCGCCGAGCTGCGCGCACTGGCCGCGGACCGGTTCCGCCCGCTGGCCGACCAGGGCGAACCCGGGCGCGTGAACCGGCCCCTGGTCGCCGAGCTCGGCCGGACGGGCCTGCTCCGGCGCCTGTTCGCCTCGGGCGCGCTCGACCTGTGCCTGATGCGCGAGTCCCTGGCCCACGGCTGCACGGAGGCGGAGACGGCCCTCGCCCTCCAGGGCCTCGGCGCCCACCCCGTCCACGCCCACGGCACCCGGGCCCAGCGCGCCCGCTGGCTGCCCCGGGTCTGCGACGGCACCGCGATCGCGGCCTTCGCGCTGAGCGAGCCGGGAGCGGGATCGGACGCGGCGGCCCTGGAACTCAGGGCGGAGCCCGCACCGGACCCGGCGGATCCGCCCGCCGCCCACCTGGACGCCACCCCCGACGGCCCCGCCCGCTGGCGGCTCACCGGCGAGAAGTGCTGGATCTCCAACGCCCCCGAGGCCGACTTCTACACCGTCTTCGCCCGGACCACCCCCGGCGCCGGGGCCCGGGGCGTCACCGCCTTCCTGGTCCCCGCCGACCGGCCGGGACTCACCGGCACGGGCCTCGACATGCTCTCCCCGCACCCCATCGGCGCCCTGGACTTCGACGCCGTACCGGTGACCGCCGACGACGTGCTCGGGGAGACCGACCGCGGCTTCCGGGTCGCGATGGGCACGCTCAACCTGTTCCGCCCCAGCGTCGGCGCCTTCGCGGTCGGCATGGCCCGGGCCGCTCTCGACGCGACCCTCGCCCACACCGCCGCCCGGGACGCCTTCGGGGGCAAGCTGAGGGACCTCCAGGCCGTCTCCCACCAGGTGGCCGAGATGGCCCTGCGCACGGAGGCGGCCCGGCTGATGGTCTACGCGGCGGCCACGGCGTACGACGAGAAGGCCCCGGACGTCCCCCGGCGCTCCGCCATGGCGAAACTGCTCGCCACGGAGACCGCCCAGTACGTCGTCGACACGGCCGTCCAGCTGCACGGCGCCCGGGCGCTGCGGCGCGGTCATCTGCTCGAACACCTCTACCGCGAGGTGCGCGCCCCGCGCGTCTACGAGGGCGCCAGCGAGGTGCAACGCGGCATCATCGCCAAGGAGTTGTACGCGAACCTGGAGGCCGAGTGAGCAGCGAGCGCGTCAACCCGCCCGGCCTCTCCCCGCCGGCGGGCTTCACCCACGCCGTCGTGGCCCGTGGCTCCCGGGTGGTGTTCCTGGCGGGGCAGACCGCCCTGGACGGCGAGGGCAAGGTGGTCGGGGAGAGCCTGCCGGAGCAGTTCGAGCGGGCCCTCGCCAATCTGCTGGCCGCCCTCACCGCCGCCGGCGGCACGGCAGCCGACCTCGCCCGCGTCACCGTCTACGCCACGGACGTCGCCGCCTACCGCGCGCACGCCCCCGAACTCGGCCGGGTGTGGCGGCGGCTGGCCGGCCGCGACTACCCCGCCATGGCGGTCGTCGGGGTCGTCCGGCTGTGGGACGAGGAGGCGCTGGTGGAGCTGGACGGCTTCGCGGTGCTGCCGTAGGGCCCTCAGGCCGCGGCGGCCAGTCGCGGTGCCGTCACCCGGTGGGGCTCCACCACGCGGCCGTCCGGGAGCAGTTCACCGGTGTCGTCGAAGGCGATCACCCCGTCGCAGCGCAGGTACCAGCCCTGCTCGGGGTGGGCGGCGACGACGTGCGCGCCGGGGGAGTCGTTCGCGGGGCACTGGGGCTCGTGGGCACACATGGCGCACCTCCACGTCGGTGGGACATCCGAAGGGTTCACAGGACTCCTACGGACCGACCATGCTCCCGTCTCGAACCCACCGGAACGGGCCTGCGTGAAGCGTGACACGCCCCGGACATTCCCGGGACCGTTCCACGACGGCCGGGGCGGACTCGCCACCGAAGGGGTGAGGGTCACGGGCGGCGGCCCGGAGGGCCGGTACGAGTGGGGTCCGGTCATTCCACTCCTTTCGGGAGGTTCCCCCCATGCGTGTACGTCCCCTTCTCGGCGCGGCGACCGGTGCCGCGCTGCTCCTGCTCACCGGCGCGGCAGCCGCCCCCGCCGGCGCGCACGCCCCCGCCGCGGCCCCCACCGAGGCCGTGACGATCGACGCCGTGGGCCGCATCGCCGCCGACGGCACCGTCACCCTGTCCGGCACCTACCGCTGTGCCGGCTCCAGCGGCCCGGTCTTCGTCAGCTCCTCCGTGAGCCAGGGCGCCTCCACCACCCGCCACGGCGTCGGCGACAGCCGCGCCGTGTGCGACGGCGCCGAGCACCGCTGGGTGAACACCGGCCGCACCGCGCCCGGCGCGCTCGTGGCCGGCGCCGCGCACGTCGAGGCGGCCCTGCTGGAGCTGCGCACCTTCAGCGGTCTGCCGCTGCCCAGCTTCCACGCCTCCTCGGCACGGGCGGTGACCCTGGTCCAGGGCTGAGACCCACGCCGAACGGACCGGCGGGCGCCCCGTCTTCACGGGGCGCCCGCCGGTCCGTTGCCCTGCCGGGACGTCAGTGGTCGTCCCAGTGACCGTCGTGGGCGGCGTGCCGGTGGCCGTCGTGCACGTAGTCCGTGTGGTCGCCGTGCCGTACGGCCAGATGGCCGCAGTCGTCGCCGTGCTGGTGGTCGTGGTTGCGGTGCGTGGTGTGACCGCTGTGCGCGCACTCGTCGACGTGGTCCCCGTGCATCCGGTGGATGTGGCCGTCGTGGGCGTAGTCCGTGTGGTCGCCGTGGGGGAACGCGACGTGGCCGCAGCCGTCGCCGTGGGCGTGCGCGTGACCGTCGTGGGTGATGTGCTCGGCGGTGGTCATGAGGGTGCTCCTCGCGTGCGGGGTGCTCGCCGCGGTGCCGGGGTCGGGCTGCCCTGACGGCACGGACGTACGGCGATCTCTGCGTCCATGGTCCGGCGGCCCGCCCCGGCCCACCACTCGGCGGCGCGGCGGGGTGAGACCCGGGGAGGGCTAGCGCACCGCCACGACCACGCAGCTGTCGCCGTACTGCCAGACCGGTCCCGCCTGGCTGAAGCCCGCCTCCCGGAGCAGGTCCAGATGGGCGGAGAGGGGGAGTTCGGCCGGGCGGGCGGCGTCGACGGGGCTGACGCGGCGGCGGCGCTCGGCGAGGAGGTCGGTCAGCTCGGGGTCCCGGGCGACGGCGGCCCACCAGGAACCCCAGTCCTCGTGCGTGAACACCCGCTGCCGGCCGGCGTGGCACCGCCCGACGTGGGCGGCGATCGCGGCCGGGCCCGTGTGGTCCTGGGGGAGGTGGTCGCCGTTGACGAGGACGCCCCCGGGGCGCAGCAGGACGGCGAGCTGCCGGTAGGTGCGCAGCAGGGTCTCGCGGTCCAGGTAGTGCAGGGCGGTGGTGGAGACGGCCGCGTCCAGGGGGCGGTCGAGGCCGAGGGTCCACACCCAGCCGGGTGCCCCGATCTCGGCGTCGACGTAGCGGGCCGCGTCGGGATGGTGGGTGCGGCCCAGCTCCAGCAGCAGCGGGTCCCGGTCGACGGCCACGATCTCCGCGTCCGGCAGCCGCCGGACCAGCCGGGCCGCCAGCGAGCCCGGCCCGCAGCCCAGGTCGACGACGAGGGGCGCGGCGGAGCGCCCGGCGGTGACGTGCTCGACGACGTCGGCGATCACCGTGAACCGCTCCTCGCGGTCGACGGCGTACCGCTGCTGCTGGAGCTCCCAGCGCTCCACCCATCGTTCCGCCGTCTCCAGACTCAGCCCCATCGGGTCGTGCCACCTTGCCGTCTCGCCCGTGAACTCCTGTCGGGCCCGAGCCTACAGGTGGAAACGGTTCCCATTACGCCCAGCGCGTGCGGTCACGAGAGTGATGTGAGAACGGACAGCAACCGGTCGACTTCCTCGACGGTGTTGTACACGTGCAGACTCACCCGCACCGAACCGGTCTTCTCGCCCGCGTCGCCCTGGCAGTGGTGGTCGGAGCGGACCATGAACCCGTGGCTGAACAGGATGAAGCCCAGGTCGCCCGAGTCGATGGCCCGGTGCCGCAGGGTGACGATGCCCTGCCGCCGCTGCACCGCCGAGCCGGCCGCCAGGCTGAGCGGGCAGCCGAGGACCTCGTAGGCGTCCAGCCGCCGCAGCCCGTCGGTGAGCCGGGACGCCAGATCGGCCGTCCACCGCTCGATGCGCTCCACACCGGCCGCGTCCAGCCAGTCGAGGGCCGCCTCCAGCGAGGCGATGCCCACGGTGTTCGGGGTGCCGCTCCACCCGCCGGGCGTGAACGCCGGACCGCGCGCCTGCCGTGCCCAGATCGCCCCCGAACCGGGCAGCGCCAGCGCCTTGTGCCCGGAGAAGACGACGAAGTCGACGTCCAGCTCGGCCACGGACACCGGCAGATGGCCTACGCTCTGCGCCGCGTCCAGACAGATCACCGCGTCCGGGCCGACGGCCTGCCGGATGCGGTGCACGTTCATGTCGCCGCCGTACACGTGGTGCACATGGGTGGTGGCCACGAACCGGGTGCGCGGCCCCGCCCGTTCCGCCAGCACCCGGTGGTCGTAGTCCCCGGAGCCGCTCTGGTACGGCATCGGCACCACCCGCACCCGCACACCCTGGCGGGCGAGCGACTGCCGGGCCTCCAGCCAGGGCACGATGTTGGCCTGGTGGTCGGCGTCGGGCACGACGATCTCGTCGCCGTCGCGCAGGAACCCCGGCAGCCAGTCACGGGCGATCGTGCGCAGTCCCTCGGTCGTGCCGCCGGTGAAGTGGACGGACCCGCCCTCCGCCCCGGGGTCCCCGAGGAACCGGGCGACCCGCCCGCGGGTGCGCTCGACCAGCTCGGTGGTGCGGTTGGCCCAGGTGTAGGTGCCGCGCGCGGAGTTGGCGTTGGACGTCGTCAGATACCTCTGCACGGCGTCCAGCACGGCCCGCGGCTTCTGCGCCGTGGCCGCGCTGTCCAGGTACGCCAGCTCCGGGTGCGCGGTGACGATGGGGAACTGCTCACGCAACTCCCGCTGCCAGGCGCTCAGTTCGTCGATCCCTGCCGGTGCGGTCATGGCGGTCAGTCCCGCACCAGGGGGGCGCCCGCGTCCCGCCAGGCGATGACGCCGCCGGCCAGACTGCGCACGTCCGGATGGCCCATGCGGGTCAGCAGCGCCGCGTACCGGGCGGACTGCTCGCCCACCGGGCACGCCAGCAGCACCGGCCGGCTCCGGCTGAACGGCAGCCCGCCCCGCACGAGTTCGGCGAACATCTCGTCGACGATGTTGACCGACCCGTCGATGTGCAGCGCCGCGTACGCGTACGGGCTGCGCAGGTCGACCACCAGCGGCCCGTCGGTGTCGATCCAGCGCCGGGCCTCGGCCACCGTGACCGACGGCGCCTGCGCGACCTCGGTGTCGGACAGGTCGGCCGGGGAGTTCTTCCGGGGCGGCCGGCCCAGCAGGTCGGGTCGCCGCTGCCGGACGTAGCTCAGATAGCTCTCCACCCGGTCGCAGACGATGAACACCGCCGTCCGCCGCTCGGGCGACTCCTCGTCCGGGGCGCTCAACTCCTCGTCCAGAGCGCGCAGATGACGCACCGCCCCGAAGTAGGCCGCCCCTCCCGTCGGCCCGCCGAGGATGCCGCAGCGGCGGTTCAGCGTCAGCATCCCCTCGATCGCCTCGTCGGCGCTCACCGACTCCATCACGTCGTACGTCTCCGGGTCGAACAGGCCGACCTCCTGCACCTCGTCGATGGTGCGGATCCCGGGGATGAAGTCGGACTTGGCCGCGACCAGCCCGACCACCCGCACGGAGGGGTCCTCCTCGCGCAGCGACCGGGCCACGCCCGTGGAGGAGCCGGCCGTGCCCACGCACGCCACGAACCAGTCCGGGACCCGGCCGTCCAGGTCCTTCACGATCTCCGGGCCGGTGCCGGTCAGATGGGCCTCGGTGTTGCGCGGGTTGAAGTACTGGTCGGTGTGCAGATAGGCGCTGCCGGAGGCGGACAGCGTCCGGTGGAAGAGGGTCAGCGGGTCGTCCGTCGCGGTCGGGTCCAGGCACTCGCTCTGGCCCGGCAGCTCCTCGATCTCCGCGCCGAGCAGCAGCAGGAGGTCCTTGATCTCCGGGACCCGCATCCGGTTGGTGACGCTCTTGAAGCGCAGGCCGTGCATGCCGGCGACCACCGCCAGCGCCTTCGCCGTGTTGCCGCTGGACAGCTCCACGACCTGGCTGCCCTGCCGCACCGCCTCGGGCAGCAGCGGGCCCGCCATGCTCCAGGCCGCCCGGTCCTTGACCGAGCCGAAGGGGTTGAGCATCTCCAGCTTGGCGTACAGGTCGATGTGGCGCAGACCGTGCACGGCCGGGTCGATCCGCACCAGCGGGGTGTTGCCTATCGCCTCGGTGACGCTGTCGTACCTCACTGAACTCCCCCCGAGGGCGTGATCGGCCAGAACTGCTCGTCGAGGCACCACCGCCAGCGGTCGCCGTCCTGCCAGGCGGCGACCTTGCGGGCGGCGGGCAGGTGCTGGGCGCCCGTGGCGTGGAAGTCCATCGCGTACCCGGCGGTGTTGGCGAAGACCAGCAGGTCGCCGGGGGCCGGGCGGCGCGGCAGGAACACCGTGCGCCGGGTGATCAGGTCGCTCTCCAGGCACAGGCTGCCGAAGAGGTGCACGGCGACGGGCCCGTCGTCCGGCCCACCTCCGCCTCCGCCTCTCGGGACGAGCACCGGGTCCATCAGCACGCCGTGGTCCTCCAGGGCGATGTCGTCGGCCTTCGCGGCCAGCCGTACCAGCAGCGCGCCGCCGGACGGCGGGCTGCGGACCTCCAGCACGCGGGCCAGCGTCAGCCCGCACTGGTCCAGCAGCGCACGGCCTGGCTCGGTGTGCAGGTCGTAGAGGTGCTCCAGCAGCAGCGCGGCCAGAGGGCGGCCGCCGAGGGAGGGGGCGGGCTGGGACAGCAGCTCGTCCAGGTAGGCGGCGCCGGCGACGGACCGGTGGGCGGGGTAGAGGCCGAGCGTGCCGCGCAGGGTGCCGGAGTCGTTGCGCAGCCCGTAGCCGTGCCCGCCCCACGTCAGCGGCGGGCGACGGCCCAGCACCGCCGAGGTCAGCTCGCTCGTGTACGTGTCCCACTGCTCCCGCTCGGCGAGGTAGCTGATGCCGAACCCGCCCCCCACGTCCACCGCGCGGGGCCGCAACCCCCGGCTCCGGCAGGCCTCCAGGGCCGCCAGGCACCCTTCCAGGGCGGTCGCCTTCTCCACGACGCTCGTGGTGTCCAGATGGAAGGCGACCCCGGTCAGATCGACCGCGTCGGCGTGCCGCTCGACCGCCTCCAGCAGCGGCTCCACCTCCCGCACCGGCGTGCCGAAACGGCTGCGCCGGCTCAGCACCCGCACCCCCGACGCCTCGAACCCCGACAGCCGCAGCAGGACCGGAACCCGGTCGAGCGTGTACTTGCGCACCAGCGCGGCGAGCTGGTCGAGTTCGCCCGGGCCGTCGACGCTGACCGTGACGCCCGTGCGGGCCGCCAGCCACAGGAACTCCGGGTTCTTCGGACCCGTGGCCGTGATCCGGCCGGCCGGGAAACCGGCGCCCAGCGCGTGCTGCAGCTCGCCCAGCGACGCGACGTCCACCCCCGCGTCCGTGGCCGCGAGCCGGCGCAGCAGCGCACTGGACCGGTTGGCCTTGTGGGCGTAGAAGACCTGCCCCGGCAAGTGGTGCGCGCGGTACACCGACCGGAACCGCTCCACGTTCTCCGCGATCTGGTCCGGCACCACCACGTGCAGCGGCGAACCGAGCGCGTCGGTGAGCGAGTGCACCGTCTCCGTCGCCGCCACGAGCGACCTCAGCCGTGGCTCCAGCCGCGGTTCGAGATACAAGGGCCGGCCGGCCATGCGCGCTCCTCCCCTGAAGCCGCTGCGCCCGGCATCCGGGCCCGTCGGAAACTCCCCGCGTTACGCCGTATAGCCCATATCCATTCTTCGGTCGCTTTACGCCCTGTACGGCCGCGTCCTGTTCCGCCCGGAGCGGGACGCCGACCGCGGACCGACCGGACGGAACGCGCCAGGGGGCGCGACCGCGGCCGTGGCCGCCCGAGCGGTCGGCACGGCCCGGAGCGAGGGACCACACCCCTGCGACCAGGGACGACGCCGTTCACGGCCCCTCGGCGGGCGGCGGTGCGGACACACCGGAGACAACCGGACGGCCACCGGGTCCCGGACCGCCTACGGGCCGCTCCGCCACCGTCCCCACAGCGTGCGGCGTCCAGTGTGCGCCCGCGCCCGGGTCCGCGCACCCCGCGCACCCCGTGCGCCCCACGCGCCCCGGCGGACGGTACGAAAGCGCCGTCACGGGTACCCGATGCCCCCGCGTGCGCGGCGGCGGGTGGCGTCCGCGGGCACCGTACGCCGCCGGTCCGCACCGCCGAGAGCGAGGAACCGCCATGCACAGCACCGCAGGGCCGCGCCCCAGCGCAGCGGCAGCCCCCGGCTCGCCCCTGCGGGGGCGCGTCGCCGTCGTCACGGGAGCCGCCCGGGGGATCGGCGAGGCCCTCGCACGGCGCCTGTCCGCCGCCGGCATGCACGTCGCGCTGCTCGGCCGCGAGGCACACACCCTGCACGCCGCCGCGTCGTCGCTCACCACCCCCAGCCTGTGCGTGGAGGCCGACGTCACCGACCAGGACGCACTCGACGAGGCCGCGCGGCAGGTGGCGGACCGCCTCGGCGACGCGTCCGTGGTCGTGGCCAACGCGGGCGTCGCCGCCGGCGGCCCCTTCCGGCTGACCGACGCGGACCTGTGGCGGCGCGTCGTCGACGTCAACCTGGTCGGCTCGGCCAACACCGCCCGCGCCTTCCTGCCCCAACTCGCCCGCACACGCGGCTACTTCCTGCAGGTCGCCTCCACCGCGGCCTTCGGGTCCGCGCCCATGATGAGCGCCTACTGCGCGTCCAAGGCGGGCGCGGAGTCCTTCGCCCAGGCCCTGCGCGGCGAGGTCGAACCCGACGGGATCGCGGTGGGCATCGCCTACCTGCACTGGACCGGCACCGACATGATCAACGACATCGACGACCACCCGGTGCTGCGCGCCCTGCGCAGCCACCAGCCCTGGTTCGCCCGCCGGGTGCACAGCCCCGACCAGGTCGCCGACTGGCTCGCCACCGGTGCCGAACGGCGCGCCGCGCACATCTACGCACCGCCCTGGCTGCGCTGGTGCCAGCCGCTGAGGCCGCTGTTCCCGGTCCTGGTCAGCCACGTCGCCCGCCGCGAGATGCGCCGCACACCGGCCGCCGACCTGGCGGCGGGCACGGGGGTGATGGGCGCGGGCGGGCGGGCTGACTGGGAGGCGTACACGTCGGTGGGGCGAGGCCGCACACCCCCGCCATCGCCGTAGCGCCACGCCCGGCCGGGGGGTCGACCGATTTCGATTTTTTACGTCGTCGGCGCGGCCCACTGCGGCCACCGTCCCCTTGCAGCGGTTGGGCGGACGCCCTCAGCGGTTGCGGCGGACGATCGAGGCGTTCAGCGCGGTCGCGAAACAGCACCAGGCCGCGTACGGCACGAGGGCCCGCGCCGCCGTGCGGTCGACGCGGGAGGTGCGCCGCAGCAGGTCGGCGTTGCTCAGATCGAGCAGCAGCGTGCCGGCCAGCCCGGCCCCGGGGCTGCGGCGGGCGAAGAAGAGCACGTTCCACCCCGCGTTCAGGGCGAGATTCGCCGCCAAGCTCCCCACGAGCGCCCTGCGCGCGGGCCCGGCCTCGACCCGGCCGAGCGCGTGTCCGGCCGCGTAGGCGATCGTCCCGTACAGAGGCGTCCAGACCGCGCCGAACGCCCAGGGCGGCGGCTGCCAGTCCGGCTTGCGCAGCGCGCGGTACCAGGCGCTGTCCGCGTCGACGGCACTGCCCCCGGCCACGGCGGCCGCTGCCACCGCCGCCGCGGCCGCACCGTAGCGCAGCCCGGCGCTGGGCCGGGGACGGTGGCTGATCGCCTCGGTGAGCCTCATGACCGACGAGTGCCCGTGCGGCCGCGTTCTTCACGCGTCCGCGCACCGGCCGGCTTTCCCCGTCAGATGTCCCGGAAGAGACCAGCGGACGCCGTGACCTGCCGCGATGACGGTCGTGCGTCGCCGACCTGCACGAATGGCCTTTCGACTGCTTCACGCTCGTACCCGTTGGTGTAGCCGGAAGTCCCAGAGAAGTCCCAGGGAACTCCGACTGTCCGTAGGAGCTCTCTCGGCTAGCGCAGGGCGTACGGGCGTGGTGTGGGCTGATGTCGTGCATCGGTGGTTCGCCCTGGATGAACGGCAACGCGCGCTCCTTGAACGGGTCGCGCCCAGTGAAGATGACGCGGCCGCGGAGCCGGGTGGCTGGCGGTCGGCTTATGCGACCGCGACCGTGGGCGGCAGGTGCTCTGGCGGGGGCGTGCGAGGTCATCGAGGCCGGCCGCTTCTGCCTTCGGCATGGCCGTCATCCCGACGACTCGACGTTTGCAGGCAGTGGCGACCAGGCGGTGTCCGCCGACACGGCGCCTTCGGCGGCAAGCGCCGGGTGGCGCGGTTCCGCAGAACGGCCGAGGCGCACTCGATGCCTTACAGCGAACGGCCTGTGCCCACTGCAGCCGGTCGCAGGAGCCGCACGTCGAGGGAAATGCGTTTGCTTGCGGTCGGTGACCTTGGCGAAGGAGGTGAAGCAGCGCGCTTGATGCGAGCGGAGCAGCGAGAGCGGCCGGGTACCCATGTGCAACTCGATGCGGAATTCACCGGAAACTATCCCCCTGGTTCGATTGGATGGCACTGCCAGCAGAGGCTTCTGGCAGGCGCAGGGCTGTGCACGAACGAGGGGGAACAGCCATGACATCGATGTGGGTTGCCGCGGAGTGCGACCGATTCAGGTCGGCCGTAATCGCCCTGACCCGGCGGCGAGTCGAGATCTACAGGGACGCGGGCGAGACATGGCGGTTCGCCGAGAGCCTCAAGTCCGTGAGCGAGGACACCGCCCAGGAGTACGAGGGCCGCACGATCCTCGAACTCGTCCAGAACGGCCATGACGCACTCGGTCAAGCCGCCCCGGGAAGGATCGCCGTCCTGGCGGTCACCCGTGAGGACGGCGGCGTCCTCTACGTCGCCAACGAGGGGGCCGTTTTCGCTGAGAAGAACTTCCGCGCCATCACCGAGCTGGCCCTGTCCAGTAAGACGGCGGGTGAGGGGATCGGCAACAAGGGCCTCGGTTTCCGCAGCGTGCTGCAACTGACGGACTGGCCGGAGATCTACTCGAAGTCCTCACCCGACTCCCAGGTATTCGACGGCTATTGCTTCCGCTTCGCCAGGCCCAAGGACGTGCGCACCCTGGTGGACGACCCGGCACTCGCGGCCCGGGTGATCGAGGACATCTCCCCGCTGGCACTACCGGTACCGGCCGACGTCACCGACCCCGTGCTCAAGGAATTCGCCGAGGACGGGTACTCCACGGTCGTACGGCTGCCGCTGCGCGACCGGCACGCCTGGGGACTCGCCGTGGCGCAGGCCGAGGGCGTGGTGAACGGCGAGGCGCCGCTCCTGCTCTTCCTCGACCGGGTGGCCGAACTCCTCGTCGAGGTGCGTGACGGCCCCGACACCGCTTTCCGGCAGGCCCTCTCGCGTACGGAGCGCACATCGGACCTGGTCACCGCAAGCGACGACGATTGGGTGCGGGAGGTCGATCTCGCCGGGGCGGGCCGTTACCTGCTGGCGCGTCGCACTCTCGATCCCGAGGCCCTGAAAGGAGCGATCAGCCGCAGCGTCCAGGCGCGCGAGATCGACGCCGCCTGGGAGAACTGGGACGCCGAGGCATGGGTGGCGGTCGCGCTGCGCCTCGACGTACCGCTCCCCAACGGCCGCATGTACACCTTCCTGCCGATGGCTGAGGGCGTCCACGCCCCGTTCCCTGGCCACGCCCATGCCCCGTTCTTCACCAGACTGGCCCGCCTCGACATCAGCGAGACGGTAGCCCTGAACGCCTTCCTCCTCGACCAGCTCGCGGTACTGACGGTGGAACTGAGCAGGCGTATCCGCTCGGAGGCCCCGCACCTTCTCGCCGCGGACCTCGTGCTTGACCTCATGTGCTGGGACGTACCGGACCGGCTCGAAGCGGCCCTGGACGGGAGGCTCGCCGCCGAACCGATCGTGCCCCTGCACGGCAGGGAGGCGTGGGGCTCGTTGCAGGACTCCTATGGATGGCCCGACGGCAAGCGCTCCTGGCGGGTAGTCACCACCGAGGCACTCACCAGGGCCGGAGCCGACCTGCTGACCCCGTTTGTCGGCCCTGTCCGCCACACGCGTCTGGACAAGCTGTGCCGAGCCGTCCTCTCCAGGCCCTTCCGTCCGTCGGCGCTGCTGGCCGCCGAGTGGGCCGAGATCGTCGCCCGGTCACTGCTCAGCGGTACGGAACCGGCAGGACAGGTATGGGCGGACTTCTACAGCGACCTGTCCCATGCGTTCGCCCGGGACCAAGGCGTGTTGCGGGGCCGACGCATCATCCTCGACCAGGACATGCGGCTGAGAAGCGCCCTCGGCGGCGGGACCGAGTCCGGTAGGCAGGACGCGACCGTCTTCTTCCACCCCGAGCCCGACGACATCACGGACGGCGCCGCCGCCACCCGGGTCCCGGGTGATCTCAAGGCACTCAGACGCCGTATCTCATTCACTCACCCGGCGATCGCCTGGGACAGCGCCGGGCGCGGATTCCTCGAGCGTAACGAGTTGGTGCGTCCCTACCAACTGGACCGCGTCTTCGACGCACTGGACGACCTGCTCTCCGGCCACCCTTCGGAGGCGCTCGGCCGCGACGCCCTTACTTTCGCCTTCCGGCAGTACCCGCTGCTCACCCAGGCCCAGCGCCAGCGGCTGGCCCGCATTCCCTTCCGGCTGCCGCTGGCTGACACTGGCCGGTGGGGCCGGGCCGCACGCTGCTCCTTCTCACCCACCTGGGGCACCGAAGGAGCGCGGCGGCTGGAGCGGTTCCTCGCCGAGGGAGGATCCCGGATCCCCGCGCTGGCCGCGCAGCGGGACCAGTGGATCAGTGGCCCAGACGACTGGCCGGCGCCGGTGCGAGACCGGGCGGCCTACACCGAGTTCCTGGAATCTCTCGGTGTGTGCGACGGCCTGAGGCCGGGGGCCGTCGGGGAGCGACTCGAAGCCCGCCAGGGACACGAACTGCGGCTCATGGGACTCGCCACGGGCTTCGGGTTGGGGGATGCGCTCACCGACGCCTGGTGTGCCGATGTCAGAAGCGGGTGGACCAGATTTCAGCACCCTTACACGCTCTACGAGTTCACCCACCCGCCTGCCCACCTGGCGGGAGCGACCGAGGTGGCCGGGCTCGGCCCCGCCGCCCGGCGTGAGTTCGCCGAGCTGTTGGTGCACGGACTGCGCACCTGGGGTGAGGAGGTCTTCACGGTCACCGTGCACAGGCCCACCTACTCCTTCAAGGACGCGCACACCTGGCCCACTCCTCTCGCCTCCTACCTCCGAGGCATGGCCTGGCTGCCCGTGGAGGAGCCGGATGGCCCGTCCTTCGTCGCACCCCAGCGGGCGTGGTTCAGCATCGACGGTGAACTCCCGGCCTTCGTGCCCGCGTTGCCCTTGTCGACGCGCCGTCTGCTCACCGACAGGGGTGTCGTCGAGCGGATGCTCCGGCTCGGCCTGCGCAGGTGGGACGATCCGCAGCACGCCGGGGCGGCGGTGAAACAGCTCGCTGACGTGCTCGACAAGGGCGACGTGCCCGAGTACCTCAGCGTCTCCTTCAAACGGCACTACGAACGGGCGTGGTCGAACATCGTGCGGACCGGTCAGTGGCCCTGGGCGCCCGATGAGGTGGCCCGTCTCGTGGTCAGCCGCACCAACGTGCTCGGCACCTTCAGCCCGTCGTCCGAGGAGGTGCCGGTCATCGTCTGCGACGAGGCGGATCCACTGAAGGAAGCGCTCATCGAGCCGGCAGGGCATCCTGTCCTCGTTGCCCCGGCGGAGTCCGGTGACGCCGTCGTCCGCCTGGCCGAGGCGAACGGGCTGAGGACGCAGCGCACGTCGGCCACCCACGTGCAGGTACGTCATCGTGGCGGGGCCTCCATCACGCCGTCGGGTCAGGCGGCGGTGTTCATCCGGGGGCGGGAGTGGTTGGTCACCGTGGTCGCGCTGGCCATGGAGCTCAAGTCCGGGGCGTTCGTGCGCCGCAGCGAGCGCGGTGTCCGTGCCGCGCTCGAACGACTTCGCGCTTTCCGCGTCGTACACGCCGACGATGTGGAGATCACCGTCTCCGGGACGCCGGCCGAACCGCCGTCGTCGACGCGAGCCCTGCCGCTGCCGGACCACGACAACCCCACGGTGGTCGTCTGGAGAAGCGACGAGGGTTGGGACGAGCTACAGGCGGCGACGCCCGCCGTCGCGCAGCTGCTGGACAGGCCGTGGTTGCAGGATGCGCTGGAACTGGTCCTCGTCAAACTCGAGCGGGCCTTCGGCGGTGGCAACCCGACGCTCGTCGACGACGGCGTCCTCGCCGCGGCTCTGGACACGACCGAGGCCAAGGTCGCCGAGATCCGGCGCAACCTCACCGGTGACGTGCAGGACACGGTGCGACTGCTCCGCCCGGTGCTGGCATGCCTGGCCGCCGACGCATGGAGCGAGGAGGCCGCCCACCTCCTCGGTCGTGCGGCCGGCGAGCGAGAACTTGTCGGGATCATGGACCGGCTCGCGCCCGGTCTGCCGCTGCCATCGGCCGAGCTGGTGGCCCTGGCCCGCTCCTGCACGAAACCGGCGGAGCTCAGGGACGAACTGGGACTCGACTTCCAGCAGTTCAACGCTGCATTGGTCGCCCTCGGGTATTCACCGGAGTACTACCCCGACCGCCACGAACAGGTCTTCGGTGACTTCGTACGTGCTCGCTTCGGAATCCTCCTCGACCGACTCCGCGAGCGATACGCCGTCGCCGCTCAGCAGGGTGAGGACATCTCCAGCTACGCCGCGGCCCGCGGTCTCCACGACCTTCAGCCGGACCCGGACTGGCTTCCCCGATTCATCACCCCGCCCGAGGATGCGATGCGCGACAGGGTGCGGGAATGGCTCCGGGCGCACGGAGCCGACGACGACCTCGAGCGGCCCACCGAACTCGAGGCCGTCGACCGGCTCCGGGAACACAACACGGCCGCACTGGACGCGCTCGTGCCGGCGCTGCCCCCACTGGTGACCGCCTGGTGCCGCCGTCACGGCGTCCAGGTGCCCGCGGGGTGGCACGGGGCGGTGCTGTTGGAATGCAGGAGTTTCATCGACGGAACCGGGCTGGGTGACCTGCTGCCGCTGAGCGAGGGCAGTCTGCTCGACGCGGTGGGACGCGCCGTGGGATGGCCTGCCGGAATGCCTCACTCCGCGGACCCTGCAGCGCTGGGCCTCACCGACAACGACTTCGCGCAGACGGCGACGCGCGCCCGGGATTCCGTTGTCTCCACCACCGTCGCTCCGCGCACGATCGCCATTGGGGATGCCGAGGTCAGGGTCGGAAGCGACCAGTTCGCCACCATCGCGGACATCGCATCGAAAACCATCGACGAGGCCTTCCTCGCCCAGTCGGGCAGGGTGCGCCTGGACACCGTGGCGGGTGTGCCCCGGCCACGAAGTGGAGGCGGACCCTCCGTCAAGCCGCGCATCGTCGTCGCAAAGACGAAGCGGACCACCGAGGACCAGCGCTCCGCCATCGGCCTCGTCGGGGAGGTGGCCGCGCGCGCCTGGCTTCAGCGCCACTACGCCGACGTGCGGTGGACCTCGGGTTACGCGGCCGTCGTCAACGGCGACGACGAGGCGTCCGACTCCCTGGGCTACGACTTCGAGGTCACCTGGCGTGACACCACCCGGCTGTACGAGGTGAAGGCACTGAGCGACCGGTGCGCCGAGCGGGTGGAGTTCGAACTCGCACCGTCCGAGGTGGAGGCGGCCCGACGCCATGGCCGGGGCAACCGCTACCGCATCCTGTTGATCACCTCGGCCCTGGTCCCGGAGGAGCGCCGCGTCTTCGACCTGCCGAACCCGTTCTCCGCCCAGGGGCGTGACCGCTTCAGGATGGTCAGCCGGGGGGTGCGGTATCAGTGCTCGCCCTTGGGGAGGGGGTAGCGCGTCCGATCCGCAGGGTGTGAGGCGGCCTTGCTCCACCGTGCTCATGAATCGTCATGAGCACGGGGTTGGAACTTGTAGATGTCGTACGACAGGGGCGACCCGCGGCTGCCGAGCGACCACGGCGGGGAAGTGGAAACCCGGAGGGCGGTGGCAAGGCCCGCGTCATTGGACGTTCGAGAAGCGTGTCGGCTCCGCCAGAACGGCGCCGGCACCGTCGAAGTCGGCGAGCCGCGCCGACAGGGTGGCCACGGCCAGCCACTGGGGGAGCGCCGCCGAGAACTTCAGACCACGCACTGCCCGCTGGTCGACATCGGGCAGGACGAGTGTCGGCCCGGCTGGTACGGCGTCCAACGCGGCGCGCCACATGTCCGGGCTCAGGTCCTCCCGCAGCCGCAGGTAGCAGTCCGTGGGCCGCTGAACCGGGTCCGCGACCGACGACAGTGTCGCGCCCAGCGTCGCGTTGGCCCGGTACCCCGCCCACGTCCACCATCGGACCTCGTTCCCGCGTCGTGCGATCAGCGTCCCGCCGGGGTGGACAAGGTGGGGGGCGTCCTCGTCACGCAACTCCTGGAGGCAGACCTGGGCTCGTGGGGTGAGCGAGACGTGCGGGTCGGCGCCCAGGAGGACGTCGCGCATGGCCCGGGTCAGCGCGTACGACAGTCCGGCGATCGCGCCTCCGGACCATTTGGCGATACCACCGCCTTCGACCGGCTCGACGAAGACCCGCTTGCGCCCCCAGTCGATGAACGTCACCTGCCAGCTGCGGCCTGCCAGCAGCAGCCGACGCGGACCCTGGCGTTCCTCGGTGAGGACGGACGGATCCATCCGTCCGATCTCGGTGCGGCCGGACAGGACGGTGAACTGCGGTGGTGCGGTGAAGGACGCGGTCAGCTCGATGAAGTGGCGCCGTCCGAAACGGCGTTCCGCCTCGGGGCCGATAAACAGCATGCCCCCGTCGGTGTCGAGGAAGCCTTCGTCCGTCAGATGGCGGAGGATCGGAGTGGCTGAACGGTCGAAGGGCGCCAGGTCGTTCCACTGCTCGGGCCATGTCTGATCGCCCAGCTTGTGCTCCTGCAGCGCGGCGGCCAGCAGTTGCTGCGCGACGAGGTGTCGTGGCTCGGGTGGTGCGACGACCGGTTCGACCCAGCCGCGTCCCCACAGGAGCAGCAACGCGGCGGCCTGCAACAGGGTGTCCTTCTGGGTGGCCAGGAACAGGCAGTTCCGGGTGCTTCCGGCGCGGCGCCCCGTCCGGCCGATGCGCTGGAGGAACGAGGCGACGGTCCCAGGAGCGTCGATCTGGATGACTCGGTCGAGGTCACCGACGTCGATGCCCAGTTCCAGGGTGGACGTGGCCACGATGACGCAGTCACGCGCCTCGGCGAACGCCTGCTCGGACCGGGCCCGTTCGTCGGCCGAGAGGGACGCGTGGGAGAGGAACACGGTGACGTCGCGTGCCCGCAGCGCCGCGCCCAGTTCCTCGACCTGCCGCCGGGAGTCGCAGAACACCAGTCGCTTCTCACCCTTGTGCAGGGCCGCGACGACCTTGGCGGCATTGGACAGGGAGCCGACGTAGTCGAGTTCGACCTCCCCCGGCGGAGGACCGGTCGTGTCGCTCGCAGGCACTCCAGCTGCTCCCGTCCGCGAGTACGCCGTGAGGTCCGGGGCGACGACTCGGCCCGGACGCCGGCCGGCACCGGACCCCTGCAGCCAGGTGAGCAGATGCCGTGGATTGCCGACCGTCGCCGACAGCCCGATCCGCTGAATGGGACGCTCGGTGACCCGTTGGAGGCGTTCGAGGACCGCGAGGAGGTGCCAGCCCCGGTCGTCGCCCGCGAAGGCGTGCACCTCGTCGGCGACGACGGCCCGGACACCGCCCAGCAGGTGCGCGTGATCCGTCTTCACGCCGATGAGCATCGCTTCCAGCGACTCGGGTGTCGTCAGCAGGATGTCCGGCCTGTCGGTACGGATGCGTTGACGCTGTGACTCCTGCGTGTCCCCGTGCCACAGGGCCGCACGCCGGCCCAGCCATTGCGCGTAACCGTCGACGCGGGGCACCAGGTTGTTGAGGAGCGCCTTGAGCGGGCAGAGGTAGAGGACCGAGATGCCGGTCCAGCTCTGCGCGGACATGGCCGACAGGATCGGCAGGCAGGCCGCCTCGGTCTTGCCGCCCGCGGTGGGAGCGAGCAGCACGACGTCCTCGCCGTCCATCACGGGGTCGATCGCGGCCCGCTGCAGCGGCCGCAGATCCGGCCAGCCGAGTGTGTTCACAACGTGGTGCAGGATGACGGGGTCGAGCCGCTCGACGGGGTCCGCGGGTGGCGCCATCACAGCTCCAGATCGATGTCGCCGGCCGATGTCGATGCGGATGCGTATGCGGTCAGGTTCCTTTCGACGTCGGTGAGTTCCTTGCTGTCCACGGTCAGGCGGTAGTGCTGCCGCGGGTCGAAGTCCGGGAACTGGTCGATGCGGTCGAGCACGTCTCCGATCAGCTTCTTGAGGAAGAGCCGGGGTGCCACGCCGACCTTCCCTCCGAGGGCTCCGCCCACCGCACGGGCGAGGTCGGCGATGTACGTGTCGTCGGCCAGTGTTTCGATCCGGCCGGGTGCGTCGGCCCCGGAGGCGTAGAGATCGCGGATGGTCACCCCGAGCCCGGTCAGCGACTCCAGGGTGAATCCCGGCAGGCGCACTTGGACCGCACGCGGGTTGTCGAAGCGCGGGTCGGTGGTGAAGTCGGTGGCGAGGCGCTGGGCGAGCGGTGGGAGCCGCTGCACGCCCTGCTGGCCGTCGTAGAAGGCGGGGGTTCCGGTGATGACCAGGTAGATGCCGGGGAACCGTCCGGAGTGGACTTCGTCGATCAGCTGCCGGAGCGCGTTGAGTGCCTTGTCGCGGGCGTCCGACCGCACTCTCTGCAGGGTTTCCACCTCGTCCAGCACGACGAACAGTCCCCGGTGGCCGGAGTCCCGCAGGACGGTGAGCAGCCCCTGCAGGAAGCCCAGGGCGCCGAAGTGGTCGAGGTCGCCACGCACTCCCGCCGCTCGACGGGCCGCTGCCGCCACGTGGGGCTGGCCGCCGAGCCAGGCGAGGACGGCCGCCGCCGTCGCTTCGTCGCCGTCGGCCAGCGCGGAACGGTATCCGCGCAGCGCCGCCGCGAAGGACGGGGCGTGCCGTGACACCTCGGTCAGGCGGGCGGCCAGCAACTGCTCCACCGCGCCGCTCAGGTCATCCTCGTCAGCTCCTGCCGCGAGGGCGTCCTCCTCCAGGGCGTAGAACCAGGCGTCCACGACGGGTCGCAGCGCGCTCGGAGGGAAGCTCGTCGTGGCCAGCCGTTCGGTGAGGCGACGGTAGACGGTCTCCAGTCTGTGCAGCGGCGTTTCCGTCTCCGAGACCTGGATCTCGGAGACGGCGAAGTTGCGCTGCTTGGCGCGTTCCCCGAGCCATCGGGTGAAGAACGTCTTGCCGGAGCCGTACTCGCCGCGCACGGCCTTGAAGACCGAGGCGCCGGAGGCGACCGCGTCGAGTTCCGCGTCGAGGGCGGACTCGAAACGGCCCAGTCCGGTGGCGAGGAGATCCAGGCCGCTCTCGGGCACGGCACCGCGGCGCAGCGCGTCGATGGCGGTGCGCCGCCGGGCGGCGGAGACGGGAGAGGGACGAGGGTCGATCACCTGCCCATTCTCCCATCCCCGCCCGGCCGCGGGCCCGCGCGCTGCAATCACCTGCGGTGGAGGCTGCCGTATCCCAGCTCAGTCGTGAGGTAGGTGACGAAGTCACTGCTCTTCGCAGTTTTATCGGGACCCGACCGCTGCCGCTGCTGGTAAGTGTCGAAGTGTTCCTGGAGCGACGTCCACAGCGACCGTAGGCGCGCGGGATTGGGGAAGACGTCCTCCCGGGCGGCGTTGTTCAGGGCTTCCGGCTTGCTGAAGATGCGGCCCACGAGGTCGACGGCGCCGAGCATGGCCAGGTGGAAGCGGAGGTTGGTGTGCAGCGACCGGGAGACGGGATCCGACGACGCCTGAAGGAACTCGTCCGCCTGGCGCTGCGCCTTGGCCAGCCACAGGTAGACGGCGAGTTCCGTCTTGTCCGAGAAGACGCGCCGGTAGTCCACGTCCGACTTCAGCAGGCTCGACGGACGGGCTCGGGCGTAGTCGGGCCGTCCCAGCGCCATCGCCATCACGGACTGGGCCAGCAGGGGGATGCTGACGATACGGTCGGTCGGCTTGCCCTGGTTGCGGTAGAAGTTCTTGCGCCGGTCGTAGAACCAGTCGTGTTCCAGAAAGTACGACTCGATCTGCCGCTGGATGTCGTCCGTGGCCCGCAGGGAGGCGACGGGCACGCTGGTCTGCCGGTTGGTGGCGCGGATGACGGAGTCACGGGCGGCCTGGTCCACGGTGACGAGGATGCGCACCTGCACCAGTCTGTCGAACACCGAGTCGGCAGGGTCGGTCACGTAACGGTCGCGCAGCGTCTCGTGCAGGGTGTAGGAGGTCTGCAGGCCGTTGACGATCTGGACGTCGGAGAGACTGAGCCGCTTGCCCACCGAGGTCGCCTGCGAGCACACGATGGTGATGCCGTTGTTGAGCCACCAGAACTCGGGCGCCTCCGGGTTCTGCAGGGAGCTTGTGATCTCCCGGTTCACCTCGACGTTGCCCTGGTAGTCGCGGACGTTCCAGTCGAAGATGTGGGACTTGATCGCCCCGGTCTCGTCGCTGAGGAAGTCGATGTACTCACCCAGGCCGACGAGCGCGATGTGGCTGGTGCCGTGGGTGATGCTCTCCCGGTAGGGGAGTTCCAGGGTGTACGAGGGAAGGGTGCTGGCACGCTTCCAGAGCTCCGCGGGGCCCAGGAACTCGACCTCGCCGTTGGAGATGGCGAAGGCGCTGGAGAACTGGCTCTCAAGGATCTTGGCCTTCGCCTGCACCTTGGGGTGCACCTCGCTCGCCGAGCCGCGTGTCACGTACGAGAATTTGATCAACACGGTGGGATGGCGGGTGAGGAGCTTCTTCAGGGCTTCCCTGAAGAGGCGGAAGCGGGCGAGGAGGTCCTCGCTGTACAGCAGGCCGACGGTGGCCTCGTCGGCCTCCATGTCCAGAAGGTTCTTACAGGTGGACGCCACCTTGTCGATGGCGACCTCGGAGAAGCCGGGGCTGGTCTTCGCCTGGACGAGCCAGAGCGTCAGCTGGGTTCCCTGCTCCACGTTCGCGACGGCGGACTGCTGCTGGAAGATCTCACTGTCCTCGTGCAGAAGACGCCCGCCGAGGAAGACGTAGGCCCCGTCGATGCCGCCGTCGTCCGCGCCGCCGATCACACCGCCTTCGATCTCCTCCTCGGAAAGGCCGAAGCCGTGCAGGGCGTGTTCACTGGCGAACCGCTCGAACTCCGCGTCGAACGAGAGAGGGACGGCGCGGGCGTTGCGCCGTTCCTCGATCATCTGGTTGATCAACACACGGTCGTTGGCGCTCATGGCTCCCGGCTCATCGGTATGGGATACGGCTGACCGTTCGTCAGCCCAGGTCGAACTGCATGCGGAGCAAGGCGAGATCGAGGCGGACGGTCCTGCCGTCCGGCAGCGTCTCCAGGACCTGCACTCCGTCGTAGTTGAGCAACTGGCGCAGGATCGCGGCGAACCCGTCGGCGCGGGTGGCCGGGTAGGACACACGCTGGGCGAGTGCCGTCACCGGAAGCGTGCCTCCAGCCTCGATCAGAGCCCGGATCGCGCCTTCCACCTTCTCCATCGGTGGTCTGCGCGCGAGCAGGCCGATCTGCCCCTGGAACGTCTCCGAGGCGAAGAGGGCTGTGACAAGGGCGTCGTCCGGGCTCACCGCGGCGGTGGTCACCAGAGTTCCGTCGTCCTCGGGCGAGGGGACCACGGCGACGTCGAACAACGCGTCGTGGGTGCGGGCGAGACGGGCCTGGGCCTTGGTCGGCCGCTGCCGGGCGGCCCGTTCGCCGGGGGCGGTGCGTTCGGGCGGGGCTGGGACGGCGTGCCGGGGAGTCGGGTCGTCCAGTGACCACCACGCCGGCCGCTGGTCGCCCAACTCGCGCCAGGACGAGGGAGGGGACGCTCCGAACGGCAGAAAGGCCAGGACGGGGATGGTGAACTCGGCCAGCGAGGCTCCGCCGTGGTAGCCGGCCTTGCGGGCGGTGTACCGGGAGTCGGCGTCCCAGAGGGCGACGATCGAGCCGCCCGGTTCCGGGGCGACCACGCGCGTGCCGTGCAGCTCCACCTCGGCAGGTCCCACCTCGCCCCCGGGCTCGCGATGGCGGGCGGACAGCGGTGAGCCGGTCTCCACCTTGGCACCGTGCCGGTCGACGACGTGTCCGTGGTCGCTGGTGATCACCACCGCCATGCCCTGCGAGGCGGCGATCCGCAGCAGGTCCGGCAGGCCCGGGATGTGCTCGGCCCGCCAGGCGCCGTCGCCCAGTTTCTGCTCCTTGGCCAGCCGGTCGTCGATCGCGTTGAGGACGACCGCCACATGCGTACGGCCGTCCATGAGCGCTTCGGTGAGCGCGGACCCGAAGGTGTCCCCGGCGCTGTCGGCCCGCAGGTCGTCCTTGTGGAACACGG
Source organism: Streptomyces sp. NPDC006624 (assembly GCF_040611555.1). Classification (NCBI taxonomy): domain Bacteria; kingdom Bacillati; phylum Actinomycetota; class Actinomycetes; order Kitasatosporales; family Streptomycetaceae; genus Streptomyces; species Streptomyces sp. NPDC006624. The sequence goes on along the minus strand of NZ_JBEXOM010000004.1, from coordinate 308,317 downwards.
CGGCGGGCGCCCCGCTCCACAGGGGCAGGGCGGGGAACAGCTGCGCCTCGTCCTTCTGCGAGCCCCGCATCAGCCTTCCCGCGAACAGCGACGTGCGCGAGACGGAGGTGAGGGTGGGCAGCGCCGCGGCCATGGCGCGACGCCGCGGAGCGCCCTCCGCGGCCAGGGGGTCGAACTCGGCCCAGGAGGAGCGCAGTTCCTCCGCCAGCTCGGTGGCGATGGCCGCGCTCATCCCGTCCAGGACGATCAGGAGCACGCGCCGGTCGTCGGCGTCCCGCACGACCGGCTTCACCACCCGCTCCAGGAACGTCTCCACCGTCAGCATGCCGCCGGGATCGGTGCCGGCCGCGGTCCAGGTCGCCAGGGTGCGGGCGAAGTCGCGGTCGATCCCGTGCCGCTGTCGGCGCACGCGCGCGGCCAGTGCGTCGTAGGCGGTCCTCAGCCGGTCGTCGGGGTCGCCGCCCGCTTCGATGTGCTCCACAGCGCGGTCGACCCAGGCGGTCTCCTCCATGTGGCGACTGATGGCCGCGCCGACGTGCGACACCTCGGCCGCCGGGTCGGTGGCCAGCCACTGAACGAGCCGCTGACCCATCCGGGCCCGTTCGATCCGGGCCCGCACCTCCGGCCCGTCGGCCCGCCGGTGCTCGCTCAGGGAACGGACGGCCGCGTCCAACCCTTCCGGGTCGCCGGCCGCGAGGGCCTCTCCGACCGTGGTGAACCTGGCGTCCAGGCCGGCCGGCAGCAGGGGACTGGTCCGGGCGGCTGCCTCGGCCCCGAACTGCCGGACCAGCGCCGAAGCGCGCTCCAGCACCGTGTCGCTCGTCCGGCGGGCCTCGCGAGCCTCCTCCGACACCGGGCTGCCGTCCCGCTTCGCCCCGGCGAGCAGCGTGCCGACGTAGTCCTCCGTGGCCCGGCCGAAGGCGGCGACCATGGCGTCGAGCTGTTCGCCCCGCATCGGGGGGCGGTCTCCGAACCATCGCTCCGCGCGGCCGCGCGCCGTGTATACGGCCGCGTCCGGCTCGGCATGGCACCACAGGGCCGCGCACAGCAGTCCGAAGGCCACCGCGTCCGGCCCGTGCTCGGCCTCGACCAGGGCGAGCAGGGCGCGTCCCGCGAGGCCGGCCTGGTCCTCCTCCCCGAGGAAATCCGCCAGGCCCGCGCGTTCGGGGCCGCGCAGCGCCAACAGCCGCTCCGGCCCCCCGGGGATCAAGGACCAGCCCAGCAGGGTGTGGGTGTCGAGCCGGTCGGCGGACGTGGCGTTGTCCTGGCGGGCCGTCTCGTCCTCGTACCGTCCCAGTCGCAGGCGGCGCAGCGCGAGCGCGGTCAGGGCGGTGCCACGGGAGAGCATGCCGCCGCCGAGCCGGGGCCAGCCCCCTCCCGGGGGCGCCGCCTCCAGGAGGGCCTCCGCGGCCCACTTGTCGTCCTTGAGCCTCGGGTCGACCTGATGGGCGCCGAAGGCGTCCCGTACGACATCCCAGGTGTCCACCGTGTCCACGCGCTGTTTGTGGGCGCGGGCCAGGATGGCGGGGTCCAGCTCGTTCTGCTCGCGGTCGGTGAGGACGACGAGCACGGCGGGTCCGGTGGCCGTTTCCGACAGGTGACCGAGCACCAGCTCGTGCACGGCGAGCGGGGAGGGCGCCGCCGCGATGCGGGCGGACTGCCCGTCGCCCCAGGAGTGTTCGGCCGGGCCGTCCCACCGGGGTGCGGAGCGCAGCAGCACGGCCCGTCGCCGGTCCCGGCCGGCCAGGGCGTCGGCCAGCGAGGTCTGGGCGGACAGGTACTGGGTGAGGGTGGCGAGGTTCAGCCGCACCGCCATCGCGCCGGTCGTCGCTGTGCTCATCCTTCGACGACCTGCCAGGTGATCTCGACCGTGGCGCCCGGTTCCCGGGCGGCCAGCTCCGCGATCTCCGCCTGGAGTTCGGCCACGGCCCTGGCGGCGGTCGTCCGCCCGCCGCCGGAGCGCTTCACCCGGCCCGGCGTGGACGGGCGCGTGCCGGGCGACTGCTCGGGCACGGGCGGGTGGCTGGACGGTGTGTCGAGAGGGACGTCACTCGGACGCGGGGCCGGGGGCGCGGGCGGCGCGGGCGGTGTCGCGCGGTTCCGCTTGACCAGGGCCAGCACCTCGCGCTGGGTCCGGGCCAGCGCCTCCTTGAGGTCGTTGGTCCGTTGGTCGCTCTGGGCGGCGTTGCGCAGGGAATCCAGCAGGGCCTCGCCCTCGGGGCCTTCCGAGGTGGCCAGGTCGAGCGTGGTCCACGACGTCGAGTCCAGTGCCTGCGCCACGGCTCGGGCCTGCTTGACCGAGGTCCCGAACCGGTCCGCGCCGACCTCGCCGAAGTCGAAGGCGGCCAGCGACTCGACGGTCTTCCTGGCGCCGGCGGCGCCCTGACCTGCGGACCGCGTCAGCTCCCGCAGCAGGTCGACGGCGCGGCGCGCGACGGCGAGGCGGCCGTTCTCGGCGGTCTCGTCGAGGCGGAGGAACCCGGCGTGCCGCTCCAACTGCGTCACCAGCTCCCGGGCGGCCTCCTGGTGGGCGCCCGCCTGCTGGACGATCTGCCGGGCGAGCTGGTTCACCATGCGGCCGCGCCGCAGGGTGGGGGCCGTTTCGCCGAACAGCGCCGTGAACCGCTGCCGGGCGGCCGACCAGTCCTCCTCCGAGGGCAGCGGCTGGCTGCGCAGCGCGTCGTGGTCCTTGATCTCGTTCAGCGCGGGCGCGGGGTCGAGCGGCGTGCCCGCGCGCACCCACACCCGGTCGTCCATCTCGGCGAACGAGGCCACCACCAGCCGGGCGAGGAAGCCCGGCAGACCGCGCGGCGCGGGCCGGTCGGTCCAGTCGGTCAGCGTGATCAGGCTGAGGTCGCCGGTGACGCCCTGCTCGCGGGCCAACTGCCGGAAGTGGTCCGCCCAGTAGTGCGACAGCTCGAAGTACGCCTCCTTCTGCTGCCCGAGCCGCAGCGGGGTCGCGACCCGCCGCATCAGGTTCCGGTCGGCGGCGGGCACCTCGGCGCGTCCGTCACGGGCCTCGGCGGCGGCCTGGACGTGCGTGAACACCTTCTTCACGTCGGCGGGCCTGACCACCGTGCCGTTCCCGTCGGGGTCCAGGTCCGGATGGTCGGGGAACTGGCTCACGAGCAGCCGGCTCGCGATGTGCCGGACGCCGTCGCGCAGCGACTGGCCGAACGACAGGGTCAGGCCGTCGACCTCACGCAGCGACTCCAAGTGGTCGGAGAAGCCGAGTTCCACGTCGGTGGCCTTCTTGTCGGCCAGGCCGTACGCCTGCTTGAAGGCGGCCTTGACGTTCTTGAGTAGCGACTCGCGCTGGGTCTCCAGGAGGCCCTTGGCGCGGGCCCGGTTGTCGGGGCTCAGGTGGCCGGCGTACTGGCCGTCGAACCGCCGGCTGTCGGAGAGGGCCTTGTCGATGACGACGAGACGGCGGAAGTCGGCGTAGCGCTGGCTGGAGAGGTGGGTGGGCAGCCAGGCGACGGTCCGGGACGGCTCGCCCTGCCGCTCGCGCAGGCGCCGCATCCGGTTGGCGTCCTCGACGGCTCCGTACTCGCTGTCGTCGAAGGGCAGGTCGATCACGAGCCGCCAGAGTCCGTCCTGCTGGGGCATGAGGTCGTGGTCGGGCAGCTCGTCCTCGTCGGCGACGTTGCCGAAGACCACCTCGACGCTGCGCTCGGTGCCCCGCCACACGAACTGCAGCTGGTCGACCAACTGGCCCTGGACGATGCCGAGCTCCTCGACGAGGATGCGCCGGGCGAGGGCCTGGCGGTTGCCGGGGTTGTCGTTGACGTTGGCGTTGGCGATCACCGAGTCGACGTCGACGCCGGACAGTTCGAGCCGGACGCCCGGGTTGGCCTCGGTGCCGGTCTCCTTGATCTCGGGGAATCGGCCCGCCCACTCGGCGATCTTGTTCTTCAGGATGCCGTACTCGCGCCCCGGGATCGGGGCCACGACCGAGCCGTAGTTCAGCGCGGACAGGCGGCGGACCGTCAGGTCGGACAGGGCGGGGACGCTGGGGGCGAGCGCCGACAGCAGCAGCGTGCCGATGATCCGGTTGTCCCCGGTGAACTGCTTGATCCGGGTGCGCAGCGCGGGGTCGGTGATGCTGTCGGGACGGTTCGCGTACTGCTCTATGTCCTCCTCGGACACGTTGTGCGTGAGGAGGAGGTAGGGCCGCAGCTTGGTCCGGTACAGCTTGTCCGCGGCCTCGAAGACCACCTTCAGGCTGTCGGTGAACGGCTTGTCGCCGCCCGCCGTGATCAGCGGGTACAGGTCACCGACCGGGATCAGATCGCCCAGCCGCAGCTCGGCGCGGTGGTCGGCGAGCAGCTGGCCCATCAGCTTCATGCCGGTCCGGTTGCGCTGCAGCGCGGAGGACACGTGCACGAGGGTGTCCATGAACGCCGGCGAGAACGGGTACGTCAGCCGGAAGCTCTCCTCGTCCGCGCCGACCCCGTCCGCCCCGCGGTCGGACCCCAGGAGCGTGTCCCACACCTCCTGGCGGATCTTGCGGGTCTTGTCGAACTCCGCCTCGATGAGGGCGGCGGCCTCCGCGTCCTTGGGCTTGAGCAGTCGGGCGTGGGCGACCTGGGGGAGGTTGCGGTCCTCCAGAGTGATCTTGTCGAAGCGTCCGGAGGCCAGGTTGAGCGTGTCCTGGATGGACGCCTCGGCCGCCCCGGAGACCTCTTCGCCGACCAGCTCGCGCAGGTCGCGCTGACGGGCGATGAAGGAGATGACCGGGATGGCGCGGCGGGCGTCGCCGCCCTCCACGAAGTTGGTGATCTTGCCAGCTTCCCGGGCCACGAACTTCTGGTCGTGGATGAGGGTGGCCAGCCACAGGATCAGCTCGTCCATGAACAGGATCAGCCCGTCGTAGCCGAGTGACTTGGCGTGCTCGGCGATCACGGACAGGCCGGCGTCCAGCGAGACGAACCCGTGCTCGTCCTCGGCGGCGTTCTTCGCGAAGCCGGGCAGCAGGTGAGTGCTCGCGTCCTGGACGAGACGCGCCCGCAGCTCGGCGGGTGTGGACGGACTGACCAGGTTGAGCGCCTGCCCGCCCTCGTGGACCTCCTCGGCGGCCAGCGCGGTGTCGAGCAGCGCGGGCGCCCAGCCGAACGCCTCGCCCCACTCGTCCTCGTCGTCCGTCCCGCCGCCGTCCGGCGAGGTGAGCCCGGCGATGACGGCCGCGTCGCCCATCCGGGACCGCATCGCCCGGATGTCCTCGAACAGCGCGTCCGTCCGGTACACCTGCGGCGTCGGCGCCTCGGGGTGCAGCTTCTTGACGTGGCTGACGTATCCGCCGAGGACCCGCTGCTCCAGCGCCTTCGCCCCGAGCATGTGGTACGGCACGAGCAGGAACCGCTTGCCCTCCGTGCCGAGCCACTCGTGCTTGGTGAGCACCGGGTCGAGGTCCGTCCGGGAGCGGGCTGCCGGGCTGCCACTGAGCAGCGCGTGCAGCACGGCCATGAAGTGCGACTTACCGGAACCGAACGAGCCGTGCAGGTAGGCCGCCTTCGACGTGTGCCCGTCGAGCGCGGCCTTGATCAGTCCCAGCGCCTCGTCGAAGTTCTCCAGCAGCCGCTCCGTGACCACGTAGTCCCGCAGGGCGCGCTCGGCGCCCTCGGGGGTCGTCGCCTCCGAGAGCTGGAGGACGAAGTCCGACGTGGAGATGGACTCCTTGATGTCGATGACATCGCGGAGCAGGGGCGGCTGCTGGGCCATGAACGATCACTCTCCGACGGGCGGCTGCGCGGGCTCATCCGATCGTATGGCGTACCACTGACATAGGATGACCACTTTTCGCACATGCCCGACTACACGAGCGCGGGCGCCTCCACGCCGGACGCGGGGTGGACGAGCGACCGCAGTTTCTCCCGCGTCTCCGGGTCGGTCGAGTAGATGATCGTGCCGACCATGCCTCGCGTCAGCAGCACCTTGTACGTGTTGCGGATCAGCCGGTCGATCTCGCTGTCCGGCGTCGCCTTGGTGAAGATCGGGTCCTTCGACGCCGACCGGTCCACGACCCACCGGTCCGTCCGCCACACCAGGTCGGGACCGATGATGACGCCCGACCAGTCGTACTCGAAGCCCTGCGCGGTGTAGACGCAGCCGACCTGGCCGAAACCTTCCGGTTCGGTGGCCCACAGGGGCGCGGGCGGGGCTCCGAAGACGGACCGGTCGCCGTACACGTTCCACGGCCGTGCCCAGTCACCGATGACGACGTCGCGGGGGAGTTCGGTCATCTCCGGCGTGATCTTGCGCGTCCACGTCCAGCAGTAACCGGCCGACATCCGCGCGCCGTAGCCCTCCGCGCGCTTCGCCACGAGGAAGTCCTCCAGCTCCTGCGGGCTCTCGGCGGTCCGCAGCTCCAGTTTGCCGTCGGGCTCCCACGGGCCGGGCGTGCCTCCCTCCAGACCGAGCAGGTCGACCACCCACTTCTCGTACGCGTCGCTGCCGCCGCACCGGAACTGGCCGTCCAGCTCGATCACCGTGCAGTCGAGCCCTTCCGCGGCGGCGGCCCGCCGGATCTCCTCCTTCGTCCCCATCTCGCCGGGCCGCACCACCTGGTGCTGGTCGAGCAGGAACACCGGCACCCTGGCCGCGTCGATGAGTTCCGAGACCTGCGGCCGACCGGTGCGCAGCTCGGCCTTGGTGTAGCGGTTGGCGGAGGTCTTCCGCAGCCGGTGTGCCTCGTCGCAGATCAGCACGTCGAGGTCGTTCGGCTCGACGTCCATGAAGCTGTTGAAGTACATGAAGAGCTTCTGCACTTCGCGCTTCTTGTGCCCGGCGACCTTGCGCATCGTCTTGGTGAACGACGCCGACCCGGTGGCGTGCAGAGCGGTCTCCCCGCGCCGGTACAGCTCACCCAGCAGGGACATCGCGATGACGCTCTTGCCCGAGCCGGGACCGCCCGTCACCACGATGACCTTCTTGTGGTTGCCGCGCTTGGCCTTGCGCACGGCGGACATCACCATCTCGTAGGCGACCCGCTGCTCGGCGAGGAGCACGAACTGCTCGCGGTCGCGGATCTCGGCCGCGGCGACCGCCATCAGCTGCTTCGACGGCCGGATCCTGGCGTCCTTCAGCATGTCGGCGGCCTCCGCGCCGGACTTGGCGGCCAGCCGCGACCGCAGGAAGTCCAGGAAGGCCCCGCGCTGGTCGGCCGTGTACATCCGGCCGTACTGGTCCTCCGCGACGCTTCGCAGCCCCGCGATCCGGGACTCGGTCGCGTTGTGCAGGAACGCCACCCCGGCCAGCGACCCGGGCATCCGCTCCAAGGCCGCGTTGAACGACAGCAGGTACTCGCAGTAGCCCCGCACCTGTTCGATCGGGTTGAGGACGGGCTGCGGGTAGGCGTCGAGCCGGCACAGGAGAGGGTCGTCCTCGTCCGGGTGGGCCTCGCTCCACTGCTTCAGCTCGACGACGACGTACGACGGCTGCCCCGTCGTCGGGTGCACGCCGGCCAGGACGGCGTCGGCGCGCTTGCTGGTGAGGGGCAGGCTGCACTCGATGATCACCTCGACCTCGCCGAGCCCCGCTTCCATGAGGGCGTTGACGAGAGCGGGGAGGCTGCGTTCCCAGGACCGTATCTCCGCCTGTCCGGGCCTGCGCCCGTGCAGGTGACGGAAGTTCTCGGTCAGATGCAGCGCGAGCGACCCTTCGAGGATGCGGGTAGCCACGGACGCCGCGGACTCACGGAACAACAAGGAAATGCCCCCAGGCAGCACGAAGAAGACTCGTGCGGGTGGGGGCATGTCCTGCGGCGTCCGCCACGCGCCGCCGTGGAGCGGGTGCGATGGCGAATCAGGAAGCCCGTCGGGCCGCTGAGATGTGGTGTCGACATCCTAGGTGAGCGCGGCGATCAAGAGGAGGGGGTTCCGTACGGGTTCGGCCACGTCCGGTGACGGACGGCACGGTCACTTGGTGCTCTGACGGGAGCGGGCGTTGACCTCGGCGACGAGGGCGCTCAGCAGCTCGTCCTGGCTCAGTGTCCGGACGTGACGCGGGTCGGCATCCCACTCGCGGCCGCCGTCGAGCGGCCGGACCTGGAGGTACGGGCCTTCGTGGCCCATGACCCGGCCGACCCGGTCGCGGGTGGTGTCCCGTACGGCCTCTCCCACGGCCGGGACCTCGCTCGGGGTTCCGGCCCGGTCGTCGTCCTCCGTCACGTGCTGATCCCCTTCAGGATCACGTCCGCGAGCATGAGGGCCACGGGAGCCGAGCACACCCCGAGGTGGACGAGCGCGTACCGGGCATCGTCCTCGCGGTCGTCCACCCACGGGGTGCGGATGTCCATCGCAGGGAGCTGGATGCCTGCCTGACTGAGCGCGTAGGCGAGGGCGTCACGGGCGGCGAGGGCCTCCTGGACCTTCGGAGCGGTGGGTGGCGGGCCGTCCGCGACGGCTGGGTGGTCGATCGCCGTCGCGTGGTCCGGGTGTCGCGGTGTGGGGGGCATCGTCGTCCTCATCGGTCCAGTCCTACGGATTCCAGGACCCGGCTGCGCTGGGTGGATTACGCTGCGTAGTCCGGGCGTTACGAGGATGCGCCGGGATCTGAGCGGTCAGGCCGTGGACGGGGTCCTGCTTCCCCGCGTCCCGGAGGTCGTTCCACACCTTCCACACCGTCCGCACGAGCTTTTCGGAGGGGAGCCAGGCGTATGCCGCAACGACGCGTCATCACCGGCCGCAGCCAGGAACCACGTCAGCGCTTCGCCGAGGAACTGCGCACCCTGCGCGCGGGCAGCGGGACGAGCCTGCGGCAGCTCGGGGAACGGCTGGGCTGGGACTGGTCCCTGTTCGGCAAGATGGAGAAGGGCGAGACGCTCGGCAGCCCGGAAGTCGTCCAGGCCCTCGACACGCACTACGGCACGCCGGGACTGTTGCTTGCGCTGTGGGAGTTGGCGGCCGGGGACCATACGCAGTTCCGCGAGCGGTACCGGCGGTACATGGCGCTGGAGGCGAAGGCGGTGAGCCTGTGGCACTTCGCGGTGAGCGTGCTGCCGGGCCTGCTGCAGACGCCGGGGTACGCGCGCGAAGTACTGGCGGCGGGTGGGTTGAAGGGGAAGGAACTGGAGCAGCAGGTCGAGGCGCGGATGGGGCGGCGGGAGTTGTTGGAGGGGGAGGACGCTCCGCCGTTCCGGACGATCCTTTCGGAGGCGGTGCTGCGGACGCCGTTGCGGGATGTGGGGGAGTGGCGGGGGCAGTTGGAGCATGTGGTGGAGTTGGCGGAGCGGGCGAATGTGACGATGCAGGTGCTTCCGCTAAGTGCTGGCATGCACGGTCTGGACAGCACTGCACTGATGTTCCTACGGCTCCCGGGCGGGACTACCGTGGCGTATACGGAGAACGCACACCGCGGCGAACTCATCGAAGAGGACGCGCCAGTTGAGCGACTGCAGCGTGCGTACGATGCGATGCGAGACCTGGCGTTGTCCCCGGCCGAGTCGCAGAAGTTCGTCCTGGCCATCTTGGAGGAAGTACCGTGCGAGGCATCGACCTGAGCGCCGCTAGTTGGCGCAAGAGCTCCTACAGCAACTCGGACGGTGGCGAGTGCGTCGAAGTCTCCGACGACTTCGCCGGTGTCGTCCCCGTACGGGACAGCAAGGTTCTGCACGGTCCGGCACTCGTGTTCCCAGCTGGCGGGTGGTCGTCCTTCGTGGCGGCCGTCAAGAGCGGTCGCCTGAGCGACTGACACGGAACGTCGACGGCCCTCGCGGTGATCCTTACCGCGAGGGCCGTTTCGTTGCCGCCCTGCCTACTTCTTGGCCGGACGCCAGGCGCGCAGGTCGTCGTCGGTGAGACCGTGCTTGCCCTGTTCCATCTGCCGGTCGCCCTCGAAGAACTTCGCGGGGGTCGGGGCAAAGAGGGGGTCGGGCTCGTTGTGCCACTGGTCCAGCCACGGCTGGAGTTCAAGCAGCCCGGCGAGGAGCGGGGTGACCTCCTCGGTGGTCAAGCCCTCGTGGGTGGCGATGTAGGTGTCCAGCGCGATGGCCTGCTCGCGATGGTCCCAGCCGGCCCAGCCGTAGAGGGTGGGGGTGGCCGCGTTGGTCCGCCCGTACGAAATGAACCGCTCCTTGGGCACGTCCAGCTTGCCGCGCGCCCGCCAGTAGGAGGGACGCAGGAAGTCGGCCGAGGTGTACTTGGGCGGGACGGGGATGGTGTCCCGGATCTTCCGCTTGGCGGGCTCGTCCTGGGCGGCGTCCTCCTGCCGCTGAAGATCCCAGACGTGCTCCCAGTCCGCACGCTTCTTGAGCCCAGAGGGCTTGTAGCGCAGGGCGGAGAGGAAGGGCACGTGCTCGGTCGTCATCAACTCAGCGACAACGGTGTGCAGTTCCTTATGCGGCGAGTAGATCTTGGTGACGGAGACGAAGTCCTCGTCACGGGACAGGTTGTCGGTGAGACGGGAGAGGGTGACGAGGGCGGGCATGCCGTTTTCGTCGAACCAGTGGGAACGGTCCTCGATCCGATCGAGCAGCCAGCCCTTGAGCGCCTTCTCCTGAAGCGCGTCCCACCCTTCGGTGGCCCAGCGCCGCTTGTATTCCGGCCGCTCGATCATGTCGATGGCGCGAGACGACTCGATAGCGTCGATCCGCTTCTGAACGACCTCGCGGTACGCGGCGGGCCAGTGGGCGGGAATTTCGGTAATGGGCGTGGCGTTGTGACGGTCAAACCAGACAGTATCTGTATCCCCGCTTTGGACCCTTCGTGCAAGCGAAATCTCGAATGCTCGCTCACCAAGTTCGAGCTCCAGGATGGCAGATGCTTCGGGTTCCCCGGAGGTGCGCAGGTCTTCGCCACGCAAGCCATACAGGGAGTAAACGTGCCAATCCAGCTCTTCTTGAAGATAGATCATTTGGGCTCGAGTCGACTCATAAAGTGAGCGAGTTTCACGAAGTGTCGCCTGTGTGGGTGCCTCGCTGGAGCTCACAACTGCCGAGGGGGATACGCTTGCAAGGGTTTGAGCTAGATGATCGAGCTGAGCGGCTAGCTGAGTGGGCAATTCGGCAGGGACAGGGAATTCCTTAAGTTTGGTGCTGGTGAATTCGTAAAAGCGTTCCCACTCGTCATGCATGAATCCGCCCGTGCCTGACTGACTCCCCTTGTCATGGCATACCTGCTTAAGCCAGAATCCTGCAGTGGAACTGTTGAGAAGTCCCAGTAGCCCCAAGTGTTGTTCTATAGGCGCATCTTTGTGCAGCTTTACGACGGTGGCGGAATCCTTTGACGGAATTACTTGATGCTGCATGTAGAAATGATTGTGTGTTGCAACCTTGGTGAAGGCGATAAGCTTTTCCGCTGATACGCGGGAGCGATACACTTCACGCCACTCGAACCAAGGGACCCCGCGGTCAAGCAGGGTTACGCTGAATTTCCTCCTGAGCTGCATAATGCGGCGTAGTGGCCACAAGAATTTAAGTAGGGGGCGATTCTGTTCCTCGGAAGCAACTGCGTAGTCGGATGTGTAGGGGGTGGCGAGCCATGTAGACCCCTGGAGGGTCCAGTCGCGCAGGTTGGCGCCATCAGCGGCAAGGGCTACTGGCACGCGATGGCTGATAAGGGCCTGTGTCAGCTCCAACTCAAATGCCTGGTCCTCGCCTGTAACGATGGAGAGACCGACTTCATCAGCTACATTGCGGAGCCTTTTCGGGGTGCTTTCGAGTGCATGCATGGCGTCCACGGCGGCTCCGCCGGCAAGACTCCAAGGGTGTTTCGACATGGCTTCTCGTGATGTGTCGACCGTGCTGATCCAAGGGCTCTCTGACCCCGGGTAGTCGATTTGGTTTACGATGGCTCGCCAGACCAGTCCCTTGCTAGGGTCTTTGGGCGTTGAGGGTTCACCCTGGATGCTGCGAACTGTTCGCACCGTCGCGGAGCGCGCGCTTCCCGCGAGCCTGCGGCCAACGAGGATAACTGTGGGTGTGCTGTGGCCTGGGATGTATGCGCTGGACGTATCGACTACTTCTGTCAGTTCCACGCTATTGCGAAAGTATCCCTCGATCAGCTTCTTGCCGAACTCCCGCTTCATGAAGGAGTTAGCTGTAATTTGCCCGACGAGGCCATAACCGTGTGACTCTGAGTCCTCCCTCTTGGCTAGCTCAAAAAAACGCTGCGCAAATGGCACGGAGAGTGAATACTCGCGATGGCAGGCGCTATAGAGATCTCGATATAGATTTCCGAGTGTTTTGTCCTTGACTGTAATGTATGGCGGATTTCCCACGACCACGTGATATCGTCCGGGCTCTAGGATGCCTGGGTGTTCATGCACGTCCTCTGGCGTGTAGGTAAAAGACGCCACGTCGTTGCCTACGCCGTCGATGATGTCCGATTCGCCGAACAGGGCATCCTGTCGGTACTTGATGAGTGAATCGCCGATGGCCAAATGCATTGGCCATTCATACCTATTGGCTTGCTCCAGCGTCCGCACACCACTTGCCGCCATAGCAGCGACCAACAACCGGAACCGCGCAATAGCCACCGCGAACGGGTTCAAGTCCACCCCGTGCACAGAGTCCAGCGACTCCCGCACCCGCTCATGCACGTCTTTGCCCGGCCGGCCATCAGCCCACAGCCGAACCAACCGCCGGAACGCCCCGAGCACGAAGTGCCCCGACCCGCACGTGGGGTCGATCATCTTCAGGCCCTCGTACCCGAACTCCCGCACCGCAGGCTCAAACGTCCGGTCGAGGATGAACTCCTCCACGAACTCCGGCGTCTGGAGCAGCGCGTACGTCTTGCGGGCCGCCTCGCTCAGGTCCTGGTACAGGTCGCCCAGGAAGCGCGTGTCCCAGCCTCGCGTCCCGTCGCCGTCCTCCTCCAGGGGATCCCGGAAGTCGTGGACGAGAACACCTTCCTCGTCCCTCACCCGCCAGAAGTCCACCAGGTCCCGTGCCCCGTCGTGCGACAGCGGGATCTGGTACAGCGGATTGTGCCGCCGGTCGAACAGCAGCCGTCCCGCCTGCCCCGCGCCCAGTTCCTCGAACGCCTGCTCAAGCCAGCCCCGGTACGTCGGGTCGTCGGAGCGCGCGACGTACTCCTCGAACCGCGCCAGCGCCAGGTCGCGCCGGTCGTCTTCAGGGGCCGTCAGGTACGGCTCCGGGATCAGGCGGTTGTCCTCGCAGAAGCGGACGAAGACCGTGCCCAGCACCCACGCCACGGCGACCTGCGTGACGCGCTCGTCGAGCCAGGAGTTCCACGTCGCCGCCGTACGGCCCAGCTTGCGCGCACGGTCGTACTCCGCGCGCAGCTTCTCGCCCTCCGGCACCACCTTCACCTGGCGCCCCAGGTCGGCCTCGACCGCCTTGACCTGCCCCTTCAGGTCGTCCAACAGGGCCTTGCGGTCGATCACTTGGCGTCTCCCTCGGTACCGTTCGTCATCTTCGTTCCCGCCCCCACCGCGCCGGCCCGGTGGGCGTTGCGCACCCACGAGTCCGGCAGCTCTATCCACTCGCCCAGGCCCGCCTGGTACGCCACCGCCACGTGCCCCAGCCGCGGCTCGCGTGCCGGGTCCGGCTGCGGCACGAGCAGCCACAGTCCCCGCCCGCCCTGCCGGGCCGCCTCCGCCAGCCGGTCCAGGACGCCCATCGCGTCGTACCGGGCGAAGACCGCCACCTCCGTCAGGAGCACCGGACCCGAGCCTGCCCCGGGCGCCAGCAGGTCACGCACCCGGGGTTCGACCGTGCCCCACGCCGTCCGCGCGTACTCCGTGAACTTCATGGCCCCCCGCGATCCCGGCTCGGCCACGTCCGCCTTCAGCAGGGTCTCCCACGTCGGCTTCGTGCCCGGCGGGACCAGCGCGTGCAGGGACTCCAGGAAGAGTTCCGTCACTGACACCGGCTGCGCGCCGATGCGGGCCGCCGTCAGCTCCCGTACCGCCTCCACCGTGCGGCCGTGGTGCACGGTCAGCACCCGGTAGCCGTCGCGCCGGGCCGACGCCAGGAGCCGTTCGTCCGCGCGGACCGCGCCCGCGAGCAGCGGATCGTCCGAGTACCGGGTCGCCGCGCCGACGAAGGTGGACTGCCGTGCCGCCACGCCCGTGAGGTAGCTGGACGCGTCGTCCATGCGCGTGGGCAGGTAGCGCGGCTTCCCGGAGTCCTCGTGCGTCGACAGGGCGAGGTCGAAGCCGGCCTCGCGCAGCGCCTTGGTCAGCGGCCCGCCGGTTGGCAGCTCGTGCGTGCTCCTGCCCCGGGCGTCCTGGACGACCAGCTCGGGGAAACGGGCCCGCACCCGCTCGTGGATGTCCTCCGGACGCAGGCCCGGCTGCCACGCCTCGGGAACCCCCGGGTTCAGCCGGACCAGTCCGGCCTGCGTGAGGCGCAGTGCCCGGACCAGCGGCAGGTCGCGCGGGTAGATCTCCAGGCGGGGTGTGGCCGCGGCGTTGACGGACGCGGCGGCGGCCAGCTCGACCAGGCGGCGCTCGTCCCAGTCGACCACACCCGGCGGCGGGGTCAGCGCGCCCAGCTCGTTCAGTACCGTCGTCGCCGTAGGCAGCGTCTCCAGGCGGGCCAGCCGGTCGGCGGTCCTGCCCAGACGGGTGGCGTAGTCGAGGAGGCCGGGAGCCGTCGGGGTGTCGGGGGCGTCGCCCTCGCGGACGTCCAGCGCGAGCAGCCCGGCCGCCAGCGACTCCTCCGTCGCCCTGCGGTTCGGCTGGTGCTGGAACTCGGCTTCCTCCGGCTGGAGTTGCTCCACCTCCACTACGGCGCGGACTGCCGCCAGGGCGAGTGCGCGCCGCTGCTCGCGCTCCGGAAGCTGCGTACCGCGCCGTACGGCGAGCGCGTCCGCGATCTCCACGGCGGAGGCGACCCGGCCGAGGTCCACCAGCAGCCCGACGATCTCGTCCCGCAGGGCCTGGACCGCGGGCAGCTTCTTCCAGCGCTTGCGCTCCTCCTTCAGCATCTGCGGGATGCGGCCCGCGGACAGCCCGAGCGCCTCGGCCACGTCCTTCTGCTTGGGCCAGACGCCGATGCCGGGCAGCTCCCCGTGCTCGTCCGGCAGCCGCAGCAGCAGCCGGACCATCTCGACCTTGTTGGCGTTGGAGCGGTTGTTGTTCAGCTCCGGGACGAACAGCGTGGCGAGGGTGTCCAGGCTGACCGAGCGCAGGGCGGACTCCGTCAGCCCGGCCGCTCCCTCGCCCACCGCGAGGGTCCCGGCGACGGCCGACTCGGCGGCGGTGAGCTGGGCCAGCTCCTCCTTGGCCTCCGCCCGGCCCTTCGGGGTGAGCGGGGAGAGCGGCGTCTCACGCAGCAGCCTGCCCCACTGGCGCTGGCGGCGCTGCACCTCGGTGCGGGTCCTGGTGCCGAGGCCCGGCGCGTTGAGGAGCTTGCTGCGGCTGTAGTCGAGGAGTCCGCCCACGGTGGTGATGCCCAGGCCGTAGAGGAAGGACTCGGCGGCCGGGGTGAGACCTGCGGCGGACAGGTGGGTGTCGCGGGTGACCGCCGCCGCGAGGCGCTCGCGCTGCTCGTCGGCGCTGAGGGGTTCGGCGTCGGCGATCGACGCCGGGCGCCCACCGGCCGTGGCCGGCTGCGGGGCGGGCTCGGGGTGGCGGGAACGATGGCTGGACGGCACCGCCTGCGAGGCGTCCAGGAAGATCCGCTTCCAGGCGTCCCGCATCGGCTTCAGGTCGGGGAAGCGCTGGGCCACGTCCCGGTGCAGGGCCTTGCGGAAGAAGGCGACCAGCCCGTCCCGCACGGCGGGCTCGAAGGCGTCGGCCTGGACGGTCGGGTACGGGAACTCCTTCGCGTCCGTCATCCGGGGCGGGACCGAGCCGTCGCCCCACTTCGGCAGCTCGCCCGAGGCCATCTGGTGCAGGGTGACGGCGACCGCGTACCGCTCGGCGTGCGAGTCGTACGCGGTACGGGTCAGGGTCCCGATGAACGGGTCGAGGTAGCCCTCCGTACCGGCCTCGTGGTCCTTCGCCGGGTAGCCCGCCAGCGAGAAGTCGATGAGGACCAGCTCGCGGGTGCGGTTGGGGCGGATGCGGATGGCGATGTTGTCCGGCTTGATGTCGCGGTGCCAGACCCCCTCGCCCTCCAGGAAGTCGACGGCGCCGAACAGGTAGTCGCCGTATGCCTCCAACTGGTCCATCTGCAGGCGGCCGTGCTCGCGCAGCTGGCGCGCGACCGTCTCCTCGCGGCGGCGGGTGCGCGTACGGGTGCCCGTCTCGGGGATCTCGGGGTCGTGGTCGAGGCCCTCCCGCTCGTCGCCCACGTACTCCAGGGCGAGGACGGTGCGGTTCCCGATGCGCAGGGGCTCCGGCTCGACCAGCCGGATCACCCGGGAGTCGGGGCGCAGCCGGTTCATCACCTCGGCCTCCTGGACCAGGACCTGGCCCCTGCTGTCCGAGAGGGCGACCTTCAGCACCGCCAGCGGCCGGGTCCTGGGCGACTCGGCCTCGAGGTCGCGGACGAGGAACGCCCGGCTGGTGGAGCCGGTGCCCAGGCGGCGGCGCACCTCCCAGCGCCCGCCGAGCACGTCACCGGCCACCGCCTCCAGGGGGTCCTTCTCCGCCTCCTCGGGGGAGTCGGCGGGCTCACGTCCGGCGGCCGAGGACGGCGCGGTCAGACCGTCCTCGACGATCTCCAGCATCTCCAGGAACTCGTCCACCGACGACAGACGCTGTCCGGGCCGGTAGGCGGTCGCCGCCTGGACGAGGAAGTCGATGTCCTCGGACAGGCCGTCGACCAGGGAACTGGGGCGCAGGCCCTCGCCGGCCTCCAGACGAGCCAGCAGCTCGGCCTGGCTCGCGGCCGGAGCCTTCCCGGTGACCAGCAGATAGGTGAGGACGCCGAGGCCGTACACGTCCAGGTACACCGGGTCGGCCTTGAGCGCGGTCAGCTCCGGGGCGAAGTACGGGTCGGAGCCTTCCGACAGGTGCATCGCCGACAGTGCCGTCGGGGCGAAGCGGGTCACGCCCTGGCCGCTGCCGCCCTCCGAACCGGACGCACGCTGGGTGGCGATCTGCCAGTCCGAGATCTCCAGGCGGGGCGTGAGCCAGGCGGCGTCCTCACCGACGGCCTGCCCACGGCGGCCCCGGTCGCGGGGGACGACGTGGACGGCGCGGGCGGCCAGCGCCCGGTGGTGGATGCGGGCGGAGTGGGCGGAGCGCATCGTCTCGGCGAGCTGGCGGACCAGTGCCATCCGGCCGAGGATGTCCAGGCTCTTGCCGTGCTGGAGCAGGTACTCGTCCAGGCGCAGGGTGCGCGGGTCGTAGTCGAAGATCAGCGCGGGGCCCGCCGCGTGTCCCGACGGGTAGTACTGCTTGAGCTGCACCACGCCGGGGTGCTTGAACCGCTGCAGCACCGCCGCCTCGCGGCGGGCGGCGTTCTCCACCGACCGCCGGATCGACGCGTCCGACCCGCGCTCGCTCAGATAGACGCGGACCCGGGCCACCTCGGGCAGCTCGCTGTGGTGCGCCTTGTAGTCGGCCCAGGTCGGCCCCGAGTCGAACGACTTCCGGTCCAGCTGGTACGGGCCGACCTTGTACTCCGCCTCGCTCCTGCGGATGCCGATCCGGTCCAGCGCGGTCTTGATCTCGCGGGATTCGACGGCCGTGATCCGGCGCCGCTCGTCGCGCGGCGGCCGCTTCAGCATCGCGACCAGTTCGTCGACGGTGTGCACGCCGTTCTGGTCGTGGGCGGGCAGGCGCACGCGCAGACCGCCGTCGGTGAAGCAGACGGCCTCGCCGACCCACACCCGCCTGCCGTGCTGGCCGAGCAGGGAGGCCAGCTCCTTCGCCTTCTTGTTGACGAGGTGGAGGGGGTTGCCGTGCGGGCGGCGGTGACCGCCCGGGGTGGTCTGGACCCAGGTGCCGTTCTCGCTGGTGACGGAGCCGTGCCAGTCCTTCAGCTCGATCATGTGGACGCCACCGGGGGCGACGACGAGAAGGTCCACCTCGCGGACGTGACCGGTGTGGGCGGTGAAGGTGAAGTTCGACCAGGCCCGCCACGGATCGGCGTCCGGCAGCTTCTCCCGGATGGCTTCCAGGCCACGGTGCTCATGGTCGAACTCGGACTCGGTGACCGTGGTCCACCGGCCTTCCCGCATGCGCCGTCCCCGCCTCTTGCACTCCGACTCCAGTGGGCGTCCGCTCCTGGTCTCCCGGCCTTTCGCACCGTTTCCACCATGTCGCGGACCCGGTGAATCCTAGTCGTGGCCGCCGACAGCGGGTACGTCCCGGACGGCGCACCAGGAGAGGAGGGGGGGGAGGACGCTCCGCCGCGAGCAGCCGAGGATCGGACGCCCGAACCGTGGCTCCTCGTCCGCCAGGCGCCGCCGAGGGTGACGCTGCGGCCGGCGCACGTCCGTGCCCGTCCGGAACGACACGGAACCACTCCGAGGAAGAGTGATCCCGCCGCGGCGCAGTTTGACTACTTCCACACCGGCGCCGAATCGCTCGACCTACGATGTGACCGGGGGGATCTCGGCGTCCCGGCGTGCGCGCCGACAGCCGGAACTCGGCATGCCGTGTGAGCTCCTCCGCATGACCGAGACCCTCAGCAGCCAGCCAGGAGCGCCACGTGCCGTACACGGCCGAGATCAGCCGCAGCAATCCGACGAGCATCATCTTCCTCGTCGACCAGTCGACCTCCATGAGCGACCCCATCGGCGGGGAGGTCCCCCAGCAGAAGGCGGACGTCGTCGCCGACGCCATCAACCGCCTCCTGACGGAACTCTCGGTCAAGTGCGCCAAGGAAGAAGGAGTACGGGACTACTTCCACGTCGCCGTCATCGGATACGGCGCCACGGTGGGCTCGGCGTTCGCGGGCTCGCTCGCCGGCCGTGACATCGTCCCGCTCAGCGAGGTGGCGGACAATCCGGCCCGCGTCGACGAGCGGAGCAAGAAGGTGCCCGACGGCGCCGGAGGCCTCGTGGAGACCGTGGTCAACTTCCCGCTGTGGATGGACCCGGTCGCCCATGGCGGAACCCCGATGAACCGGGCCCTCCAGTACGCCGAGAACCTCGTCGCCGGCTGGACGGAGCGCTACCCGGCCGGCTTCCCGCCCATCGTCATCAACCTGACGGACGGCGAGTCGACCGACGGCGACCCCACCGCCGCCGCCGAGGCCATCACCTCGCACGCCACCGCCGACGGCGCGGCGCTCCTGTTCAACCTGCACGTCTCCGCAGCGGGGGGAACCCCCACCGCGTTCCCCGACACCGCCGACGGGCTCCCCGACGCCTACGCCCGCACCCTCTTCAACATGTCCAGCCCGCTGCCCAGCCACATGCGCTCGTACGCCGCCTCCCAGGGCCAGCGGGTCAGCGAGACGACCCGAGGCTTCGTCTACAACGCGGACATCACCACGGTCGTGCAGTTCCTCGACATCGGCACCCGAGCCACCGAACTGCGGTGACGACTCCGCTCTCCTGCGTGTACGTCACGCACCTCGTGGCCCCGAAGCACGGGAGTACCGAGGACGAATGCGAGGACGCGGTCGCCGTGCTCCCCAGCCGCTCACACGACGACATGCTGCTCGAACCCGTCACCGCGGGCGTCTGTGACGGTGCTACGGAAAGCGTCCTGGCCAAGGACTGGGCCCGGCTGCTGTCCCGCGCGGCGGCTGAAAGCGCCCTGCAGCGACCGGACCTCCTGTCCGGCGGAACCGCCTACGAGGAGTTCGCTTCGTCGGCGGTGGCCCAATGGGATCCCTGGCTGGCGCAGTACACACAGGCGCGCACCGCGGCAGGGCGGCCGCTGAAGTGGTACGAACACACCAAGCTGGCCGAAGGCGCCTACGCGACGCTGCTCACGGTGCGCGTCGATCCGGACTCCGGTGTCGAGCACGAAGCAACTGAACCGGCGTGGCGGTGGAGGGCTGCCGCCCTGGGGGACAGCTGCCTCTTCCATCTGCGGGACGACCGGCTGGTACAGGCCTTCCCGGTGCAGGCCGTCGAGGAGTTCGGCACCACCCCTGACCTCTTCGGCAGCCGCAACCACGACGCGGCGCTGCTGGCCTGCCGTACGCGCTTCACCGAAGGCCGGTGCGTGCCCGGCGACCGGCTGCTCCTCATGACCGACGCCCTGGCCGCGTGGTTCCTGTCGGCCCCGGACCAGGAGGGCGCGCTGCGCCAACTGCTGGAGTTCGCCGGGCCCGACGACCTGGACGGGTTCAAGGAGTGGCTGAACGGCCTGCGGGGCGGCGGACACCTGCGCAACGACGACGTGGCGGTCGTACGGATCGACTTCGAAGGACGGTGAACATGGGCTCGGCCACCGGTCCGCAGAGGCAGTTCCCCAGCGGCGGCGACTACGCGGAGGCACTGCAGCACACGCACCTGTGCTTCCGGCATCCGGAACTCAAAGGCGCCCGGCCGGAACTGACCAAGCTCGGTCTGCCCCGCGCCATCTCCGGCGCCTTCGCCAGCGTGTTCTCGCTGACCTCCGCCACGTCGGGCCAGCGGTACGCGGTCAAATGCTTCACCCGCCACGTTCCCGACCAGGAACGCCGTTACCAGGCCATCAGTTCCCGGCTCGCCCAGCTGGACCCGGCCGGGCTCTCCCAACCGTGGGCTCTCGGCTTCGAATACCTCCCCGAAGCGATCAGCGTCGGGCAGGAGCGCTATCCGGTCCTGAAGATGGAGTGGTGCGAGGCCGTCACCCTGTCCTCCTGGCTCGATGACAACCACGCCGACCGGTTCGCCGTCGGCCGGCTGGCCGACCGGTTCGAGGCTCTCACCCGAGACCTGGCGGAGCATCAGATAGCTCACGGTGACCTCCAGCACGGCAACCTGCTCGTCGCGAGTGACGACACCCTGCGCCTGGTCGACTACGACGGCATGTACGTGCCCGCACTGGCCGGTCTGGACGGTACCGAGCGGGGACATCGCAACTACCAGTCGCCCCTGCGGGGGAACGACGACTTCGGGGACAACCTGGACCGCTTCTCCGCGTGGGTCATCTTCCTGTCGCTCAAGGCCATCGCCGCCGACCCCGCACTCTGGAACCGGCTGCACGAGCCGAAAGGGGAATTCCTGCTGCTCACCGAGGAGGACTTCAAGAGTCCGGGCGGTTCCACGGGTCTGCAGACTCTACTGTCCCACCCCGACCGCATGGTGAGCAGCCTCGCCGACCAGGTGAGGTCACTGGCCTTTCAGCCGCTGGACGTGCTCCCTCCGCTGGCCGGGACGGTCCCCGGGCAGCGCACCGCCCCGACGGGCGTCACGCGAACGGCCGCTTCCGGCGCGGGCACTGCCCCCGCCCCCGCTGCGGGTGGACTGCCCGGCTGGATGGCAGGACACGTCGCTCAGCCGGCCGTGCCGCCATCGACCGGACCCATGGTCACCTCACCCGACGGCTTCCGCGCCCGGACGCCGCTGGACATCGTCACGGCCGTGCTCTGGCCCCTCGTGTTGGCCGTGACGGCCTTCATCGTCGTCGCGGGACTCTCGGCGCCGTTGATCGGGCCGGGTGTGCCCGTTGCCGCCGCCGTCGCGTTCACCGCGTTCGCCCGGGGCCGCCGCGTGGAGCGCGCACAGTCGCGGGCCGCTCTGGCCCAGCTGACAAACGAACTCGCTCAGCTCGGGGACCCGGTCAAGGCAGCCGAGAAGTTGCGCGAGGACCGGGCGAAGTTCGACGCGGCCGAGACCAAGCGGATCGCCGCCCACCCGCGAGCCCAGGACAAACTCACAGCCCGGTACCACGCCGAGTTGAAGGAGGCCGAGAAGCGCAAGGTCCGCAAGCAGCGCGACCTCGACAAGAAGATCGACGGCCTTGCGGAGGAACTGCGCAGGGCCTTGGTCAAGGCACTCGCCGACAAGCAGTCCGCATACGTGCGGGATCAGCTCAGCCGTCGGCTGATCGCCCAGTCGCCGCCGCACGGCATCGGGCCGACGCTTGCCGCTCGTCTCGCGGCAGCGGGCATCCGGACGGCAGCCGACTTCAAGGGCTACCGGTCCGTGCAGAACACCAACTACAACAGCACCGGCGCCGTACTCGTGCTGAACAACGGCCGGGTGGTCGATGTCCACGGCATCGGCGAGGCCAAAGCCATCGCTCTCGACGTCTGGCGTAAAAGTCTGGTCGCTTCCGCAGAAGGCCGGCAGCCGACCACGCTCAGCACGTCGGAGCGGCAGTCGATCGAGCAGGGCATCGACCGCCGTCGGTCCCAGCTCACCACCCAGCGCAAGGCTGTGGAGTCCGAGACCGATGCCTTGCGTGCCAAGGCGCGAAAGGAACTGGAGGACGGTCAGGAACGGCTCAGCCGGGAGAACAGGCGCGCGGCTGACCGAGCCCGGCAGCAGCGGCAGGAATTCAGTCGGCGCGTGATCGAACTCCAGCAGAACAGCACGCTCCATGGCACGCTGAGTGCCTCCCTCGAGGCCGCCAAGCTCAGGCAGCGCGAGCTCTCGTACACGAGGTACCTACGGTTCCTCTACCTCGGTCACTGAGGTCGCGTCCCACCAGCGGGGAACTGGGCATTGCCGAAACGGGCGGCGCTCCCGTTGGACGCGCACAGGCCTGACGTCAGAAAAATCCAGAGGGTCGGTCCGCTGCGTCAGCCCCGACGGACTGGCGGCGGCCGTCGTCGCCCTCACCGGCCCGGTCGTACTCCACGCCGAGACACGGAACAGGGAGGAACGGGCCTGGGAGGAGGCGTACGCCCCACTGAGCACCCTCGACGCTGAGCTGGCCCGCTGGGCCGAGCGGATCCGCCGTGACGGTCTCGTACGGCGCCTCGCCCGTACGCCGGAGGCCGCGGGCCCCCTGGTGGAGGCTGCCGTGCGCGCGTTGCGTGCGCTGCCCGCGTCCCCGCCGACGTCGCGGGCGACGTTCGCGGCATGAAACCCTTCGGGCGCCCATGCCCTGGACGAGGGGACGCCGCTCGCCACCTTCGTCCTGTCCGGCATCCGTCGCCTCACCGGCTTCCCCGACGGCTCCGGTGCGCAGTGGCGGCGGGAGGTGTGGGCCTCGGCGGGCTTGCTCAAGGACGACCTGTCATCGACCGTCCTCACCCTCAACCTGCGCGGCACTCCACCCCTCGACTGGATCGCCGACGCGGGGGAGCCGGCTGTGCTGACGCTCCGCTCCCTCACCCGTCGCGCACCGGTTGCCTCCGTTCCGACGCCGTGCGACGTCTATATCTGTGCCAGTACTCTCGGCCCGGCGTGCCCTCCCATGGTGTGCCTTCAGGGGCAGCCGTCGGCCGCCGCGCTCACTTTGCTGAGCGACCTGTTTATGCGGGGAGCTCACCTTCTCTACCACGGCGATTTCGACTGGGCCCTGTGCGCATCGCCGCGGCACTGGCGCGAAGCGGCCCTCGGCGGGCGTGGCGTTACACGGCCTCCGATTACCGAGCAGCAGTGACCGCCGTGGCCGAAGCCCCGGAACTGACGGGCCAGCCTGCCGCAACTCCCTGGGATTTGGCCCTGGCCATCGCTCTCACCGAGCGCGGTGTCAGGGTCGAGGAGGAAACGGTGCTGGACGACCTGCTCACCGACCTTGAACCGGGGTCCCGCTGATGCGCATGTGGAAGCGCAGCGGGCGCAGAATCGGACGAGTACCGAGTCAGGGCTGTGTCACCTCGGGAAAGTTCCGGGGACGTACCATGTTGAATCGCGCGGTGACCGGAGGCCTTTGGTCCCGGCCGAGGTCCCAGAGAAGTCCCACAGGCGCCGCCACCTCCCGTCTCGCCGGACGTGACGGCGCCCTTTCTGAGAACTTCAGATATCCCGAAAGATCTCGATCTGCGCCCCGATCGAGTTCAGCCGCTCCGCCAGGTCCTCGTACCCCCGGTTGATGACATACACGTTGCGCAGCACCGACGTGCCCTCCGCCGCCATCATCGCCAGCAGGACGACCACCGCGGGGCGCAGGGCCGGCGGGCACATCATCTCGGCGGCGCGCCAGCGCGTGGGGCCCTCGACCAGGACGCGGTGCGGGTCCAGGAGCTGGAGGCGGCCGCCGAGGCGGTTGAGGTCGGTCAGGTAGATCGCGCGGTTGTCGTAGACCCAGTCGTGGATGAGGGTCTGGCCCTGCGCGACCGCCGCGATGGCCGCGAAGAACGGGACGTTGTCGATGTTCAGGCCGGGGAACGGCATGGGGTGGATCTTGTCGATCGGCGCCTCCAGCTTGGAGGGCCGGACGGTGAGGTCCACCAGCCGGGTGCGGCCGTTGTCGGCGAAGTACTCCGGCGTGCGGTCGTGGTCCAGGCCCATCTCCTCCAGGACCGCCAGCTCGATCTCCAGGAACTCGATCGGGACGCGGCGGACCGTCAGCTGCGACTCCGTCACCACGGCCGCGGCCACCAGGCTCATCGCCTCGACCGGGTCCTCGGAGGGGGAGTAGTCCACGTCCACGTCGATGGTCGGCATGCCGTGCACGGTGAGCGTGGTGGTGCCGATGCCGTCGACCTTGACGCCGAGGGCCTCCAGGAAGAAGCACAGGTCCTGGACCATGTAGTTGGAGGAGGCGTTGCGGATGACGGTGATGCCGTCGTGCCGGGCGGCGGCCAGCAGCGCGTTCTCGGTGACCGTGTCGCCGCGCTCGGTCAGCACGATCGGGCGGTCGGGGCTGACGGAGCGGTCCACCTGGGCGTGGTACTGGCCCTCGGTGGCGGCGATGTCCAGGCCGAACCGGCGCAGCGCGATCATGTGCGGCTCGATCGTGCGCGTGCCGAGGTCGCAGCCGCCGGCGTAGGGCAGCTTGAAGTGGTCCAGGCGGTGCAGCAGCGGGCCGAGGAACATGATGATCGAGCGGGTGCGGCGGGCCGCGTCCGCGTCGATCGACGCGAGGTCCAGCTCGGCCGGCGGCACGATCTCCAGGTCGACGCCGTCGTTGATCCACCGGGTGCGCACGCCGATGGAGCCGAGCACCTCCAGGAGGCGGTACACCTCCTCGATGCGGGCCACGCGGCGCAGCACTGTGCGCCCCTGGTTGAGCAGTGAGGCGCACAGCAGCGCCACGCACGCGTTCTTGCTCGTCTTGACGTCGATGGCACCGGACAGCCGGCGCCCGCCGACCACCCGCAGATGCATCGGACCGGCGTAGCCGAGGGAGACGATCTCGCTGTCGAGGGCTTCCCCGATGCGCGCGATCATCTCAAGGCTGATGTTCTGGTTGCCGCGCTCGATCCGGTTGACGGCGCTCTGACTGGTGCCGAGCGCCTCGGCCAGCTGCGACTGCGTCCAGCCCCGGTGCTGCCGGGCGTCGCGGATGAGCTTGCCGATGCGTACGAGGTAGTCGTCTGCCATGCGGTTGAGGTTATCTCAGATATGAGATGGCATCCGACCGGGGGGTCCAATCGGGTGACATGGCGTCAAAACCGCCCGAAAGCCTCAGTGTCGCTTCGCGTGCGTGGTGCGCCGCCATCCGAAGGGCCCGGGCAGGTCCATCGATGTCGTACGGCGGCCCGTGCTGCTGCGGGTGTACCGCGGGCCGTTCTTCCCGCCGCCGGTGGTGATGGACCAAGAGCGCTTGTTGATGTTCAGTCGCACCCCCGGAAGGATCCGGAAACTCTTGCGGAATGTCAGCGGCATGCCTGTGTCCTCTCTCCGTTCCTGGCGTCGTTCCGTGGTGCGGATACCCCGGACGGAGATGTACATGACCGCGTCATGGGCGCCGGGGCATGACCATCCGGCCCTCGTGTACTAGAGTTATCTCGACATCGAGATATCTACCGAGGAGCACCGCAGCCGCACGCCGTCATCCAGTCCGACGGTAAGGGTTACCTAACTTAGCCTTACCTTAGCGGATCGGCCGAGATGCCGTGGCGGCAGGATCGTGGTGGTACGCGCACATCAATGAAGGAGACTGTCGTGTCGGCGAACAGCTTCGACGCCCGCAGCACGCTGCAGGTGGGCGACGAGTCGTACGAGATCTTCCGGCTGGACAAGGTGGAGGGCTCGGCCCGCCTTCCGTACAGCCTCAAGGTCCTGCTGGAGAACCTGCTCCGCACCGAGGACGGCGCGAACATCACCGCCGACCACATCCGCGCCCTCGGCGGCTGGGACGCGCAGGCCCAGCCCAGCCAGGAGATCCAGTTCACGCCGGCCCGCGTGATCATGCAGGACTTCACCGGCGTGCCCTGTGTCGTGGACCTCGCCACCATGCGCGAGGCCGTCAAGGAGCTGGGCGGCGACCCGGCGAAGATCAACCCGCTGGCCCCGGCCGAGCTGGTCATCGACCACTCCGTCATCGCCGACAAGTTCGGCACCAACGACGCCTTCAAGCAGAACGTCGACCTGGAGTACGGCCGCAACAAGGAGCGCTACCAGTTCCTGCGCTGGGGCCAGACCGCCTTCGACGAGTTCAAGGTCGTCCCGCCCGGCACCGGCATCGTCCACCAGGTGAACATCGAGCACCTGGCCCGTGTCGTGATGGTCCGCGACGGCAAGGCCTACCCGGACACCCTGGTCGGCACCGACTCGCACACCACCATGGTCAACGGCCTGGGCGTCCTCGGCTGGGGCGTCGGCGGCATCGAGGCCGAGGCCGCCATGCTCGGCCAGCCGGTCTCCATGCTGATCCCGCGCGTCGTCGGCTTCAAGCTGACCGGCGAGCTGCAGCCCGGCACCACCGCCACCGACCTGGTGCTCACCATCACCGAGATGCTGCGCGAGCACGGCGTCGTCGGCAAGTTCGTCGAGTTCTACGGCGAGGGCGTGGCCGCGACCTCCCTGGCCAACCGCGCCACCATCGGCAACATGTCGCCGGAGTTCGGCTCCACCGCCGCGATCTTCCCGATCGACGACGAGACCATCAGCTACATGCGGCTCACCGGCCGCAGCGAGCAGCAGCTCGCCCTGGTCGAGGCCTACGCCAAGGAGCAGGGCCTCTGGCTGGACCCGAAGGCCGAGCCGGACTTCTCCGAGAAGCTGGAGCTCGACCTGTCCACGGTCGTCCCCTCCATCGCCGGCCCGAAGCGCCCGCAGGACCGCATCGTCCTCGCCGAGGCCGCCCAGCAGTTCGCGAAGGACGTCCTCAACTACGTCGACGCGCCCGTCGCCCAGCAGCCCGGCGCCGCCGCCTCCCCGGTGGACGAGGCGAGCGCCGAGTCCTTCCCGGCCTCCGACGCCCCGGCCTACGGCAGCCAGGAGAACGGCGCCGGCGCGCCGCAGCACGCCGGCGGCACCGGTGCCGCCGTCCCGTCCAACCCGGTCACCGTGACCGCCCCCGACGGCTCGACCTACGAGATCGACCACGGCGCGGTGACGGTCGCGGCCATCACCTCCTGCACCAACACCTCCAACCCGTACGTCATGGTCGCCGCCGCGCTGGTGGCCAAGAAGGCGGTGGAGAAGGGCCTGACCCGCAAGCCGTGGGTCAAGACCACCCTCGCCCCGGGCTCCAAGGTCGTCACCGACTACTTCGAGAAGGCGGGCCTGACCCCCTACCTCGACAAGGTCGGCTTCAACCTCGTCGGCTACGGCTGCACCACCTGCATCGGCAACTCCGGCCCGCTGCCGGAGGAGGTCTCCCAGGCCGTCAACGACCACGACCTCGCGGTCACCTCGGTCCTCTCCGGCAACCGGAACTTCGAGGGCCGGATCAACCCCGACGTCAAGATGAACTACCTGGCGTCCCCGCCGCTGGTCGTCGCCTACGCGCTGGCCGGCTCGATGAAGGTGGACATCACCAAGGACGCCCTGGGCACCGACCAGGACGGCAACCCGGTCTTCCTGAAGGACATCTGGCCCTCCGAGGCCGAGGTCAACGACGTCGTCGCCAACGCCATCGGCGAGGACATGTTCGCCAAGTCCTACAGCGACGTCTTCGCCGGTGACGCCCAGTGGCAGGCGCTGCCGATCCCGACCGGCAACACCTTCGAGTGGGACCCGCAGTCGACGTACGTCCGCAAGCCCCCGTACTTCGAGGGCATGACGATGGAGACCACCCCGGTCTCCGACATCTCCGGCGCCCGCGTGCTGGCCAAGCTGGGCGACTCGGTCACCACCGACCACATCTCCCCGGCCGGCGCCATCAAGGCCGACACCCCGGCCGGCAAGTACCTCACCGAGCACGGTGTGGAGCGTCGTGACTTCAACTCCTACGGCTCGCGCCGGGGCAACCACGAGGTCATGATCCGCGGCACGTTCGCCAACATCCGCCTGCGCAACCAGATCGCGCCGGGCACCGAGGGCGGCTACACCCGCGACTTCACGCAGGACGGCGGGCCGGTCTCCTTCATCTACGACGCCTCGCAGAACTACCAGGCCGCCGGCATCCCGCTGGTCGTCCTGGCCGGCAAGGAGTACGGCTCCGGCTCGTCCCGCGACTGGGCCGCCAAGGGCACCGCGCTCCTCGGCGTCAAGGCCGTCATCGCCGAGTCCTACGAGCGCATCCACCGCTCGAACCTCATCGGCATGGGCGTCCTGCCGCTGCAGTTCCCGGAGGGCCAGTCGGCCTCGTCCCTCGGCCTGACCGGTGAGGAGACCTTCTCCATCTCCGGCGTCACCGAGCTGAACGACGGCACCACCCCGCGCACGGTGAAGGTCACCACCGACACCGGCGTCGAGTTCGACGCGGTCGTCCGCATCGACACCCCGGGTGAGGCGGACTACTACCGCAACGGCGGCATCATGCAGTACGTGCTGCGCAGCCTGATCCGCAAGTAGGCGCAGCGGCAGGGCGGTTCGAGGGCCGCGTCCCCGGGTGACCGGGGGCGCGGCCCGCGCCGTCCCCGGGTGCGGGGCGAGGCGGCGGAGCCGCCCGGGCCCCTACTCGCCGCGGTACTTCGCCGCCGCTGCCTGGGCCAGGTCCTGCGACTTGTCCAGCGCCGTGTCCACCGACTGCTGCCCCGCGATGGCCGCGGCGATCTGCTGGGAGACCGCCGTGCCGAGCACGGCGAACTCGGGGATGCCCAGGAAGCTGATGCCGGT
Source organism: Streptomyces sp. NPDC006624 (assembly GCF_040611555.1). Lineage (NCBI taxonomy): Bacteria > Bacillati > Actinomycetota > Actinomycetes > Kitasatosporales > Streptomycetaceae > Streptomyces > Streptomyces sp. NPDC006624. The sequence goes on along the minus strand of NZ_JBEXOM010000004.1, from coordinate 279,506 downwards.
GTAGGGGCGGGGGCCCACGCCGGGGTTCCTCGGGTCGGCGGAGCCCGTCGCCGCCGTGTACTCCTGCCGGTACCAGGCGTGGGCGGCCTGCTGGTACTTCGGGTTGGAGTACAGAGACTTGCGGTTCCCGGCCGGCGCCGACGTCCAGCCCAGCTCACGGCCCACCTGCTCCTGGTACTCCTTGGAGGAGGCCCAGGAGATGAACTTCCAGGCCGCGTCCTTCTTGTCGGAGGCCTGCTGGATGCCCCATGCCCAGGTCCACAGCCAGCCCGCCTGCTCGGTGCGCTCGTGCGGGGCGGGGACGTAGCCCACCTTGCCCTTGACCGAGGAGCCGTCGGCCTCGATGGAGGAGGCCAGCGACGTGGCGTCGTACATCATGGCGCACTTGCCCGCGACGAAGCTGTCGAGGATCTCCATCACGCCCATCCGGTCGGCGCCGGGCTGGCCGTGCGAGCGCAGCAGGTCGACGTAGAACCCGACGGCCTTCCTGAACTCCGGTGACGTCAGGCGGGCGTTCCAGTCCATGTCGTACCAGGTGCCGCCGAAGGTGTTGACGACCGTGTTGATCGGGGCGAGGTTCTGGCCCCAGCCGGGCAGGCCGCGCAGGCAGATGCCGCTCGCCCCGTCGATGCCGTCGGCCCGGGCGGCGAGGTCGGCGACCTGCTGCCAGGTCGGCTCGGCCGGCATGGTCAGGTGGCCCTTGCGGAACAGGTCCTTGCGGTACATCAGGAAGGAGCCCTCGCCGTAGAAGGGCTCGGCGTAGAGCCGGCCGTCGTCGCCGGTCAGCGATGCCACGAGGTTGGGGAAGACGTCGTCCTGGTGGAAGTGCCGGTCCGTCCTCACATAGGAGTCCAGCGGGGCCAGCCAGCCGTTGTCCGAGTAGATCGGCACCTCGTAGGCGCTGACGCTCGCCACGTCGTAGTTCCCCGCCTGGGTCGCGAACTCGCTGTTCATGCGGTCGCGCGCCTCGTTCTCCGGGAGCAGCGTGTAGTCGACGCTGATGCCGGTCTCCGCGGTGAAGTGCTCCTTGGTGAGCTTCTTGAGCGTCTTCATCTGGGGCGCGTCCATCGCGAGCACCTTGATGTCGGCCCGCTGCTCGCCACCCGGCGCGTCGGTGCCACCACACCCGGCGAGGGCCAGACCCGTGACGACCGTGACGACCACGGCCCCTCTGGCGAGGCGGCTCCGTTTCATCGCATCACGGCCCCTACCCACCTTTGTCATCCTTTAGGCATATACGCGCAAAAAGCAGGAATCAAGGTCTGTCCCGTCGCGCGACCGCCCGTCTGGAGAGCGCGTCGGCCGCCACGGCGGCCAGCAGCACCCCACCGGTGATCATGAACTGCACGGCGTCCTCGACCCCCAGCAGCCCCATGCCCGAGGCGATCGACTGGATGACCAGCACCCCGAGCAGCACCGACCAGGGCGAGCCCCGCCCGCCGAACAGACTCGTCCCGCCGATGACGGCCGCGGCGATCGCGTTGATCAGCAGCATCCCGGAACCTGCGGCCCGGGCCGTCGTCGGGCTCGCGGAGGTCAGCCCCGACGCCACGAACAGCCCGCCGACCGCGGCCAGCGTCCCCGACACCATGAACATCGCGATCCGCACCCGCTCCACACCGATGCCCGCGCGCCGCGACGCCTCCACCCCGCCGCCGAGCGCGTACACCCGCCGCCCGTAGCGGGTGCGGCGCAGCACGTAGTCCGAGACGACCAGGACCACCAGGAAGATCAGCAGGGCCAGCGGCAGCCCCTGGAACCGGTTGAGGGTGTAGGCCGCGGCGAAGGCCACCACCGCGAGCAGCGCGGTGCGCAGCCAGAGCACGGCCTCCGGCCGGTGCGGCATCCCGGCGGCCCGGTGGCGGCTCTGCCGGCGCCGCGCGGCCAGGAAGTACCCGGCCGTGCCGAGCGCCGCGACCGCGTACGCCGCCAGGTCGTCACCGAAGTGGCGGCTGGTCAGCGAGGCGACCAGCCCGTTCTCGTCGATGTTGAGCGTGCCGCTCGCGCCCAGCAGGTACAGAGTCAGGCCGTTCCAGACCAGCAGCCCCGCGAGCGTCACCACGAACGCCGGCACCCCGATCCAGGCGAAGAAGGCCCCGTGGAAGGCGCCCACGGCCATGCCCACCCCCACCGCCACCACCACGGCGAGCCACTCCGGCATCCCGTGGTTGACGTTCAGCACGGCGAACGTGGCGCCCGCCAGGCCGCTGACCGAGCCCACCGACAGATCGATCTCCCGGATCAGCAGCACGAACACGATGCCCACGGCCACCAGGCCGGTCCCCACGATGTCCACGCTGAGGTTGGACAGGTTGCGCGGCGAGAGGAACTTGTCGTCCAGCGCCTGGAAGACGATCCAGATGACGATCAGCCCGGCGACCACCAGCAGCGGCCCGCGTCCGCCGTCGCGCACACTGCCGCGGACCTCCTCGGCGTACGCGCGCAGGCTGTCCTGCCAGCTCCGGCCGCGCGGCTCCGCGGCGACCGGCCCGGCCGGCCCGCCGTCGCGGTGCTGGCCGCCCCCGATCACGGCCACGCCTCCTCGTCGCCCTTCACCCGGTGCGCCACGGCGTTGTCAGCGGCCCCCGTGACGGCGGAGATGATCTGCTCCTGGGTCACGCTGCTCACGTCGAACAGCCCGTTGTTGCGGCCCAGCCGCAACACCGCGACGCGGTCCGCGACGGCCTTGATGTCGCCCATGTTGTGACTGATGAGGATGATCGCCATTCCCCGGTCGCGCACCTCTTCGATCAGGTCCAGCAGATGGCTGGTCTGCTCCACGCCCAGGGCGGCGGTGGGCTCGTCGAGCAGCAGGACCTTGGGCGCGGCCATCAGCGAGCGGGAGATCGCGACGGCCTGCCGCTGCCCGGCGGACAGCGCCGCCACCGGCATCCGCACGTCAGGGATCCGGATGGACAGGGTCCGCATCAGGTCGCGGGCCTGGCGCTCCATCTCGACCTCGTCGAGGATGCCCACCCGGTCGATCTCCCGGCCGAGGAAGAGATTGCCGACCACGTCGAGGTTGTCGCACATCGCCAGGTCCTGGTACACGGTCGCGATGCCCAGCGCCTGCGCGTCGTGCGGGCGCTTGATCTGCACCGGGCGCCCCTCCCACTCGATGACGCCGCGGTCGGCCGGACCGACCCCCGAGATCACTTTGATCAGCGTGGACTTGCCGGCGCCGTTGTCGCCCGCCAGGGCCACCACCTCACCGGCGCGGACCCTCAGATCCACGTCCACGAGCGCCTGGACACCGCCGAAGCGCTTGGTGATGCCGCGCAACGCCAGCACGGGCGGACGGGCCACGGGGATCACCCTCCTCACCGGGTCAGCCCGATCCGGTCGCAGTCCGGCCGGAGACTCGGGGTGCAGATCTCGTCGACCGTGTAGACGCCGTCCCGAACGAGCGTCCGGCCGATGTCGTCCCGGGTGACCGGGACCGGGTCGAGCAGGATCGACGGCACGTCCTCGGTGGTGGGACTGTCCACGCTGGTGGTGACGAGCGAGCCGAGATCGTTGCCGCGCGCCAGGGCGACGGCCATCGCGGCGGCCGCCCTCGTCTCCTGCCGGAACGGCTTGTAGACGGTCATGTACTGCTCGCCCTCGACGATCCGCCGCACGGCGTCCAGGTCGGCGTCCTGCCCGGTGACCGGCGGCAGCGGCGAGACCCGGGCGCTCTTCAGCGCGGAGATGACCCCGGCCGCGATCGCGTCGTTGGCCGCCAGCACCCCGTCGATCCGGCTCGGCCCGAGGGAGCTGATCGCGGAGGACATGCGGTCGTGCGCGTTCTCGGCGCGCCACCCGAGGGTGCTGTACGACCGGAGGATCCGCACCCGGTCCCCGAGGGCCGCCCGGGCCGCGTTCTCGTACCAGGCGGCGTTGGGGCTGGACGGGTCGCCGTTCATCATGACGACGCCGCCGCCGTCGGCCCGGGCCCCCATCCCCTTCAGCAGCGCCTCGCCCTGGAGCCTGCCGACCTTGGCGCCGTCGAAGCTGACGAAACCCGAGATCGGGCCCTCGGCGAGCCGGTCGTAGGCGATGACCGGGATGCCCTCCCGATGCGCAGCCCGCACCGAGGAGCGCAGCGCCTTGGGATCGACGACGTCCAGGATCATCGCCGCGACGCCCCGGGTGACCATGGTCTCCATCTGCTGCCGCTGGCTCGCCGCGTCGTTCTCCGCGTTGGCGTACAGCACCGTGCAGTCGGAGCACAGCTCCGCCACCCGCTTCTCGATCATGGGCTTGTCGGACTGCTCCCAGCGGGGCAGCGCGCGGCTCGGCAGCAGCAGACCGATGGTCGGCCCGTCCTCGCGCTCCGCGCCGTCGCCGGCGCACGCCGCGAGGGACCAGGTCAGTACGGCCGCCATCACCGCGACGGCGGTCCGCCACGCACGTCCGTTCACCGCGGACCTCCCTCGTCGGAGCGGCGCCTGCCCCGGCCGAAACCCCAGCCACGGCTCTGCTCCCGTTCCCTGCCGCGACCGCGCCCGCGGCCCTCGCTCGCGTCCGAGCCACGGGGCCGGGGGGTGTCCGGGGGACCGTCGTGGTGGTCGTCGTGGCGGGTGTCCCCGCCGCGGTCCCCGTCGCGGTCACCGCCGCGGTCCCCGTCGCGGTCCCCGTCGCGGGCACGATCGCGGTCACGGTCGCGATTCCGGCCCCGGCCGCGGCCCATGCCCCAGCCGCGCGTCCAGCCCCGGTCGGAGGCGGCTCCCGGTTCCGGCCCGGGCTCGGGCCGGCGGCCTGGTCCGGTCTCTCCCGCGGCCTTCGCCCCGGCCTTCGCGCCGTCCCCCGCCCCGCCCTCGCTCCCGGCTCCTGACCCGACCCCGACCCCGAGCCCGCCCCCCGCCCCACCCCAGACCCCGGCGCCCGGCTCCCCGCCGGGGACGGGCTCCGAGGCCGGCTGCGGTGCGGACACCACGATCTCGCTCCACACCTGCTTGCCGCCGCCGACCGGCACCGAGCCCCAGGCCGCCGACATCGCCTCGACGAGGAACAGGCCCCGGCCGCCCGTCGACTCCCAGTCCACGACCACCGGCTTGGCCGGCGCACGCGGTGAGGAGTCGCTCACCGTCACCCTCAGCCGGTCCGCCGCCAGGGTCAGATCCAGCCGCACGGCGCCCTGTGTGTGCACCAGCGCGTTGGTGACCAGCTCCGACACCACCAGCAGGACGGTGTCGGCCTCGTCCACCACGTTCCACGACCGCAGCGTGCGCGCGCTGAACCGGCGGGCGTGCATCACCGCGTCCGGCAGCCGCCACACCACCCAGCCGGCCCGCACCGGCCGCACCCGCATGCCGTCGTAGCGCAGCAGCAGCAACGCCACGTCGTCCTCACGCCGGCCGGCCTCGCCCAGCAGGCTGTCGGCCATCCGGCCCGGGTCGGACGGGTCGGCCGCGGCGAGCGCCTCCCGGACCAGCCGCATGCCCTCGTCCAGGTGCAGGTCCGCCGACTCGACCAGCCCGTCCGTCACCAGCGCGAGCACCGAGCCCGGGGCCAGCGCGAGCGCCGTCAGCGGGAACTCCGCGTCCGCGAGGACACCCAGCGGCAGCCCGCCCTCGACCGCGATCTCCTCGGTGCCGCCGTCGGGGAGGCGCACCAGCGGCGCCAGATGCCCGGCCCGCACGAACAGCGCGTTGCCCTCCTCCATGTCCAGCTCGACGTAGCAGCACGTGGCGAACAGGTCGGTCTCCATGCCGACGAGCAGCCGGTTGGCGTGCGCGACGACCACGTCCGGCGGGTGTCCCTCGACGGCGTAGGCGCGCACGGCGGTACGCATCTGCCCCATGATCGTCGCGGCCCCGGCGCTGTGCCCCTGCACGTCCCCGATGACCAGGGCCACCTTGGCCTCCGACAGCGCGATCACGTCGTACCAGTCGCCGCCCACCTGCAGCCCGCGCCGAGCCGGCAGATAACGGGCCACGGCGATGCCCCCGGGCAGCCGGGGCAGGCGGCGCGGCAGCAGGCTCCGCTGGAGCATGGTCGCCAGTTCCTGCTCGGCGTCGTAGGCGTGCGCGCGCTTCAGGGCCTGGCCCACCAGCCCGGCGGTCGCCGTCAGCAGGGCCCGCTCCTCGGGGGCGAAGGTGTGCGGCGCGTCCCAGCCCACCAGGCACACCCCGGCCACCCCGCTCTTCGCCGGCAGCGGCAGCACCGCGAGGCCGCCGGGGCCGATGCCCGCGAGTCCGGGCTCCAGCGTGGCGCCCGCCGGCCACAGGCTCATCCGGCCGTCGCGCAGCGCCGCCTGCAGCGTGGGCAGGGCGGTGACGGGCGCGTCGGGCCACTCCGAGCGCCACTCCGTGCGCCACAGCTCCGGCCAGGCGTCCGCGCCCGGCGGATCCAGCACGGTCACCGCCAGCCGGTCCTCCAGCAGCTCGGCCAGCGCCACCCGGTCGGCGTCCAGCGGCTCGCGCAGCGCGGCGACCACGACACGGCTGACGTCCCGTACGGTCGTCGCGTCGTCGAGCGCGGCCGTCAGCCACTGCACCCTGGCGACGTCACTGGCGCCGCGGCGCAGCACCGGCGCCGCGGTGACCACGCCCAGCACCCGCCGCGGGCTGCCCTCGGGTCCTTTCAGCACACGGCAGCTCAGGCGCAGCCAGCACAGTTCGCCGGTGGGCCGGCGGATGCGGAACTCCAGCTCCCGGCGCCCCGGCGTCTGCGGGGACGGTTCGATGACCGACAGCAGGGCGGGGACGTCCTCCGGCACGCTGCACGAGAGCAGGGTGTCGGTCTTGCCGTCGAACCCGGCCTGCGGGATGCCGACGAGTTCGAGCAGGGCCGGGTCCGTCTCCACCAGCCCGGTGCCGGGCGTCAGGGCGAACGAGCCTACGCCCATCGCGCGCAGCGCGGAATCCAGCAGCGGCGAGGGGGCGCACCGGTCGGCCTCGCCGCGCAGCCGCCCGGCGACCGCCTCGGCGTACCGCTCCAGGAACTCCCGCTGTTCGCCCCCGAACCCCTCGCCTTCCTCACCCACCACGACCAGACACCCCAGCCACCCGCCCGCCGCCCCCAGCGGCAACGCCCCGAGCGGTGCGGAGCTCCTGCCCTCCCGCGTACCGGTGAGCACCGTGCTCCTCGGCCACAGCGCCCGCCCCTGCCGGAACGCCTCGGCGACAGCGGCCGCGCCGCCCGGCGCCTCACCCGCCGCCCCGGCGGAGCCGGAACCGCTCGCGCGGGGGAGGGGTGCGCCCCGGCCGGGCACCGCGTCCGTGCCGCCGGGCATCGCGTCCGTGCCGCCGGGCATCGCGTCCGTGCCGCCGGGCATCGCGTCCGTGCCGCCGGGCACCGTGCCCGTGCCGCCGGGCCCGCGATCCGGCGCACCCGGGAGTAGCCCTTCCGGCAGGCCCGGTGATCCCTCCGCCACCCGCACGTGACGCGGCAGGCCCCACAGCTCCGGCTCGCTCCCGGCCGATTCGACCGCCCTGAGTTCCGTGCCGTCCGCGCTGCGGACGTACACCGCCGCCAGTGTCACCCCGGCGAACGCCAGGATCCGCTCCCTCGCGGCACGCTCCGGCGCCGGACGAGGCGGAGCGCTGCCCCCGTTCCCCGGCGCCCGAAGACCGGGAACCGCGGCCCGGGCATCGCCGTCATGAGGCATGTCCGCATCCACCTCCCGTCCATGCCGAAGCCACCGGCAGGTGGGAGTCCCCGGAACTCAGGCGACGGCGACGCGGGCACGGGGCCGGCGGCGCCGGGTCACGCCGTCATGGCGAGCCACGCCGCGCATGAGCGGCAGGGCACCCACACATCAGAATCGCACACCTGGATATCCACGACATATGGGGCGGACGGACTCGCCTGGCCGGGATCACGACGGGCCGGAGGAACCGGCACGGGTGGGGGCGGGGTGGGGGTCCGTCGAGAGCGGGTTCCGGTCCGCCGTTCGTGGGAGCGCTCCCACCCCGCCTGGTGCGGAAAGCTATCGCCGGACGGCGCACTTGTAAACGCCTGAGCGGCGAGGCGCCCCCGAAGAGGACGCCGGGCGGCGGGCGACCCGCGAACCGCAGCACCTCGCTCCAAGGGGCCCGGAGGGCCCCGTCGTCCCGCCGTCGCCTACCGCCCCCCTGCCCCCGAACCGCCGGCAGGCCTCGGCCCTCTCCCCGTGCGCCGTCTCCGCCGGCGGGCCGGATCCCCTGAGCAGGGTCCGGCGGCCGCCGACCGCCCGGAGGGTGCCGGGCGGCGGCGAGGCCGGGTCGGCACCCTCGGGCAGGACGGGCACGGGAAGCGGCACGAGGCCTGCAACCCGACTGCTCAGCCCAGCAGTTGCACCTCCGCCAGCGTCGCCTCACCGTCGAGGACCAGGCGGTACCTCTCGTACGAACCCGGTGACTCCACCGAGAACGCGCGGGTCTGCCGGTCCCAGGCGAAGGCCTCCCCGGAGCGCTCGTCGAGCGTCTGCCAGGTCTCACCGTCCGAGGAGCCCTGCAGTGTCCAGCCGGCCGGTGCCTTCGCCCGGTCCGCCGACGACGTCAGGGTGTACTGGACGGCCTCGGCGCCCTCACCGACCGGCAGGTCCACGGACGTCACCGTCGCGTCCGTCGCCGACGTGTCGTCGAACAGGGCGCCCTCCCGCTTCAGCAGGTCCGCGCGCGGTGCCGGCACCTCGTCGTCCTGGGTGATCGACACGGGCGCGGCGTCCTTGCCCGTGCCCCACGACGACGGCCTCGGGCCCATGTCGAACTCCAGGACACCGCCCCTGGCGACCACCGAGTGCGGCAGCGAGGTCTTGGACCAGGTGCGGCCGTTGACCTTCAGCCCCTGCACGTAGACGTTCTTCGCGCTGTTGCGCGGCGCCTTCACCACCAGCTCGCGCCCGTTCTCCAGGTGCACGGTCGCCTTCGTGAACAGGGGCGATCCGATCGCGTACTCGCCGCTGCCCATCACCAGCGGGTAGAAGCCGAGCGCGGAGAACAGGTACCAGGCCGACTGCTCGCCGTTGTCCTCGTCGCCGTGGTAGCCCTGCCCGATCTCGCTGCCGGTGTACAGCCGGGACAGCACCTCGCGGACGTTCTTCTGCGTCTTCCAGGGCTGCCCGGCCGCGTCGTACATGTACAGGGCGTGGTGCGCGACCTGGTTGGAGTGCCCGTACATGCCCATCCGCACGTCCCGCGCCTCGGTCATCTCGTGGATGACACCGCCGTAGGAGCCGACGAACTCGGGCGAGGCCGTCTCCGGGGTGGACAGGTACTCGTCCAGCTTGTCGGCGAGGCCCTTGCGCCCGCCGTAGAGGTTGGCCAGGCCCCGGCTGTCCTGCGGGGCGGTGAAGGCGTAGCCCCACCCGTTGGTCTCGGTGTAGTCGTGGCCCCACACCCGCGGGTCGTACGTCGCGGACTCGACCCGCCAGTCGCCCTTCGCGTCGCGGCCCTGGAAGAACCCGGCCTTGTCGTCGAAGAGGTTCACGTAGTCGCGGGCCCGGTCCAGGAAGTACTCCGACTCCTCCTTGTAGCGCCGCTCACCGGTCTCCTCGTACAGCTTCCGTCCCATGCGGGAGATGCCGTAGTCGTTGAGGTAGCCCTCCAGCGCCCAGGACAGGCCCTCGTGGGTCTCGGTGCTCGTGTAGCCGAGGAAGGGGGAGGTGGCCATGCCCTTGCGGCCGACGCCCGAGTTCGGCGGCACGACCGTCGCGTTCTTCACGGCCGCGTCGTAGGCCGCCTTCGCGTCGAAGCCGACGCCCTTGACGTACGCGTCCGCGAACGCCACGTCCGAGGAGGTGCCGGTCATCAGGTCCGCGTAGCCGGGGGAGGACCAGCGCGACGTCCAGCCGCCGTCCTTGTACTGCTGCACGAACCCGTCGACCAGCTCACCCGCCTGAGAGGGCGTCAGAAAGGAGTAGGCGGGCCAGGTCGTGCGGTAGGTGTCCCAGAAGCCGTTGTTGACGTACACCTTGCCGTCGACGATCTTCGCGCCGGTGTGCGTCGGGGTGTCCGGGTTCGGCATGCGGGAAAAGGGCGAGGCGTACTGGTACTTGCCGTCGACCTTCTCGAAGCCGGAGTTCGGGTACAGGTACAGCCGGTACAGGCTGGAGTACAGCGTCGTGAGCTGGTCGGGGGTCGCGCCCTCGACCTCCACCTTGCCGAGCAGCCGGTCCCACTGCCGCTGGGCGCTCCTCTTCACCGCCTCGAACGACCTGTCCTGCGGGATCTCCTGGCGGAGGTTGTCCTTGGCCTGGTCGACGCTGATCAGCGAGGTCGCCAGGCGCAGGGTGACGGTCCGGTCGTCGGCCTCGAAGCGCAGGTAGCCCTTGACGCCGGACGAGTCCCCTTCGGTCACGGGCTTGTCGAACTCGCCGTAGACGAACAGCCGGGTCGCGCCCGTCGACAGCCCGGACTTCACGTCCGAGTAGCCGGTGACGATCCCGTTCTCCTTGTCGAGCGTGAGCCCCGCCTGGTCGGTGACGTTGTCGAACAGGACGCTCGCGTCGTCACCGGGGTAGGTGAAGCGCAGCGCCGCCGCGTGGTCCGTCGGCGCCATCTCGGCCTTCAGCCCGTTCTCGAACCGCACCCCGTAGTAGTACGGCCGCGCGATCTCGTTCTCGTGCCGGAAGGCCAGCTCCCGTGCCTCCCGCCCGTACTCCGGGGTCCCGCCGGCCGCCGACGGCATCAGCTGGAAGGTCTGCCGGTCGCCCATCCAGGGGCTCGGCTCGTGGCTCGCGCTGAACGCCTGGATGGTCGGCAGATTGTCCGCGTTGTTCGCCCGCGCGTAGTCGTACAGCCAGCTCAGCGAACCGGCGTTGGTCACCGGCGTCCAGAAGTTGAAGCCGTGTGGGACGGCCGTCGCCGGGAAGTTGTTGCCCCGGGAGAAGCCGCCGCTGGATTGGGTGCCGCGGGTGGTCACCGCGTAGTCCGACAGGTGCGCCTTCGGCCGCTCGGGCGCGACGGAGGTGATGCTCACGTCGTCCAGCCAGCCCCGGAACTTCGCCGGGCCCTTGGGGGAGTCGTAGGCCACCAGGATCCGGTCCACGGTCTTGCCGGCCGCGACCGAGCCGATCCGCGAGGCCACGTTGTTCCACTGGTTGACGTACAGGATCTTGGAGGCGCCCTGGCCCTGCGGGGTCAGCGGGAAGCCGTGCTGGTCGGTGGCGCGCAGCTCGCTCAGGTGGGTGCCGTCGGTGAAGGCGAGGTCGACGGAGACGTTCGTGGCGTCGTAGTCGAGGTCGCCGTCGGCCATCGACGGGAAGATCCGGTACGACAGCTGTGTGTTCCGGCCGACGGCCACGTTCACGTCGAAGACCTTGTTGTACGAGTACGCCCGCCCCTCGGCGGTGTGCCGGCCGGCGTACCGCAGCGCCCGCTTGCCCGTGAACCCGGCGCCCGCCTTGGCGGTGGGGGAGCCGCTCGGACCCCGGTCGACCAGGGAGAGCATGTCCTGCGGGACCGGCCCGTCGCTGCCGCCCGTGGACAGCTGGAGGTCGGCGAGCTGCAGGATGCCGCCGCCGTTGTTGCGGGTGACCTCCAGCCGGAAGTGCCGGTACTCGGCGGGCTCGGCCAGGTCGTAGGTCTTCGTCTGGAAGCGCTCCGGGAAGGACTCCCCGGAGCGGGTGTCGAGCGTGGTCCACTCCTTGCCGTCGGCCGACCCCTTCAGGGTCCAGTCCTTGGGATCGCGCTCGGCGGCGTCATTGGCCGACGTCAGCGCGTAACGCACCAGTTTGACTGGTTTGTCCAGGTCGAACTCCACCCAGCCGGTGGGCTCGAAGGCGAGCCACTTGGTGCTCGGCTCACCGTCGACGAGGTTCTCCTTCACCTCCCCGCCGCCCGTGTTCTCCGCGCTGGCCCGGACGTCCGTGACCTGGTCGGTCACATTGCCGGGTATGCCGCTGCTGTAACCGCCGTCGACCCCGGAGGCGCGCTTGCCGCCGTCGGGGCCGGTGTCGACGGTGTTGAGCCAGTCCGGAACCGGGTCGTCCGCCTCGAAGGAGGACATGAACCCCCGATCGGGTCTCTCCGGGGCCTGGGGCAGTGCGATCGCAACTCCCTGCGAACTCAGGGCCAAAGCGAAGGCGGTCGCCGACACGACCGCCGAACCCCATCTGTGCCGAGCTTTCCGCTGCATCAACGGGTACCCTCCCTGCGCAGTGGACAACGTTGTCACCTTCGATGCGCAAGGACCAGTAGTTGCTCAAGTGCCGGGTGGTGTCAAGGGTGTTGCCTGTGGCATTCGGGCGCGGCGACCGGGATTTTTCCGGCGTGAAACACACAGGCCGCTCATACTTCCGCGAGGTCTCAACTCGGATAAGACCCGCGGCCAACCTTGTGTTCGATCTTGCTCCGCTGGCGGGAAGTGGACTATACCTGTCGGGCGATTCACACGATGTGCACGTCACCACCCGCACTTTCCTGCACGACCCAGCTTGACCCGATCGCGGTGCCGGCGAGGATCCGGTTCACCGCCTGAGTCCTGGAGAAGGCGAGGACTTGAGCATGGGATCCACTTCCGCCGAGAACCCCGGCACCGAGGGTGTCGGCCGCCGTGATCTGATCAGAAGGTCCGCCGCGCTCGGGCTGATCTCCGTCCCCACCATGAGCTTCCTGTCCGCCTGCGCGAGCAGCGGCGGCGGCGACAGCGGTGACAAGGCCAAGGCCGGCAAGAAGACCGCGAAGAACCCGCTCGCGGTCAACGACACCGCCGGCATGGAGTTCGTCCTGTTCGACGGCGGCTTCGGCAAGGAGTACGCCGAGGACGCGGTGAAGATCTACGAGAAGAACTTCCCCAAGGCCGCGGTGAAGTTCTCCGCCACCCAGAAGATCCAGTCCACCCTGCAGCCCCGCTTCAACCAGGGCACCCCGCCGGACCTCATCGACAACTCCGGCGCCGAGCAGATGGACATGGGCGTCCTGGTCGGCAAGAACCAGCTCAGCGACCTCACCCCGCTGCTGGACGCGCCCTCCTACGACGACCCGGCCAAGAAGGTCCGCGACACGCTGCGCCCCGGCATCGTCGAGATGGGCCAGTTCGACGGCGAGAAGGTCTGGATCCTGTACTACGCCTACACCGTGTACGGCGTCTGGTACTCGCAGAAGGCGCTGGACTCGCTCGACGAGCAGTACCCCGAGACCTGGGACCAGATGCTCGCGGTCTGCGCCAAGGCCAAGAAGAAGGGCATGGCGGGCTGGACGTACGCGGGCAAGTACCCGTACTACATCCCCTTCTCGCTCTACCCGATGATCGGCAAGGTCGGCGGCCGCGAGGTCCTCGACGCCATCGACAACCTGGAGCCGAACGCCTGGAAGCACCCGGCCGTCAAGGACTGCTTCGAGGCGTACTACGAGCTCTACAAGAAGGGCTACGTCCTCAAGGGCACCCCGGGCCTGGACCACATCCAGTCGCAGACCGCCTGGGCCGAGGGCAAGGCGCTGTTCCTCCCGAACGGCTCCTGGGTGGAGAACGAGTCGGCGAACGTCATCCCCGAGGACTTCGGCCTGGCCGTCTCCGCACCCACCGGACTCGACTCCTCCGACAAGATGCCGTTCGGCACCATCTGGGCCTCCGGAGGCGAGCCCTTCATCGTCCCGGCCAAGGCGAAGAACGCCCCCGGCGGCATGGAGCAGCTGCGCATCATGCTCAGCGAGGCGTCCTCGAAGAACTTCACCAGCAAGGTGAAGTCGCTGACCGCGTACAACGGCGGCACCGACGGCATCCCCCTCACCCCCGGTCTCAAGTCGGGTGTCGCGGCACTGGAGAAGGCCGGCGAGAACGTGGTGAACCCCCGTCTGCAGGACTGGTACGTGCAGTTGCAGAAGGAGAAGATCGGCGTGTCCGGCCTGGGCGAGATGATGGCCGGCCGCCTCACCCCGGCCGAGGCCATCAAGAAGATCCAGGGCTTCGCCGACGAGGCCGCAAACGACGACTCCATCAAGCACTACAAGCACCAGTAACGGCACCGGAAACCCAATTTCCGCAACGGCACCGGAGTGGCGATGCAGCACGGCAAGTACCGGTTCATCGTGGGCTTCCTCGCGCTGCCCCTGGGACTGTACGCGCTCTTCGTGGTCTGGCCGTTCATCCAGTCCATCTATTACTCGTTCACGGACTGGACCGGCCTGAGCCCCGAATTCAAGATGGTCGGTTTCGGCAACTACAGCCGGATGCTCGACGACGAGATCTTCTGGAAGTCGTTGCAGCACAGCCTGCTGTTCGCCCTCCTGCTGCCGGTGGTGACGATCGGCCTCGCCCTGTTCTTCGCCTTCATGATCAACGTGGGCGGCAGAAAGAGAAGGAACGGCCCGGTCGTCACCGGCGTCCGCGGCTCCGGGTTCTACAAAATCGTCTACTTCTTCCCGCAGGTCCTCTCGATCGCCATCGTCGCGCTGCTGTTCGCGTTCGCGTACAACCCGGACAGCGGCGCGATCAACTCGATGCTGCGCGGCATCGGCCTGGACGGCGTCCAGCCGCTGTGGCTGGGCGACCCGGACCTGGCGCTGTGGGCCGTGATGGCGGTCCTCGTCTGGTCCACGGTCGGCTTCTTCGTCGTCCTCTTCTCCGCCGGCATGGCCTCCATCCCGGGGGAGATGTACGAGGCGGCCCTGCTGGACGGCGCGAACCGCATCACCACGTTCTTCCGCATCACCCTGCCCCTGCTGTGGGACACCGTGCAGTCCGGCTGGGTCTACATGGGCATCCTCGCCCTGGGCGCCGAGTCGTTCGCGGTCGTGCAGATCATGACGACCGGGCCGGGCGGCCCCGACTACTCGACCACCGTCATGGTCCTGTACGTCTACCAGAAGGCGTTCCGGGACGGGCAGGCCGCCTACGCCACCACCATCGGTGTCGCCCTGCTCGTCGTCACGCTGGCCTTCGCCGCCGTGGTGATGCGGCTGGGCCGTCGCGAGCGGCTGGAGTACTGATGAAGACCACCGAAACCCCCGCTCCGCTCCCGGCCGGGTCCGGCCCGGTCCTCACCAAGGAGGACCTGCCGCCGGCCCCGCCGCGCAAGGAGAAGAAAGAGGGCACCGTCCTCAACGTCTTCTCCCACGGCGTCCTCGTCATCTGGGCGATCATGGTGGTCATGCCGCTGCTCTGGGCGGTCATGACGTCCTTCAAGGACGACCGCTCCATCTTCAGCTCGCCCTGGTCCCTGCCGGACTCGCTGCACTTCGACAACTGGTCGCGGGCGTGGACCCAGGCCAACATGAGCGACTACTTCCTCAACACCGTCCTGGTGGTGGGCGGTTCGCTCGTCGGCACGCTCGTCCTCGGCTCCATGGCGGCCTACGTCCTGGCCCGCTTCGACTTCCCCGGCAACCGCTTCATCTACTACCTGTTCATCGGCGGCATGAGCTTCCCGATCATGCTCGCGCTGGTCCCGCTGTTCTACGTCGTGAACAACATGGGCCTGCTGAACACCATCCACGGCCTGATCCTGGTCTACATCGCCTACTCGCTGCCGTTCACGGTCTTCTTCCTCACGGCGTTCTTCCGCACCCTGCCGACCTCGGTGGCGGAGGCGGCGTTCGTGGACGGGGCGTCCCACAGCCGCACGTTCTTCCAGATCATGCTGCCCATGGCCAAGCCCGGCCTGATCAGCGTCGGCATCTTCAACTTCCTGGGGCAGTGGAACCAGTACATGCTGCCGACGGTGCTGAACACCGACCCGGACAAGCGCGTCCTCACCCAGGGGCTGGTGCAGCTGGCGGTGAGCCAGGGGTACAAGGGCGACTGGTCGGGCCTGTTCGCGGGGCTGGTGATGGCGATGCTGCCGGTGCTCGCCGCGTACATCGTCTTCCAGCGGCAGGTGGTCCAGGGGCTGACGGCGGGCGCGCTGAAGTAGCCGCCGCCCGGACGGGTCAGTCTCGCGAGCACCCCCGGTCCGCCTTCTGCAGGCTGCGTGTGAGGGCACAGTGCCCGAGAGCCGGTCATCCCGGAAGGATCACGCATGTCAGCTCGCCGAACGGGCCCGTGGTGGAAGGGCATCGCCGTGGCAGCGGCCGTGGCCTGCGCCCTGCCCGCCTCCACCCCGGCAGCGGCCGGCGGTCGGACCGCCCCGGCCGCCGTCCCCGCGCTGGACTGGGGCCCCTGCCCGGACGCGCCGGGCTTCTCCTGCGCGACGGCCGCCGTCCCGCTCGACCATCGGCGCCCCGGCGGGCGCACGATCGAACTGGCCGTCATCAAACGACCGGCCACCGACCCGGGCCGACGCGTCGGTTCGCTGTTCTTCAACCCCGGCGGCCCCGGCAACGCGGCCGCCGGGACGGCGGCGCTGCCGGTGGCGTACGAACTCCTCCCGCGCGCGCTGCGCGAGCGGTTCGACATCGTCAGCTGGGACCCCCGCGGCGTCGGGCGCTCGACGGCCGTCAGGTGCTTCCGCTCCGCGGAGGAGTTCGCGGCCTGGGCCGAGCGGGTGCCGGACGGCTTCCCCGCCGGCGCCCGCGAACGCGGGAACTGGATCCGCGCCTTCGCCGAGCTGGGCCGGCTCTGCGAGCAGCGCGTCCCGGCGCTGCTGCGGCACGTCTCCACCGCCGACACCGCCCGCGACCTGGACCTGCTGCGCCGGGCGGTGGGCGACCGCAGGCTCAGCTATCTGGGCGTCTCCTACGGCACGTTCCTCGGCGCGACCTACGCCGGCCTCTTCCCTGACCGGGTCCGCGCCATGGTCCTGGACGGCAACGTCGATCCGGTCCGGTGGGTGCGGATGCGTCCCGCCCTGCCCACCGAACTGCGGCAGGGAGCCGACCTCGGGTCGGCCCGGACCCTGTCCCGCTTCCTCGCCCTGTGCGGCCGTACGACAGCCGACCGCTGCGCCTTCTCGGCCGGCTCCCCGCGGGCCACCCGCGACAAGTTCGAACGGCTGCTGCGTCGCCTGCGCGAGCGCCCCCAGGGGGAGGCGACCTACGCGGCCACCGTGGGGGCCGTCGTCAACGGGCTCTACGTCGTCGACCCGGGGTGGACCGAACTCGCCGAGGACCTGCAGGACCTGTGGGAGGGCGGCACGCCGTCCCTCCGCGGCGCCACCGGCGCCACCGGGGCGCTCCGGGCTCCGGCGCCCCCGGAGGGCGACGGGGAACCGGCGTACCCGGAGGTGGAACCGGCCTACGCCGTGGAGTGCTCGGAGAGCCCCGTCCCACGCGATCCACGGCGCTACCACCACTTCGAGCGGTACGCCCGGGCCCGGTCGGGCGACGTCGGGCGGTACTGGGCCTGGCTGCCCGAACCGTGCGCCACCTGGCCCGCGCGGGCGGCCGACCCCTACACGGGTCCGTGGAACCGCTCCGCCGTCCCCGTCCTCACCGTCAACACCACCCACGACCCGGCGACCCCCCACCGGGCCGCGGTGGCGGCCACCCGGCACCTGGGCAACGCCCGCCTGCTCACCGTCCGCGGCCACGGCCACACCACGCTGCTCAACCCGAGCGCCTGCGCCGCCCGGCACGAGGTCCGCTACTTCCTCACCGGTGCGCTGCCACCCCGGGGCGCCGTCTGTCGGCAGGACACCCCGCCCTTCGCGGCCCCCGCCGGGAAGTGACCCGGCGAAGCCGCGCCGCGGTGCCTTCCGCCCCGGCCGGGCCGGCTGAGCGCCGGTACGCCCGGCGGGCCGGACCGGGTTGCTCCCCAGGGGTGGCCCGGGTCCCCGCCCGTGGCCCTGGCCGCCCCGCCGAGCCGGCTGCGCCCTCGTGCGCCCGGTGGGCCGGACCGGTGGCGCGCTGACGCCCCGGGGCGCCGTCTCCCGGCAGGACATCCGGCTCTTCGCGGCCCCCGCCGAGAAGTGAACCGGCGAAGCCGCGCCGCGGTGCCTTGCGGCCCGGCCGGCCCGGCCCGGGTTGCTCCCCAGGGGTGGCCCGGGTCCCCGCCCGCCGCCCCGCCGAGCCAGCTGTGCACCCGTGCGCCCGGTGGGCCGGATCGGTGGCGCGCTGTTACCCCCGGGGCGCCGTCTCCCGGCAGGACATCCGGCTCTTCGAGGCCCTCGCCGGGAAGTGACCCGGCGAAGCAGCCCCGCGGTGCCCCGCCGCTCCGCCGCCGCGCCGAGCCGGCTCAGCGCCCGTGCGCCCGCCCGGTGGGCCGGCCCGGGTTGCTCCCCAGGGGTGGCCCGGGTCCCCGCCCGTGGCCCCGACGGGCCAACGGACCGCTCGCGGGCGGGCGGCCCGTCGGCCGCTGACCCATCCTGTGCTCGGGGGGCCACCCGAATCCCGAGGAGCGTATGCCCATGCCCGCCCCCGCCCGCACGGCGAGCCGCGACCGCGCCGCCCCCGCCCGCACGGCGAGCCGTGACCGCGCCGTCCCGGCTCCGAGCCGCGCCCGCGCCCTGCCGCTGCCCGTCCCCGTCGTCCCCGCGCTGCTGCTGACCCTGCTGCTCTCGCTGCTGGTGCAGCTCGACGCTCCCCGGGCGCACGGGCGGGAGGGGAGCACGGACCCGGTCGTCGCCGCGCTCACCGAGGCCGCCCGCCCGCTCGCCGGGACCGAGCCGTACGGGGACCTCCGCGACCTGCGCCCGCTCGGCCGGGCCGTCGGTGACGCCGTGATCGTCGGCGTGGGCGAGGCGACCCACGGCTCGCACGACTTCTTCACCTTCCAGCACCGCGTCTTCCGCCACCTGGCCCGGGAGAAGGGCTTCACCTCCTTCGCGCGGGAGGCCGGCTGGAACGCCGGGCTGCGCATCGACCAGTGGGTGCTCACCGGCGAGGGCGACATCCGGCAGATCATGCGCGAGGTCCTCCAGAGCGAGGACCGCCTGTGGAACAACCAGGAGTACCTGGACCTCTTCCGGTGGATGCGGGAGTACAACACCCGGCACGACCGGAAGGTCCGGTTCGTGGGCGACGACATCGTCCCCGTCGAACCCGAGCTGTACGACCGGGTGCTGGACTACGTGGCACGCCACCATCCCGACCGGTACCGCCGCTTCTCCGAGCTGTACCGGGACCACCCCGCCGGGAGCGTGCTGGAGGCCACCCGCGAGTTCAAGAGCCGTCCCCAGCAGCAGCGGCTCGACCTGGCCCGCCGCGCCCGGCAGGCCCACGCGCTGCTGCGTTCGCTGCCGCCCGGCCCGGACCGCCGGGAGTTCCGGCTCACCGTCCAGCACGCCCGGGTCATCGCGCAGAACACCCGCTTCTACTCGTTCGACACGGACGACGAGGAACAGCTCGTCCAGCAGGACCTGTACCGGGACGAGCAGATGGCCGCCAACCTCACCTGGTGGCACCGGTTCACCGGCGACCGGATCCTCCTCGCCGCACACGACGGCCACGTGGCGCTGGTCAGCAACAGCCCCGAGTACCCCCGGCCGCAGGGCGCCTTCCTCCGGGACCGCTTCGGCGGCGGCTATGTGAGTCTGCGCACCAGCTTCGGCCGGGGCTCCTTCGTCGCCTACGGTCCGGAGAACACCCTGCGGACCTTCACGGTCGGGCCGCCGGCCCCCGGCACCAACGAGCACACCCTCGACCGGGTCCCCTTCCGGGACTACCTGCTGGACCTGCGCACCGTCCCCGAGCCCGCCCGCCGGTGGCTGGACGTGCCGCGTCCCACCAGGGAGATCGGCACCGTGTGGCCCGTCCCGCTGGCCCCGACGGCGCTGCGGCCCAGTTCCGATCTGCTGGTGCACCTGCACCGGGTGGACGCGGCCCGGCTGCTGCCGGAATGACGGCCGGGCCGGCCGGCCCCCCGCTCCGTCCGTAGCCGTACGCGACGGTATGCGCACACCCCGGAATCAGTTCAACCTCTTGACGGGAGGCAACCCGAACGGCTCAGCTTAGAGTTCACTAGTTGGACATAGACGGGGTCTCATCGAAGCGGCCCCGCGCGCAGGAGGTCGTCGTGGAGACTCCGGGGTCTCAGTCATCGCTGCACCGAGCCAACCTGGAGCGGGTCGTACGAGCCGTCCGCCTGGCGGGTTCCCTCACCCAGGCGGAGATCGCGAGGACGACGGGTCTGTCGGCGGCGACGGTCTCCAACATCGTCCGGGAGTTGAAGGACAGCGGCACCGTGGAGGTCACCCCCACCTCCGCCGGCGGCCGCAGGGCCCGCAGCGTCTCCCTCAGTGGGGACGCCGGCATCGTCATCGGCGTCGACTTCGGCCACACCCACCTGCGGGTCGCCATCGGCAACCTCGCGCACCAGGTCCTCGCCGAGGAGTCCGAGCCGCTGGACGTCGACGCCTCCTCCACCCAGGGCTTCGACCGCGCGGAACAGCTGGTCACACGCCTGGTCGAGGCCACCGGCGTGGACCGCTCCAAGATCGCCGGGGTCGGTCTCGGCGTGCCCGGCCCCATCGACGTGGAGTCCGGCACGCTCGGCTCCACCGCCATCCTCCCGGGCTGGACCGGCACCAAGCCCGCCGAGGAGCTCCGCGGCCGCCTGGGCGTCCCGGTGCACGTGGACAACGACGCCAACCTCGGCGCCCTCGGCGAGATGGTCTGGGGCAGCGGCCGGGGCGTCCGCGACCTGGCGTACATCAAGGTCGCCAGCGGTGTCGGCGCCGGTCTGGTGATCAACGGCAAGATCTACCGGGGCCCCGGCGGCACCGCCGGAGAAATCGGGCATATTACACTCGACGAATCCGGCCCCGTGTGCCGTTGCGGAAACCGCGGCTGCCTGGAGACCTTCGCGGCCGCGCGCTACGTGCTCCCGCTCCTCCAGTCCAGTCACGGCACCGATCTGACCATGGAAGGCGTCGTCAGGCTCGCACGGGACGGAGACCCGGGCTGCCGTCGCGTGATCGCCGACGTCGGCCGCCATATCGGCAGTGGGGTGGCCAACCTCTGCAATCTGCTGAACCCGAGCCGTGTGGTCCTCGGCGGTGATCTCGCCGAGGCCGGTGAGCTGGTGCTCGGGCCCATCCGGGAGTCCGTCGGCCGCTACGCCATCCCCAGCGCGGCACGCCAGTTGTCCGTTCTCCCCGGTGCCCTCGGCGGTCGCGCCGAGGTCCTCGGAGCGCTCGCTCTCGCCCTCAGCGAGATGGGCGATTCGACACTCTTGGACGGAACTGCGGCCGGGGCGCTGCAGGCGGCGGCGCCTGCCTTCACTTAGAGAACGGATGGCACCGTTGCCATCTCGTTAAGGATTTACTTCTTGACGTCGCACGTGTGGCCGAGTTGACTTCCAGCCACCTCGGCCGCAATGTCGCGGCCTCGTCAGGGAGGTTTGTGAAGTGAACACGCGTATGCGTCGTGCCGCCGTTGCTGTTGCCGCAGGTGCGATGGCTGTTTCGCTTGCTGCCTGTGGCAGCGCCAAGGAGTCCGGCGACAAGGCCGACTCCTCCGGGTCCGCCAAGAAGGGCGACGACATCAAGGTCGGCCTGCTCCTTCCGGAGAACGCGACCGCCCGTTACGAGAAGTTCGACCGTCCGCTCATCGAGAAGAAGGTCAAGGAGCTCACGAACGGCAAGGGCGAGGTCGTCTACGCCAACGCCAAGCAGGACGCCAGCACGCAGAACCAGCAGGTCGACACGATGGTGACCAACAAGGTCGACGTGCTGATCGTGGACGCGGTGGACTCCAAGGCCATCGCCGGCTCGGTGAAGAAGGCCAAGGACGCGGGCATCCCCGTCGTCGCCTACGACCGCCTGGCCGAGGGCCCGATCGACGCCTACACCTCGTTCGACAACGAGACCGTCGGCAAGACGCAGGGCGAGGCCCTGCTGAAGGCCCTGGGCGACAAGGCCAAGGACGGCCAGATCGTCATGATGAACGGTTCCTCCACCGACCCGAACGCCGCCCAGTTCAAGAAGGGCGCGCACTCCGTCCTCGACGGCAAGGTGAAGATCGGCCGCGAGTACGACACCAAGGAGTGGAAGCCGGAGAACGCCAACGCCAACATGGAGGGCGCCATCTCCGCCCTCGGCAAGGACAAGATCGTCGGCGTCTACTCCGCCAACGACGGCATGGCGGGCGGCATCATCACCGCCCTGAAGGCCGCCGGCATCGCCGACATCCCGGTCACCGGCCAGGACGCCGAACTCGCGGGTGTGCAGCGCATCGTCACCGGTGAGCAGTACATGAGCGTCTACAAGCCGTACCCGCAGGAGGCCGACGTCGCTGCCGAGATGGCCGTCGCCCTCGCGCAGGGCAAGTCGCTCGACTCGCTCGCCAAGGACAAGGTCGACAGCCCGACCACCAAGGGCATCCCCTCGATCCTGGTCCCGGTCGTCTCGCTGACCCAGGACAACATCAACGACACCGTCATCAAGGACGGCATCTACACCGTGAACGAGATCTGCGCGGGCAAGTACAAGGCCGCCTGCGACAAGATCGGTCTCAAGTAAGCAGCCACCGGGTCCCTCCGGGGCCGAGGGAGCCCGCACCGGGCTCCCTCGACCCGCACGGGACGCGGTGCCCCGAGTTCCTCCGGCGCCCCGCCACACCAGCCCCGCAAGCTCCGCGGGGCGCCGGACGGATCACTCCTCCCACACTTCTGCACAACCTCCCGCCGGGTCAGGCGGCGAAGGAGATGGTTCACGTGTCCGCTACGCCCGTGCTGGCGTTGCGCGGGGTCTCCAAGCGGTTCGGTGCCGTACAGGCGCTCACCGACGTAGAGCTTGAGGTCCACGCCGGTGAGGTGGTCGCCCTGGTCGGCGACAACGGCGCCGGAAAGTCCACGCTGGTCAAGACGATCGCCGGCGTGCACCCCATCGATGAGGGCGTCATCGAATGGGACGGCAGGTCCGTCCAGATCAACAAGCCGCACGACGCCCAGAACCTGGGCATCGCGACCGTCTACCAGGACCTCGCGCTGTGCGACAACATCGACGTGGTCGGCAACCTCTACCTCGGCCGGGAGATCCGCAAGCGCGGCGTCCTGGACGAGGTCGAGATGGAGCGCCGCTCCCGGGAGCTGCTCGACACGCTGTCGATCCGCATCCCCAGCGTGCGCATCCCGATCGCCTCCCTCTCCGGCGGTCAGCGCCAGACGGTGGCCATCGCCCGGTCCATGCTCGGCGAGCCCAAGCTCGTCATCCTCGACGAGCCCACCGCCGCCCTCGGCGTCGAGCAGACCGCGCAGGTCCTCGACCTCGTGGAGCGGCTGCGCGAGCGCGGCCACGCGGTGATCCTCATCAGCCACAACATGGCCGACGTCAAGGCCGTCGCGGACAAGGTCGCCGTGCTGCGCCTCGGCCGCAACAACGGCGTCTTCGAGGTCAAGTCGACCTCGCAGGAAGAGATCATCTCCGCCATCACCGGCGCCACCGACAACGCCGTGACCCGCCGTGCGGCGCGCACGAACGGGGAGGGTTCCAAGTGAGCATCGACAAGACCTCCGCGGCCACGGGAGCCCCCGACGAGCACGTGGTGGAGAACCCCGAGGCGGCCAAGGCCGCCGTCACGGTCGTCGACCCCCGGCTGCTGGTGCGCGAGCAGGGCCTCGCGGGCTACGTCACCGAGTTCCGGCGCAAGATGAAGTCCGGCGACCTGGGCTCCATCCCGGTCGTCATCGGCCTGATCATCATCTGGGCCATCTTCACCAGCCTGAACTCCAACTTCCTCACCGCGGGCAACCTGTCCGACATGTCCGTCGCCATGGTCGGCACGGGCATGATCGCCGTCGGCATCGTGTTCGTGCTGCTGCTGGGCGAGATCGACCTGTCGGTCGGTTCGGTCAGCGGTGTGGCGGGCGCGAGCTTCGCGGTGCTGAACGTCAGCAACGGCATGAACGAATGGCTCGCCTTCGTGCTGGCCATCCTCACCGGCACGGTCGCCGGCGCGCTGCACGGCTTCTTCTTCGCGAAGATCGGCGTCCCGGCGTTCGCCGTCACGCTGGCCGGCCTGCTGTTCTGGAACGGCTTCATGCTCCAGATCCTCGGCGACAACGGCACCATCAACCTCGACGCGGACGGCGTCGTGGCGCAGCTGACGAGCTACTACTTCTCCGACGTGGCCGCCGCGTACGGTCTGGCCGCCGTGGTGACCGCCGGGTACTTCGTCAGCTCCTTCCTCGGCAACCGGCGGCGCGAGGCCGCGGGCGTGCCGTCGCGGCCGCTGAGCGAGACCATCGTGCGCACGGTGCTGCTGGCGGTCCTCGCCTTCGCCGTCGCCGTCGTCTTCAACCAGTACAAGGGCCTGCCGCTGGCCGTGGTGATCTTCATCGTGGTGCTGCTGGTGACGGACTTCGTGCTGCGGCGGACCTCGTACGGCCGCAAGGTGTTCGCGCTCGGCGGCAGCGTCGAGGCGTCCCGGCGCGCCGGCATCAACGTGGAGATGGTCCGGATCTCGGTGTTCGCGATCTCCGGCACCTTCGCCGCGGTGGGCGGTCTGTTCATCGCCTCGAAGATCGCGGCGGCGAACCAGGGCGCCGGCGGCGGTGACCTGCTGATGAACGCGATCGCCGCTGCGGTGATCGGCGGCACGTCGCTGTTCGGCGGCCGCGGGCGCACCTGGAACGCGCTGCTCGGTGTGCTGGTGATCGTGTCCATCCAGTACGGGCTCGCCCTCGAGGGCATCGCCTCGCCGGTGCAGTACATGATCACCGGTGGTGTGCTGCTGGCCACGGTCGTGATCGACGCGGTGACCCGCAGGACGCAGAAGACCGCCGGTCGCGCGTAACCGCGGGAGAAGGACCCCTGTGCCCGGCGCCGGAAGGTGCCGGGCACAGTCATGTCGTAGGTGGGGCACAAGATGGGTACAGCCGATTGCGTGACGTATGACCCACGGCCGCGGCGCGGTCCCCTGGAGCGGAACATTAGACTCGACACGCCCGGCAACAGCTCGAACAGCTCTACTGCAAGGAGGCACGGGTGCCGCTGCTGACCCGTATCAGGGGACCGCGCGATCTGGACCGGCTCAGCCTGGAAGAGCTGAACCAGCTGGCGGAGGAGATCCGGAGCTTCCTCGTCGAAGCGGTCTCCAAGACCGGCGGTCACCTCGGCCCCAACCTCGGCGTGGTGGAGCTCACCATCGCCCTGCACCGGGTCTTCGAATCGCCCAAGGACAAGGTGCTCTGGGACACCGGCCACCAGTCCTACGTCCACAAGCTGCTCACCGGCCGCCAGGACTTCTCCCGGCTGAAGATGAAGGGCGGCCTGTCCGGCTACCCCTCGCAGGCCGAGTCCGAGCACGACGTCATCGAGAACAGCCACGCCTCCACGGTCCTCGGCTGGGCCGACGGCCTGGCCAAGGCGAACCAGCTGCTGAAACGCGACGACCACGTCGTCGCGGTCATCGGTGACGGCGCGCTCACCGGCGGCATGGCCTGGGAGGCGCTGAACAACATCGCCGACGCCAAGGACCGCCCGCTCGTCATCGTCGTCAACGACAACGAGCGCTCCTACGCGCCCACCATCGGCGGCCTCGCCAACCACCTGGCGACCCTGCGCACCACCGACGGCTACGAGCGCTTCCTCGCCCGCACCAAGGAGGTCCTGGAGCGCACCCCGGTCGTCGGCCGGCCGCTGTACGACACCCTGCACGGCGCCAAGAAGGGCCTGAAGGACTTCATCGCCCCGCAGGGCATGTTCGAGGACCTCGGCCTGAAGTACGTCGGGCCGATCGACGGGCACGACCTGGAGGCCCTGGAGTCCGCCCTGGCGCGGGCCAAGCGGTTCGGCGGGCCGGTCATCGTGCACTGCCTCACCGAGAAGGGCCGCGGCTATCAGCCCGCCCTCCAGGACGAGGCCGACCGCTTCCACGCCGTCGGCAAGATCCACCCCGACACGGGCCTGCCCATCGCCTCCTCCGGCGCCGACTGGACCTCCGTCTTCGGCGAGGAGATGGTCAGGCTCGGCGAGGAGCGCGAGGACGTCGTCGCCATCACGGCCGCCATGCTCCAGCCGGTGGGCCTGGACAAGTTCGCCAAGCGCTTCCCGGAGCGGGTCTACGACGTCGGCATCGCCGAGCAGCACGGCGCGGTCTCCGCGGCCGGCCTGGCCACCGGCGGTGTGCACCCGGTGTTCGCGGTGTACGCGACCTTCCTCAACCGCGCCTTCGACCAGGTGCTGATGGACGTCGCCCTGCACAAGTGCGGGGTCACCTTCGTGCTCGACCGGGCCGGGATCACCGGCACCGACGGCGCCTCCCACAACGGCATGTGGGACATGTCGATCCTCCAGGTCGTGCCGGGGCTGCGGCTGGCCGCGCCGCGCGACGCCGACCAGGTCCGCGCCCAGCTGCGCGAGGCCGTCGCCGTCGACGACGCCCCGACCGTGGTCCGCTTCTCCAAGGGCGCCGTCGGCCCCGCCGTACCGGCCGTGCGCCGCGTCGGCGGCATGGACGTGCTGCGCGAGCCCGGCACCGACCGGCCGGACGTGCTGCTGGTCTCCGTCGGCGCCCTCGCGCCGATGTGCCTGGAGATCGCCGGGCTGCTCGACAAGCAGGGCATCTCCACGACCGTCGTCGACCCGCGCTGGGTCAAGCCCGTCGACGAGGCCATGGCGCCGCTGGCCGAGGGACACCGCGTGGTCGTCACCGTCGAGGACAACAGCCGCGTCGGGGGTGTCGGCTCGGCGATCGCGCAGGCGCTGCGCGACGCGGGCGTCGACGTGCCGCTGCGCGACTTCGGCATCCCGCCGCGCTTCCTCGACCACGCCTCGCGCGCCGAGGTGCTCGCCGAGATCGGCCTCACCGCGCCGGACATCGCCCGGCAGGTCACCGGGCTGGTCGCCAAGCTGGACGGCCTTTCCGACGCCGTGGACCCGGTGGAGAGCGCGCGCGACTGACGCGGGCGCGCCGCCGAACGAGTGCCCAATGGGCCGGTTTCCCCACCATGAGGGTGGTGCAACCGGCCCATTGGCGTGAATGCGCCGGCGCCTGGGCATACGCAGGGTGCCACCTCTCGATCATGTCGAGGACGACGAGCGTGGGAGGTACCCATGAGCAGCACCCTCTTCCGGACGAAGAAGGTCGAGCAGTCCATCCTCGATACCGAGGAGCCAGAGCACGCCCTCAGAAAGTCCTTGTCCGCGCTTGATCTGACCGTCTTCGGCGTCGGTGTGATCATCGGCACCGGCATCTTCGTCCTCACCGGCACCGTCGCCAAGGACAACGCCGGCCCGGCGGTGGCCCTGGCGTTCATCGCGGCCGGTGTCGCCTGCGCGCTGGCCGCGCTCTGTTACGCCGAGTTCGCCTCCACGGTCCCGGTCGCCGGGTCCGCCTACACGTTCTCGTACGCCTCCCTCGGAGAACTGCCCGCCTGGATCATCGGCTGGGACCTCGTCCTGGAGTTCGCGCTCGGCACGGCGGTGGTCGCCGTCGGCTGGTCGGGCTACATCCAGTCGCTCATGGACAACGCGGGCTGGCAGATGCCCGCGGCCCTGGGCAGCCGTGAGGGCGCCGACGGGTTCGGGTTCGACATCCTCGCCGCCGCGCTCGTCCTCGTCCTGACCGTCATCCTCGTCCTCGGCATGAAGCTGTCCGCGCGGATCACCTCCATCGTCGTCGCGATCAAGGTGACGGTCGTGCTCGTGGTGATCATCGCGGGCGCGTTCCTCATCAAGGGCGACAACTACGACCCGTTCATCCCGGAGGCCAAGCCGGTGGATGCGGGCAGCAGTCTCGACGCCCCGCTGATCCAGCTGATGTTCGGCTGGGCGCCGTCCAACTTCGGCGTGATGGGCATCTTCACCGCCGCGTCGGTCGTGTTCTTCGCCTTCATCGGCTTCGACGTGGTCGCCACGGCCGCGGAGGAGACCAGGAACCCGCAGCGGGACATGCCGCGGGGCATCCTCGGCTCGCTGCTGATCTGCACCACGCTGTACGTGCTCGTCTCGATCGTCGTCACCGGCATGCAGAACTACAAGGAGCTGTCCGTCGACGCCCCGCTCGCCGACGCCTTCAAGGCCACCGGGCATCCGTGGTTCGGGGGCTTCATCAGCTTCGGCGCCGCGGTCGGCCTGACGACGGTCTGCATGATCCTGCTGCTCGGGCAGACCCGGGTGTTCTTCGCGATGAGCCGCGACGGACTGCTGCCGCGGTTCTTCTCGCAGGTCCACCCGCGCTTCAAGACGCCGCACCGGCCGACCATCCTGCTCGGTGTGATCATCGCCGTGCTGGCCGGGTTCACGCCGCTGACGGAGTTGGCCGCCCTGGTGAACATCGGCACGCTGTTCGCCTTCGTGGTCGTCGCGATCGGCGTGATCATCCTCCGCCGGACGCGGCCCGACCTGCACCGGGCGTTCCGCACGCCGTGGGTGCCGCTCGTCCCGATCCTCTCGGTGTGCGCGTCCCTCTGGCTGATGATCAACCTGCCGGCGGAGACCTGGGTGCGGTTCGGGATCTGGATGGCCGCCGGTTTCGTCGTGTACTTCCTCTACGGCCGCACGCACAGCCGGCTGGCCAAGGGCGAGCGGGCGGAGGCCGGGGGCCGGGGCGCCTAGCCGCGCACACGCGCACGGGAGCCGGACCGCTACGGGCGCACCGTACGCGGCCCGGCCACCTCCGCGCCCACCTCCGCGACCCGGCGCCGCAGTTCCCGGTCCGCCGTCACGACCAGCACCGGGCGCCCACCGGCCGACGCGACGACCTCCACGATGTGATCGTCCCCACTGCCCGGCGCCGACGACACCGTCACCCCCGGCACCGACTCCACCCCCCGGGCCGCCCCCTCCACCACCAGCACGATCTCCACCGGCCCGGCCACCCCGGGCACGCCGTCCGCCGCCAGCCGGTCACGCAGCCGCTCCGCCGCCCCCTTGCGGTCCCGCCACCAGCCGTCGGGCACGGACCCGACGACGTTCGCGGCGTCGACGACGACGAGGAGCGGAGTGGTGTCGTTCATCCGGCCAGGGTCGCACGCGGACACCGCCGGGGCAGGGGGTGGGCCGCACGTCCCGCCGGAGAGGCCGCATAAAGTGAACTGGTGAACGGCGACTGGCTCATCCGCGGCCGTGACGGCCGCCTCACCGTCTACCTGCCCTCCGGCGACGCCGTCCTGTGCCGCGCCGAACGCGGCCCCGGCGGCCCCTGGGAGGACGCCCCCCGCACCGTCGGCGGCACCCAGAAGCTGCTCCCGGGACCGGCGGTCGGCCAGGGTGGCGACGGGTACGCCCACCTGGCCGCGTGGCGGCCCACCGTGCCGGGGGAGTCGGGGCTCGTGCACTCCACGCACTTCCGGCCCCGTCTCGCACCCCTGGACTGGATCCCGATCGGCCACCCGGACAAGAAGGGCGACCGCACCGGCCCGCCCGCCGTCACCGTCGACGGCGCGGGACGCGCCTACGTCTTCGTGCGCAACGGCGGCGGCGGAGTCAGTCTGCGCAACCAGAAGGTGAAGGGCGGCTGGGGAGCCTGGCACGACCTCGGGGGCGACGGCGTCGAGGGAGAACTCGCCGCGGTGACGGGGGAGTCCGGGCTGGTCGAGGTGTACGCCGCGGCGTCCGGCCGGATCCTGCGCTGGCGGCAGGAGGGGGACGGCAAGAAGCCCGAACCGGCCGAGGGGGTCGACGCCCCCGTCCGTCCCGGCACCCTGCGCGCACTCGCCACGTCCGCCGGGCACACCACCCTGTTCTTCACGGACCTGTCCGGAGACCTGTGCGCCTGGCGCCCCGGGGACAAGCCGGTGACCCTCCTCGCCTCCGCCGGACCGGGCCCCGTCTCCGCCGTGCGCTGCGTCATCGAGGGGCACGACTGCACCGTGCTCGCGCAGCGGTCGGCGAGCGGCCGGGTCGCCTTCGCCGCCTACCCCACCGAGCGGGAGACGGCCGGGGCGTGGTGGACGGAGTCCGGACCGCCGCTGCCCTCCGGCGCCCTGGTGTCGGTGGCGCTCGACGAGCACGAGGAGGTCGTCGCGGCGTCCCTGTCGCCCGCCACGGGGACCGTGCGCCTGACCCGCCGCAAGGACGAGCCGGGGCTCGCCCTGGAGGCCTGGCGGGAGATCTGAACCGCTACCCGCGTGCCGCCCCGCGACGGGCTCAAGGCGCGCGGGGCACCGGTCGATAGATGCGGGTATGCCACACTCGCACGCACGACGCCGCACGGTGCTCACCGGCGCGGCCCTGCTCACCGCCGGCGGAGCGTCGCTCCTGGGGTCGGCCACCGCCCATGCCTCGGGGCGGGTCGTCGCACAACGACGCCTGGACGAACGGCTCATCGAGCTGACCCTCGACTCCCGGGCGCTGGGCGGCCCCAGCCGGGTGGCCCTGCTCACCCCCCGCGGCTGGGACCGCCGCGGACCCGGTGACCGCTGGCCCACCCTCTACCTGCTCGCGGGCGGCGACGGCGACCACACCACCTGGACGACGATGTTCCGCGTGCAGGAACTCGCCGAACTGCTCGACGTCCTGGTCGTGATGCCCGGCATGCCGCTGTTCGGCTTCTGGACCGACTGGTGGAACCACGGCAGGCAGGGACCGCCCCGGGTACGCACGTACTTCCTGCGCGAGGTCGTGCCCCTGCTGGAGCGCAAGTACGGTGCCGGGACGCGCCGGGCGGCGGCCGGCGAGTCGCAGGGCGGCTTCGGCGCCCTGGGGATCGCCGCCCGCAACCCCGGCATGTTCGGCGCGGTCGCCGCGTTCGGGGCGCCGGTGCACCCGATCCGGCACCCCGAGATGTGGCTGTCCGGCGCGAAGTTCGTGGGGGTGGACGGCTACGCGATCTTCGGGGACCCCTGGAAGCAGTGGAAGGTGTGGCTGGACTGGGACCCCTACCGCCATGCCGAGGGCCTGCGCCGCACGCCCGTCTACCTCGCCTCCGGCGACGGAACCCCCGGACCTCTCGACGGTGCGGACCCCGAACCGCACATCCCGGGCACCGAGAAGTGGGTCGCGCTGGCGGGCGGCGACGTCGTCTCCGTCACCGAGGCCGTCTGCGCGGAGGAGACCCGGCTGCTGAGCGACCGACTCACCTCGCTGAGGGCCCCGGTGACGACGCACCTCTACCCGGGGACCCACACCGGCACCTACGGCTACCGCGAGCTGCGGCACGCCCTGCCGATGCTGCTGACCGCCCTGCACGGCCGCCCGCACCGGTAGCCGCCGCCTTCCGCACCGGGTGGAGCGCGGCTCCGGCCACCGGCCACGGCCGAGGGGGGCGGGTGCACGGCTGGTCACCGTACGCCCGCCCCCCTCGGGGGTCACGCGTTACGCCGGGACGCTCGCCACGCCCGGAGCCAGGAACCTCTTGCCGTTCACGCGCTCGGAGACACCCTCGCGGTCCAGGTACGGCGTGATGCCGCCCAGGTGGAACGGCCAGCCGGCGCCCGTGATGAGGCAGAGGTCGATGTCCTGCGCCTCGGCGACGACGCCCTCGTCGAGCATGATGCCGATCTCCTGCGCCACCGCGTCCAGGACCCGCTCGCGGACCTGCTCCTCCGTCAGGACGGTGTCGCCCTGCTTCAGCAGCGCGGCGACCTCGGGGTCGAGCTCGGGCTTGCCGCTGTCGTAGACGTAGAAGCCGCGCTTGCCCGCCTCGACGACCGCCTTGAGGTTCGGGGAGACCGTGAAGCGGTCCGGGAACGCCCTGTTGAGCGTCTCGGAGACGTGCAGGCCGATGGCCGGGCCGACCAGCTCCAGCAGCACCAGCGGCGACATCGGCAGACCGAGCGGCTCGACGGCCCGCTCGGCGACGTCGACGGGGGTGCCCTCGTCGATGACGTTCTGGATCTCGCCCATGAAGCGGGTCAGGATGCGGTTCACGACGAACGCCGGGGCGTCCTTGGTGAGGACCGCGGTCTTCTTCAGCTTCTTGGCGACGCCGAACGCGGTGGCCAGGGAGGCGTCGTCGGTCTTCTCACCGCGGACGATCTCCAGCAGCGGCAGGACCGCGACCGGGTTGAAGAAGTGGAAGCCGACGACCCGCTCGGGGTGCCGCAGCTTCGACGCCATCTCCGACACCGACAGCGAGGAGGTGTTGGTGGCGAGGATCGCGTGCGCCGGGGCGACCGCCTCGACCTCCGCGAACACCTTCTGCTTGACGCCCATCTCCTCGAAGACAGCCTCGATGATGAAGTCGGCGTCCGAGAAACCCTCGGCCTTGTCCAGGACGCCGGTCACCAGCGCCTTGAGGCGGTTGGCCTTGTCCTGGTTGATCCGGCCCTTGCCGAGCAGCTTGTCGATCTCGGCGTGGACGTAGCCCACACCCTTGTCGACGCGCTCCTGGTCGATGTCGGTCAGCACGACCGGCACCTCCAGGCGGCGCAGGAACAGCAGCGCGAGCTGGCTGGCCATCAGACCGGCGCCGACGACACCGACCTTGGTGACGGGGCGGGCCAGCGACTTGTCCGGGGCGCCGGCGGGGCGCTTGCCGCGCTTCTGCACCAGGTTGAACGCGTAGATCCCGGCGCGCAGTTCACCGCCCATGATGAGGTCGGCGAGCGCCTGGTCCTCGGCGTCGTAGCCCTGCTGCAGGTCGCCGTTCTTGGCGGCGGCGATGATGTCCAGGGCGCGGTAGGCGGCCGGGGCCGCGCCGTGCACCTTGGAGTCGGCGATGAAGCGGCCCTTGGCGACGGCCTGGTCCCAGCCCTCGCCGCGGTCGATCACCGGGCGCTCGATCTCCAGCTCGCCCTTGAGGACGGCGGAGGTCCAGATCAGCGACTGCTCCAGGAAGTCCGCGCCCTCGAAGATCGCGTCGGCGATCCCGAGCTCGTAGACCTGCTTGCCCTTGAGCTGCTTGTTCTGGTTGAGGCTGTTCTCGATGATCACCGAGACGGCCTTCTCGGGGCCGATCAGGTTCGGCAGGATCGTGCAGCCGCCCCAGCCGGGGACCAGGCCGAGGAACACCTCGGGCAGCGAGAACGCCGGCACGGCCGCGGAGACGGTGCGGTAGGTGCAGTGCAGACCGACCTCGACACCGCCGCCCATCGCGGCGCCGTTGTAGTACGCGAAGGTCGGCACGGCCAGCTGGGACAGCCGCTTGAAGACCTCGTGGCCGCCCTTGCCGATGGCGAGGGCGTGCTCGTGCTCCTTGAGGATCTCCACGCCCTTGAGGTCGGCGCCGACCGCGAAGATGAACGGCTTGCCGGTGATGCCGACACCGACGATCTCGCCGTCCGCCGCCTCCTTCTCGACCTGGTCGATGGCGGTGTTCAGGTTCGCCAGCGAGGCCGGGCCGAAGGTGGTCGGCTTGGTGTGGTCGTGGCCGTTGTCCAGGGTGATCAGGGCGAAGCGCCCGGCACCGAGGGGGAGGTCGAAGTGGCGTACGTGCGCACTCGTGACGACCTCGTCCGGGAACAGCTCGGAAGCCTGCTTGAGAAGCTCGGCGGTGGTGCTCACTTGTCCCCCTCGAAGTGCGGGTTCTCCCAGATGACCGTCGCGCCCATGCCGAAGCCGACGCACATGGTGGTCAGGCCGTAGCGGACGTGCGGCTGCTCCTCGAACTGGCGGGCCAGCTGCGTCATCAGGCGGACGCCGGAGGAGGCCAGCGGGTGGCCGAAGGCGATGGCGCCGCCGTACTGGTTGACGCGCTCGTCGTCGTCGGCGATGCCGTAGTGGTCGAGGAAGGCGAGGACCTGGACGGCGAAGGCCTCGTTGATCTCGAACAGGCCGATGTCGGAGATGGACAGGCCGGCCTGGGCCAGCGCCTTCTCCGTGGCCGGGATCGGGCCGTAGCCCATGACCTCGGGCTCCACACCCGCGAAGGAGTAGGAGACCAGGCGCATCTTCACGGGGAGGTCGTTCTCCCGCGCGAACTCCTCGGAGGCGATGAGGGAGGCGGTGGCGCCGTCGTTCAGACCGGCCGCGTTGCCCGCGGTGACCCGGCCGTGGACGCGGAACGGGGTCTTCAGGCCGGAGAGGTTCTCCAGGGTCGTGCCCGGGCGCATCGGCTCGTCGGCGGTGACCAGGCCCCAGCCCGTCTCACCGGCCTCGGGGGAGGTGCGGCGCACCGAGATCGGCACCAGGTCGGCCTGGATCTTGCCGTTGGCGTACGCCTTGGCGGCCTTCTCCTGGGAGCGCACGGCGTACTCGTCGGCGCGCAGCTTGGTGATCTGCGGGTAGCGGTCGTGCAGGTTCTCCGCCGTCATGCCCATGAAGAGGGCCGACTCGTCGACCAGCTTCTCGGAGACGAACCGCGGGTTCGGGTCCACGCCCTCGCCCATGGGGTGGCGGCCCATGTGCTCGACACCGCCGGCGATGGCGATGTCGTACGCGCCGAAGGCGACGGAACCGGCCACCGTGGTGACGGCGGTCAGGGCGCCGGCGCACATGCGGTCGATGCTGTAGCCCGGCACGGACTGCGGGAGCCCGGCGAGGATGCCCGCGGTGCGGCCGATGGTGAGGCCCTGGTCGCCGATCTGCGTGGTCGCGGCGATGGCGACCTCGTCGATCTTCTTCGGGTCGAGGCCGGGGTTGCGGCGCAGCAGCTCCCGGATCGCCTTCACGACGAGGTCGTCGGCTCGGGTCTCGTGGTAGATGCCCTTCGGGCCCGCCTTGCCGAACGGGGTGCGGACGCCGTCGACGAAGACGACGTCCCTGACGGTACGAGGCACGATGGCTCTCCTCCAGGGTCAGGATCTGCATTGCTGCTGCGATGCGCTGAGCGCGCGCTCAGTCCCATGCTACTTGTGGGTAACGTAGCTGCACAGTCCTGACCCGTCGAGCGGCGAAGGTCACACCATCGGCGGAGCCGTCGAACCCCGGGGCGTCAGCACCGGCGTGGGCACGGGGTGCGACCCGCCCTCACCGCCGGTGATCACCGAGAACAGCGTCCGGGCCACCTCCGCGCCGAATCCGTGCACGTCATGGCTCATCGCGGACAGCGTCGGGTGGGTCAGCCGGCACAGCTGCGAGTCGTCCCACGCCAGCAGCGACACGTCCTGAGGCACCCGCAGCCCCATCTCCGCCGCCACGGACAGCCCGGCCACGGCCATGATGTCGTTGTCGTACACGATCGCCGTGGGCCGGTCCGGCGCCGCCGCCGTCAGCAGCGACCGCGTCGCCCGCGCCCCCGCGTCCCCCGAGAAGTCCGTCGCCACCTGCCACGCCCCGGCCAGGCCCAGCGCGCCCGCCGTCTCGTCGAACGCGGCCGTCCGGATCGAGGTGTGCCCGAGGTCCGCCGCCCCGCCCACCCGCGCGATCCGCCGGTGCCCGAGCGCGGCCAGATAGCGCACCGCCTCCGTCACGGCCGTGGCGTCGTCGGTCCACACGGACGTGAGGCCCCCGGTCAGCGACGGATGCCCGACGGCGACCACCGGCAGCCCCAGCCGCTCCGCCAGTTCCACCCGGGGGTCGCCGTCCCGGAAGTCGACCAGGATCGACCCGCCGACCTGCCGCCCCCTCCACCACGCCTCCTGGACCCCCACCTCCTCCTCCAGGGTGTGCACCAGCCGCAGCAGCAGGGAGC
Source organism: Streptomyces sp. NPDC006624 (assembly GCF_040611555.1). NCBI lineage: Bacteria > Bacillati > Actinomycetota > Actinomycetes > Kitasatosporales > Streptomycetaceae > Streptomyces > Streptomyces sp. NPDC006624. The sequence continues at coordinate 244,386 of NZ_JBEXOM010000004.1, read as the reverse complement.
AGGAGTGCTCGGCCAGCACGCTCTCGACGCCCGAGACGAACTCCATGTACCAGGGCTCCAGACCCAGCATCCGGGCCGGCCGGCACACCGCGAGCCCCACCACGTCCACGCGGGAGCCCGCCAGCGTGCGCGCCGTGAGGTTCGGCGCCCACCCCAGCTCCCGCGCCGCCCGGAAGATCCGGTCCCGGGTCGCCTCGGACAGGCCCGGCTTGTGGTTGAAGGCGAGCGACACGGCACCCTTGGACACACCGGCGCGCGCGGCGACGTCCTTGATGGTGACGCGAGGGACAGGCGTTGCCGTCATCGGGTGGGCTCCACGCAGTACAGGGCCGAACGGGCGGTCTCCGCGTCCGGAGTCTTCCAGCCGCGCACCCCGATGGTCACCTCTTCGCCCGGCAGCAGTGTCACCAGCCCCCGGTCCGCCCGGGCGCCCGGGTCCAGCCGGTCGGCCTGGAGCAGCAGGTCCCGCACCAGGGTGCGCGCCGTCACGGTGACACCGCCCGGCGCGAGGGCGACCTCGAACTCGGGCACGGGGTAGAGGACCTCGCGGTCGGGCACCGGGAAATGCAGGGCCCGCAGCCCGCCCGCACCACCGGCGCCGGCGCCGTCACCATCCGCCTCCGCCTCCGCGTCCGCCTCCGCCTCCGCATCCGCGACGAGGAACTCCTTCGGCCCGGCGGGCGCCAGCTCGCGCGGCACCCCGAGCCGGGCCACGGTCCGTGCCCCGGCGGCCAGCCGCACCTCCGCCCGTCCCAGCACCTCGCCCTCGACGGACATCCGCCGCAGGGTCAGCGTCCCCGCCCAGTCGTCCGCCGCATGGTTGACGGCGGCGAGCTCCAGCCCGCCGTCCGCCTCGCGCAGCGTCAGCAGCCGGTCCGCGTACAGCCGCCGCAGCTCGTGGTACAGCGGCTTCTCCCGGCCGTCGCCGTCGATCGCCGCCCACGACGTCACCGGCCAGCAGTCGTTGAGCTGCCAGACGACCGTGCCCGCGCACACCGGCCAGTGCGACCGCCAGTGCTCGATCCCGGCCGCGACCGCCCGCGCCTGGTTGAGCTGCATCAGGTAGTGCCACCGGCCGAAGTCCCCGTCCGGCACGGCGAAGTGCCGCGCCAGCCCCCGGTGGAGCTTGCCGTTGCCGTCGTCCGCCTTCTGGTGGTGCAGCATGCCGGGGGAGTCCGGGGCGAGCTCCTCGCCCGGCAGCGCCCGGCGCAGCGTGGCGTACGCGGGCGGCGCCTGCCAGCCGAACTCGGCCACGAACCGCGGCACGCTGCGCCGGTAGGCGGCGTAGTCCTCGCGGTTCCACACCTCCCACGAGTGGTGCGTGCCGTGCGCCGGGTCGTTCGGGTGGTGCCGCCACGACCCGGACCAGGGGCTGCCCGCCGTGTACGGCCGGGTCGGGTCCAACTCGGCCACCACCCGCGGCAGCAGGCCCAGGTAGTAGCCCTCGCCCCAGGAGTCCCCGGCCAGCCGAGGCTCCCAGTCCCAGTCCCGGAAGCCCCACAGGTTCTCGTTGTTGCCGTTCCACAGCACCAGCGAGGGATGCGGCATCAGCCGTACGACGTTCTCCCGCGCCTCGGCCTCCACCTCGCCGCGCAGCGGCTGCTCCTCGGGGTAGGCCGCGCACGCGAACGGGAAGTCCTGCCACACCAGCAGGCCCAGCTCGTCGCAGGCGTCGTAGAAGTCCTCGCTCTCGTAGATCCCGCCGCCCCAGACCCGGACCAGGTCCACGCCCGCGCCGGCGGCCTGCTCCAGCCGCTCCCGGTAGCGCGCGCGGGTGATCCGGGAGGGGAAGACGTCGTCGGGGATCCAGTTCACGCCCCGCGCGAAGAGCCGTTCGCCGTTGACGGCCAGGGTGAAGCCGGTGCCGTGGGCGTCCGGTGAGGTGTCCAGGCCGACGGTCCGGAAGCCGACCCGCCGCCGCCATGCGTCCAGCGGCTCGCCGTCCCGGTGCAGCAGCCGCAACTCCACCTCGTACAGCGGCTGTCCGCCGTAGCCGCGCGGCCACCACAGCGCCACGTCCGGCACCCGCAGCCGCACCACCCCCTCGGTGCCCTCGACCTGGGCGCGGGCCCGCACCCCGCCGACCGTCGCCTCCAGGGTGAGCGGCGCCTCGACCCGGGTCCGCTCGACGTCGACGGCCAGCTCGACCACGCCGGTGCCCTCCTCGACCGCGACCAGGGGGCGGACCCGGGCGATCCGGGCCGTCGACCAGTGCTCCAGGCGCACCGGCCGCCAGATCCCGGCCGTCACCAGGGTCGGCCCCCAGTCCCAGCCGAACGAGCAGGCCATCTTGCGCACGTACTGGTACGGCTCGGCGTAGGCGCCGGGCCGCTCGCCCAGCCCGCCCCGGACGGCCTCCGCCTCGGCGTAGGCGGAGACGAACCGCACGGACAGCCGCCCGGCCAGGCCCGTCACGTCGAACCGGTACGAGCGGTGCATGTTCCGCACCGTCCCCAGCAGCCGCCCGTCCAGGGAGATCTCGGCGACGGTGTCCAGCCCGTCGAAGACCAGGTCGGTCTGCTCCTGCGCGGACCGGCCGTCCAGCTCCCGCTCGTACGTCCAGTCCCGGCGCCCCACCCAGGCCACCTCGCTCTCGGCGCGGCCGAGGAACGGGTCCGGGATCGCCCCGGCCGCCAGCAGGTCGGTGTGCACGCAGCCCGGGACGGCGGCCGGCAGCGTGTCCGACTCGTACCGCAGGGTCCATCCGTCGCCGAGCGGTGTGGCCTCCAGCATGCGCACTCCCTTAACCGGTTCAGTGAAGAGTCGTGTGTCGGTTTCGCATCGTTGGCGCGATTGGGACTTTACCGGTTGAGCTGACGCTGTCAGAGTGCCGAACCAGCCATACCGCACGTGCTCGTCCGTCCCGAGTCCCTCTCCGCGAACGGAGCTGACGCACATGAACCGCCGTACCCTCCTCGCCCTCTGTGCGGGCGCCGCCCTGCTCGCCTCCGGCTGCACCGGCACCGGGGGCAGCGCGAAGGGCGCCGACGCCGAGGCGCCCGACGACCCGTCCAAGGTCACCGGGACCATCACCGTCCTCACCCACCGCACCGACCTCGTGCAGGACGGGACCATGAAGAAGTACGCAGCCGAGTTCAACCGGACCCACCCCCGCGTGAAGGTCGAGTTCGACGGCATCACGGACTACGAGGGCGAAGTCAAGATCCGCATGAACACGGAGAACTACGGCGACGTCCTCATGATCCCCGGGGTGATCGAGAAGAAGGACTACCCCAAGTTCTTCGCGTCGCTGGGCAGTCGCGCCGAGCGCGGCGAGAAGTACCGCTTCACCGACTACACCACCGTCGACGGCAAGGTCTACGGCCAGAGCCCGCTGGGCGCGGTCCCCGGCTTCGTCTACAACAAGAAGGTCTGGCAGAAGGCCGGCGTCACCGACTGGCCGACGACCCCGGCCGAGTTCCTCGACGACCTCAAGGCGATCAGAGCCAGGACCGACGCGATCCCCTACTACACCAACTTCAAGGACATGTGGCCGCTCACCCAGTGGACGCAGGTCAACGGCTCGGTCAGCTGCGACGAACAGGCCACCACCCGGCTCGCCGAGGGCGATCCCTGGGCCGAGGGCGCCGATCTGCGCGTCGCCGACACGCTGCTGCACGACATCGTGCGCGGGGACCTGATCGAGAAGGACCCCACGACCACCAACTGGGAGGCGTCCAAGCCGAAGATCGCCAAGGGCGAGATCGCCACCATGTGGCTGGGCTCCTGGGCCGTCATCCAGATGCGGGCCGCGGCCGAGCAGGCCGGCGCCGACCCCGCCGACATCGGGTTCATGCCGTTCCCCGCCCAGAAGGACGGCACCTTCTGCGCGGTGGCGCTGCCCGACTACAACCAGGCCGTCAACGTCCACTCCGGGAACAAGCCCGCCGCCCGCGCCTGGATCGACTGGTTCACCGAGAAGTCCGGGTACGCGGCGGACAACCTGGCCCTGTCGCCGCTGAAGTCCGCCCCGCTGCCCGAGGTGCTGAAGCCGTACGAGGAGGCCGGGGTGCGGATCCTCGATCTGGACGACACCAAGGGCGCTCAGGTGAAGGCCATCGACAACCAGTCCGAGGTCGGCATCAACAAGCCCGACTACCGCCAGGACCTGGTCGACCTCGCCCGCGGCGCCACCCGGGGCAGCCTGGACGACTTCCTGGACGGTCTCGCCGAGAAGTGGACCGAGAGCCAGAAGTCGCTGGGGTCCTGATGACGGACACCACCGCGAAGGCGGCCGCCGCCCCGGCGCCGGGGCCGGCCGCCCCCGGAACGGCTCCCGCCCCGCGCCCGGCACGCCGGTGGCGCGGGGCCACCCCGTGGCTCTTCCTGCTCGCCCCGCTGACGCTGCTGATCGTCTTCACCTACGCGCCGATCGCCAACATGGTCGCGTACAGCTTCACCGACTGGGACGGCGTGAGCCCCGAACTGCACTACACGGGCACCGGCAACTACGCCGAACTCTTCACCCGCTCCGACCTGTTCGAGGTGTTCTGGGTCAGCGGCTACTACCTGGCCGCCTCCGTCGTCCAGATCGCCGCCGCCCTCTACTTCGCCACGGTCCTGAGCTTCAACGTCCGCTTCCGCAACTTCTTCAAGGGCGTGCTGTTCTTCCCGTACCTGATCAACGGGGTGGCGATCGGCTTCGTCTTCCTCTACTTCTTCCAGGACGGCGGCACCCTCGACTCCGTCCTCGGCCTGCTCGGCGTGGAGACGGACCGCGCCTGGCTCGGGACCCCGGCGTCGGCGAACACCTCCCTGGCCGCCGTCTCGGTCTGGCGCTACCTGGGCCTGAACTTCGTGCTCTTCCTCGGCGCGATCCAGTCGATCCCGGGGGAGCTGTACGAGGCGGCCGAGCTGGACGGCGCCAACCGCTGGCACCAGTTCCGCCACATCATCGCGCCCGGCATCAAGCCGGTGCTGTCCCTCACGGTCATCCTCTCGATCTCGGGTTCCCTGTCGGTCTTCGAGATCCCGTACATCATGACCGGCGGGGCGACCGGCACCGAGACCTTCGTGATCCAGACGGTGAAGCTGGCCTTCCAGTTCAACAAGACGGGACTCGCCTCGGCGGCCGCGATCGTGCTGCTGCTGATCGTCCTGGCGGTGACCTGGATCCAGCGGCGCCTCGTCCCCGACGACAAGGTGGACCTCGTATGACACGCCGCGCAGTCGCCCGCGCCGCGATGTACCTGTCCCTGATCGCCGCGACGGTGGTGGTCCTGCTGCCGCTGACGGCCGTGCTGCTGACGTCGCTGAAGACCGAGCGCGAGATGGCCGACGACAGCGGGGCCCTCGCCCTCCCCGGCGACCCGCTGAACCTCCACAACTACGTGACGGCGTTCCAGGACGGCCGGATGCTCTCGGCGTTCGCCAACACGACGGTGATCCTGCTCTTCGCCATCGGCGGCACGGTCCTGATCGGCTCGATGGCCGCCTACGCCATCGACCGCTTCACCTTCCGCTTCCGCAAAGTCGTGGTGGCGCTGTTCCTGATCGCCGCGCTGGTCCCCGGCGTCACGACCCAGGTGGCCACCTTCCAGATCGTCAACGGCTTCGGCATGTTCGACAGCCTGTGGGCGCCGATCGCCCTCTACATGGGCACCGACATCGTGTCGATCTACATCTTCCTGCAGTTCGTCCGGTCCATCCCCGTCTCCCTGGACGAGGCGGCCCGCCTGGACGGCGCCAACGCCTTCACGGTCTACCGCAAGATCATCTTCCCGCTGCTGAAGCCGGCGATCGCCACGGTGGTGATCGTCAAGGGCATCACCACCTACAACGACTTCTACATCCCGTTCCTCTACATGCCCTCGGAGGACCTTGGCGTGATCTCGACGTCGCTGTTCCGCTTCAAGGGCCCCTTCGGCGCCCACTGGGAGACGATCTCGGCCGGGGCGATCCTGGTGATCCTCCCGACCCTGATCGTCTTCCTGTGCCTCCAGCGCTACATCTACAACGGCTTCACCCAGGGGGCTACGAGGTGACGGAACGCCCGCTACGGCGCCGTGGCGGACAGGGCGGCCACCAGTACGGGCGTGACCTGCTCCACCTGCCACGGCCGGGCCCCGTGGCCGGCCAGCGCCGCCGCGACGGAGTCCGCGTCCACCACGGCCGGCGGCTCCCAGCACACCCGCCGCACGGTGTCCGGCGTGATCAGGTTCTCCTGCGGCATGGCCAGCTGCTCGGCCAGCGCCGAGACCCCGGCCCGCGCCGCGGACAGCCGGGCCGCGGCCGCCGGGTCCTTGTCGGCCCACGCCCGGGGCGGCGGCGGGCCCGTCACGGGCTGCCCCGGCTGCGGCAGCTGCGCCTCGCTCAAGCCCTTCGCCCGGTCCACCGCCGCCTGCCACTGCTCCAGCTGCCGCTTGCCCATCCGGTGCCCGAAACCGTTCAGCGCGGAGAGCGCCTGGGCGTCGGCCGGGAGCGCCAGCGCTGCCTCCACGATGGCCGCGTCCCCGAGCACCTTGCCGGGCGAGACGTCACGCCGCTGCGCGATCCGGTCCCGGGTCTGCCACAGCTCCCGGACCACGGCCAGCTGCCGCCGGCGGCGCACCTTGTGCATGCCGGACGTGCGCCGCCAGGGGTCCTTGCGGGGCTCCGGCGGGGGAGCGGAGGCGATCGCGTGGAACTCCTGGCGGGCCCAGTCGAGCTTGCCCTGCCGGTCCAGCTCCTTCTCCAGCGCGTCGCGCAGGTCGACGAGCAGCTCGACGTCCAGCGCCGCGTAGCGCAGCCAGGGCTCGGGCAGCGGCCGGGTGGACCAGTCGACGGCGGAGTGGCCCTTCTCCAGGACGAAGCCGAGCACGCCCTCGACCATCGCGCCGAGGCCGACCCGGGGGAACCCGGCGAGCCGCCCGGCCAGCTCCGTGTCGAACAGCCGCGTCGGCACCATGCCTATCTCGCGCAGGCAGGGCAGGTCCTGGGTGGCCGCGTGCAGCACCCACTCGGTGCCGGACAGGGCGTCGCCCAGGGCGGAGAGGTCGGGGCAGGCGACGGGGTCGATCAGTGCCGTGCCGGCGCCCTGGCGGCGCAGCTGCACGAGGTAGGCGCGCTGGCCGTAGCGGTAGCCGGACGCCCGCTCGGCGTCGACGGCGACCGGGCCGGTGCCCGCCTCGAAGGCGGCGATGGCCCGGGCCAGGGCGGCTTCGTCCGCGATGACGGGCGGAATGCCCTCACGCGGCTCCAGCAGAGGGGTCGGCGCCTCCGTAACAGAAGATCCGCCGTCGTCCGGAGGAGCGCCTCCGGTGGTTCGCAGTGGGCTGTCTGCTGCGGTGTCGTGGGCGTCGGTCACCTGTCAAGGGTATCCGTGGATGGACGGCGCCCGCCGACGGAACGTTCCGTCGGCGGGCGCCGTGGGGTCGCAAACCAGTCACGCCGGGGAAGCAGCGGGTTCGCGAACCGTTCATAGGGGGCGGGGGACCGGGTCACCGGCCCCTTTTCCGGTGAGGGAGTGATCACAAGGGGTGGGAGGGGGAGCGGGTCAGTGGATGATTCCGGTGCGCAGGGCCACCGCCACCATCCCGGCCCGGTCGCCCGTGCCGAGCTTGCGGGCGATGCGGGCGAGGTGGCTCTTGACGGTCAGGGCGGACAGGCCCATGGAGACGCCGATCGCCTTGTTCGACTGGCCCTCCGCGACCAGCCGCAGCACCTCGACCTCGCGACCGGACAGCTCGCGGTAGCCGCCCGGGTGACTCGGGGCACCCGGGGGGCGGCGGTGCAGACGCGCGGCGGCGGCGCCGATGGGGGCGGCGCCCGGCCGGGTGGGGAGCCCGACGTTGGTGCGCGTGCCGGTGACGACGTAGCCCTTCACACCGCCCGCGAGGGCGTTGCGCACGGCGCCGATGTCGTCGGCGGCGGAGAGGGCGAGCCCGTTGGGCCAGCCCGCGGCGCGGGTCTCGGACAGCAGGGTGAGGCCGGAGCCATCCGGCAGGTGGACGTCGGCGACACAGATGTCGCGGGGGTTGCCGATGCGGGGACGAGCCTCCGCGATGGACGAGGCCTCGATGACGTCGCGTACACCGAGCGCCCACAGGTGGCGGGTGACGGTGGAGCGGACGCGCGGGTCGGCCACGACCACCATGGCGGTCGGCTTGTTCGGGCGGTAGGCGACCAGGCTTGCGGGCTGCTCGAGGAGAACGGACACCAGGCCTCCTGGGGTGCGGGACGGGGCCGGCTCGTGGGGGTGAAGCCGGGACGAACCGTGCTTTCAAGGTCACAGTCGTCTTCGGCAGCAGGTCGCTCCGCCTTTAGAGAATGATCACGAATCGGTGATAACAATGCGCGCAATTCGGACACGCGGTCGATCATTCGAAGGCCGAACGGTTTCGGTCTGCGTCGGTACGGCTTCGAAAGTGGCCGTATCGACAAAGTGATTCGGCCAAGAGGGGGACCGGGGTGTGATCGTCGGCAGGAAAGCGCTGACCGCCCCGCGCAGGCTCGATCAGCGCGGGGCGGTCGGGGTTCGGTCAGAGGCCGGTCAGCGGGACTGCGGCCCTCGCCGCTGGGGCAGCGTCACGACCGACGCGTCGCCCGGCCCGGCCGGCGGCAGCCCCGCGACCTGGGCGAGCAGATCGCACCAGGACGCCAGGTGGGCCGCCGTGTCCGGAACCCCGCCCAGACCCTCGCGCGGCGTCCACGACGCCCGGATCTCGATCTGCGAGGCCGCCGGGCGCGCGGACAGGCCCCCGAAGTAGTGGGAGCTCGCACGGGTGACCGTGCCGCTGGGCTCGCCGTAGGTCAGCCCGCGCGCCTGCAGCGCGCCGGTCAGCCAGGACCAGCACACCTCCGGCAGCAGCGGGTCCGCGGCCATCTCCGGCTCCAGTTCCGCGCGCACCAGCGTCACCAGCCGGAAGGTGCCCCGCCAGGCGTCGTGCCCGGCCGGGTCGTGCAGCAGCACCAGGCGGCCGTCCGCCAGGTCCTGGTCGCCGTCCACGACCGCCGCCTCCAGCGCGTGGCTGTAGGGGGCGAGCCGCTTCGGCGGGGGTGTCGGCTCGATCTCGATCTGGGGCCGCAGCCGCGCCGTCCTCAGCGCGTCGACGGCGGCCCGGAAGGGCGCCGGGGTCGTGTCCGTCCCCCGCCCGTTGTGCTCGGTGTCCTTCGCTTCGTCCATTCCGCCAGCGCCGTCCGACCTTCGTCCCTGAGCCGCAGCCATGCGGGAAGATTACGGTGACCGGGCGCCGGGTGCCGGGCTAGACACCCCGCGCCTGCCCAGGGGCTGGATCACGCCGTCGGACGGCGTGCGAAACTTGGCCCGTGAGTGCCAACGACGCCCCCCGGGCCCAGCAGCCGTCCGCCCCGTACGACTCCGCCTTCCTCAAGGCGTGCCGGCGCGAGCCCGTCCCGCACACGCCGGTGTGGTTCATGCGGCAGGCCGGGCGCTCGCTGCCGGAGTACCGCAAGGTGCGCGAGGGCGTTCCGATGCTCGAGTCCTGCATGCGGCCGGAACTGGTCACGGAGATCACCCTGCAGCCGGTGCGCCGGCACGGCGTGGACGCGGCGATCTACTTCAGCGACATCGTCGTGCCACTCAAGGCCATCGGCATCGACCTCGACATCAAGCCCGGCGTCGGCCCGGTCGTCGAGCGCCCGATCCGCACCCGCGCCGATCTCGACCGGTTGCGCGACCTGACCCCCGAGGACGTCTCCTACGTCACCGAGGCCATCGGCCTGCTGACCCGCGAGCTCGGCGCCACGCCCCTGATCGGCTTCGCCGGCGCCCCCTTCACCCTCGCCAGCTACCTCGTCGAGGGCGGCCCGTCCCGCACGTACGAGAACGCCAAGGCGATGATGTACGGCGACCCCGAGCTGTGGGCCGACCTGCTCGACCGCCTCGCCGGCATCACGGCCGCCTTCCTGAAGGTGCAGATCGAGGCGGGCGCCTCGGCGGTCCAGCTGTTCGACTCCTGGGCCGGCGCCCTGGCGCCCGTCGACTACCGCCGCTCGGTGCTGCCGGCCTCGGCGAAGGTCTTCGAGGCGGTGGCCGGTTACGGCGTGCCGCGCATCCACTTCGGCGTCGGCACCGGCGAGCTGCTGGGCCTCATGGGCGAGGCCGGCGCGGACGTCGTCGGCGTCGACTGGCGCGTGCCGATGGACGAGGCCGCCCGCCGTGTCGGGCCCGGCAAGGCGCTGCAGGGCAACCTCGACCCGACCGTGCTGTTCGCCCCCACCGAGGCCGTCGAGGCCAAGACCCGCGAGGTGCTGGACTCCGCGGCCGGCCTGGAGGGCCACGTCTTCAACCTCGGCCACGGCGTCATGCCGTCCACGGACCCCGACGCGCTCACACGGCTCGTGGAGTACGTCCACACCCGGACGGCCCGCTGACCGGGCCCTCCCGCCCTCCGGACCGCGCCGCGCAACACCGTCACCAGGTGGGCCGGGCCTGCCTGCCGAACAGGATGCCGCGCGGTTCCGGAGGGGGCGGCGTGCCCCGCCGCAGCGGCCAGGCGATCAGCATGCCGGCGAGGAAACCGGCGACGTGCGCCGTGTACGCCACCGTGCCCGCGTCAAAGACGCCCCCGCCCGCGGAGTACACCGCCTGCAGCACGAACCACAGGCCCAGCACGATCCAGGCCGGCAGCCGCAGCGGCAGGAAGATCAGGAACGGCACGAGCACCCAGACCCGGGCCTTCGGGTACAGCACCAGATAGGCGCCCAGCACCCCGGCGATCGCCCCCGAGGCGCCGATCAGCGGGGCGCCCGAGCCGGCGTCCAGGAGCGCGAAGGCGTAGGACGCCGCGTAGCCGCAGACCAGGTAGAACAGCAGGAACCGCACATGTCCCATGCGGTCCTCGACGTTGTTGCCGAAGATCCACAGGAACAGCATGTTGCCCAGCAGGTGCAGCCACCCGCCGTGCAGGAACATCGCCGTCAGGACGCTCAGTTCCGGCGACTTGGCGTAGGGCGGCGGGCCCACCACGCAGCCCGGGCCCTGCGGGCCGACCCCGACGTCGCCCGTGGGCACCAGCCGGGGCATCTGATGGTGGATCAGCTCTCTCGGCACCGCCGCGTACTGGTCCAGGAACGCCTGGAGGCGGCACAGCTGCGCCAGGCTGCCGTCGCCCGTCACGGAGCCGGCCATGCCGGGAGTGAGCAGGAACGCGACGACGCAGGCGGCGAGCAGCGCGTACGTCACCCACGGGGTGCGCCGCGCCGGGTTCACGTCATGGACGGGGATGACCACCTCACACAGGTGCCCGGAGCGCCGCCGGTGAATCGGTGCGACGGTGAATCGGAGCGGCCGGTGAACGCGGCCGTCCGCGCGTGCGTATGTGTCGGCAACCGCTCGCGGCGCGGGGAAGGCGTGCCGCGGGGCCGACGTGAGGAACAGGCGATGAACGACCGAGTGACTCCTCCGATGCACGCGCTGCCCGACGGTGAGGCGGAGCTGACGCTGGTGGTGCGGCTGCCCTGGGAGGACGTGGCGCGTCTCGGCCAGGAGGCGGGGCGGCTGGCCTCCCAGATGCGGCGGCCCGTGACCCTGGACGAGGCGGTGAGCCACCGGCTGCGGTCGACGCGGGTCGCCGCGCACGCCAAGCCGGCGGGCGAGCAGCCCCCGGCGGTGACGGCCGCGCCGGCGTCGGTGTCGTCCCTGCCGTCCCGGCCGCCCGCCGAGCAGGCCCGGCAGGCGATCGACCGGATCAACGGCACGGCGGGGACGGCCTAGCGGACGGCGCCGGTGCCCTACGCGGAACCGCGGACCTTCGCCGCCGCCTTGCGGGCCGCCACCAGGACCGGGTCCCAGACCGGGGAGAAGGGCGGGGCGTAGCCGAGGTCCAGGGCGGTCATCTGTTCCACCGTCATGCCCGCCGTGAGGGCCACGGCCGCGATGTCGACGCGCTTGCCCGCGCCCTCCCGGCCGACGATCTGGACGCCGAGGAGGCGGCCCGTGCGCAGTTCGGCGAGCATCTTGACCGTCATGGGGGAGGCGTTCGGGTAGTAGCCCGCGCGGCTGGTCGACTCGATGGTGACCGCCTCGAAGCGCAGGCCCACCCGGTGGGCGTCCTTCTCGCGCAGGCCCGTGCGCGCGATCTCCAGGTCGCAGACCTTGCTGACCGCCGTGCCGACCACGCCGGGGAACGTGGCGTAACCGCCGCCGGCGTTGGTGCCGATGACCTGGCCGTGCTTGTTGGCGTGGGTGCCGAGCGGGATGTGCCGCTCCTGACCGGAGACCAGGTCGAGGACCTCGACGCAGTCGCCGCCGGCCCAGACGTTCCCGTGGCCGCGCACCCGCATCGAACGGTCGGTGAGCAGCCCGCCGTGCGCGCCGAGCGGGAGACCGGCCGCGCGGGCGAGGGCCGTCTCGGGGCGGACGCCGATGCCGAGCACGACGACGTCCGCCGGGAACTCGTCGTCCGCGGTGGCCACCGCGCGGACCCGGCCCCCGTCACCGGTGAGGATCTTCGTGACCTCGGCGTCGTTGACCATCGTGATGCCCAGGCCCTCCATGGCCCGGTGCACCAGGCGCCCCATGTCGGGGTCGAGGGTCGACATGGGCTCGCTGCCGCGGTTGACGACGGTCACCTCGTAGCCGCGGTTGATGAGCGCCTCGGCCATCTCGACCCCGATGTACCCGGCCCCCACGACCACCGCGCGCCGGCCGCGCGTGCGGGCCAGCGTGTCCAGCAGCGCTTGCCCGTCGTCCAGCGTCTGCACGCCGTGCACCCCGGCCGCGTCGGCCCCGGGCAGGTCGGGCCGGATCGGCCGCGCGCCGGTCGCGATCACGAGCTTGTCGTACGGCGTCCAGGACTCCGCACCGGAGTCGAGGTCGCGTGCGCGGACCCGCTGCCCGTCCAGGTCGAGCTCGGTGACCTCGGTGCGCAGCCGCACACCGATGTCCCGCGCGCGGTGCTCCTCGGGCGTGCGGGCGATCAGCCGGTCCCGGTCGGTGACGTCGCCGCCCACCCAGTACGGGATGCCGCACGCCGAGTACGACGTGAAGTGGCCCCGTTCGAACGCCACGATCTCCAGTTCGTCGGGGCCCTTCAGCCGACGGGCCTGTGACGCCGCGGACATGCCCGCGGCGTCACCGCCGACCACGACCAGTCGCTCCCTGCGCGTACGGCTCATGCTCATGCGAACACGCTACGGGAGCGCGGCATTTCAGTCCTGCCCGTCCGGCCGCGGGGAGTGCGCCTCGGGCGCCGGGCGGGCCACCGGGAGCGAGCCGGTCGTGGCCGTCGCGGGCGCGGGGCTTGGGCGGCGCGTCAGGCGGGGGCGTACGACGCGCAGCCACAGCAGCGCGAGCACGGCCGCCACCGCCGCGAACGGCAGGACGGCGCCGAGGACCACCGCGAGCCAGCGCAGCATCGTCAGGAACGCGTCCCAGCCGCCCGCGAGCGCGTCCAGGAAGCCCGGCTCCTCGTCCTCGGCTTCCCGCGTCACCGGCGTCTCGGACAGCGACAGCGTGATCGTGGCGAGGCTCGTGCGGTCCTTCAGGGACTCCTGCCGGGCGAGCAGCGCCTCCAGGTCGGCCTGGCGGGTGCTCAGCTCGCCCTCCAGGGTCACCACGTCGCTGAGCTTGGTGGCGCGGTCCATCAGCTCGCGGATCCGGGCCACGCTGGTGCGCTGGGACTTGATCCGGCTCTCCACGTCGACGACCTGGTCGGTGACGTCCTCGGCCTTGGCGTTGCGGTCGAGGAGCTTGCCGGCGCCCTCCAGGCCGGTGAGGACCTCGTCGTACTTCTCCACGGGCACGCGCAGCACCACCCGGGTGCGCTCGTGTCCCTCCCCGTCGCGGCTGGTGGTCTCGTCGGCGAGGTAGCCGCCCGCGTTCTCGACGCTCGTGCGGGCCTCGGCCAGGGCCTTGGGGACGTCCTTGACCTGCACGGTCAGCGAGGCCGTGCGGATGATGTGGTTCGGGGTGAGCTTCGGCGGCGCGGTCGCCCGGGCACCGCCCCCGGCCGCGCTTCCGGCGCCGCCGGGTGCGGCCTCCTTCGCTCCGGCCTTGTCGTCCGCCTGGGGCGCGGCGAGCCCGCGGTCGGAGGCGGAGCTGCCGGCGGAGTCCTCACCGGCGCTGCACCCGGTGAGGGCGAGGGCCGCGGCCAGCAGCAGGGCGGCCAGGGCCGGGACGGGTCGTCGTGTGCGCATGCGGGCATCCCCCGGGTTCGGTTCGGCTGACGTCTCTTGGACGCCCGGACGGCCCCGGACGTTTGGCGCGGGACGGTTCCGATGCGGTCACGGTCGGGACTCGCGGCGGACACCGGGGCGCGGCGGCGGCGCTGCCGGCGGGGTCTGAGAGGCTGGGGTCATGCGCGAAGGACGAGCCCGTGCGGGCGTGGGTCAGGTCGTCGTCATCGGGGCGGGTGTCGCGGGGCTGGCCGCGGCGCACCGGCTGCTGGACAGCGGGGCGCGGGTCACCGTGCTGGAGGCCTCGGAGCGGGTGGGCGGCAAGCTGCTGCCCGGGGAGATCGCGGGCGCCCGCGTCGACCTCGGCGCCGAGTCGATGCTGGCCCGCCGCCCCGAGGCGGTGGAGCTCGCCCGGGAGGCGGGCCTCGCCGACCGCCTCCAGCCGCCGGCCACCGCCACGGCCTCGATCTGGACCCGCGGCGCCCTGCGCCCCATGCCGAAGGGGCACGTCATGGGGGTGCCCGGCACCTCCGCCGCCCTGTCCGGCGTGCTGTCCGACGAGGGCCTGGCCCGCATCGACCGCGACGCCGACCTGCCCCGCACGGAGATCGGCGACGACGTGGCCGTCGGGGAGTACGTCGCGGAGCGCCTCGGCCGCGAGGTCGTCGACCGCCTGGTGGAGCCCCTGCTGGGCGGTGTGTACGCGGGCGACGCCTACCGCATCTCCCTGCGCTCGGCCGTCCCCCAGCTCTTCGAGGCCGCCCGTACCCACGCCTCCCTGACGGAGGGCGTCCGCGCGATCCAGGCCAGGGCGGCCGCCGCCCGGCAGACCGGCCCGGTCTTCACGGGCATCCGGGGCGGCGTGGGCACCCTGCCGCTCGCGGTGGCCGAGTCGGTCCGCGCCCGCGGGGGCGAGATCCTCACCGGGACACCGGTGACGGAGCTGCGCCGCACCTCGGAGGGCGGCTGGCGGGTCGCCGTCGGGGACCGGCAGTGGCGGGCGGACGCCGTGGTCGTCGCCGTCCCCGCCCCCGCCGCCGCCCGGCTCCTGCGCGCCGAGAGCCCGGGAGCCGCCGCCGAGCTGGACACCGTCGAGTACGCCTCCATGGCCCTGATCACGCTCGCCTACCGCCGGTCCGAGGCGGCCCTGCCCGAGGGCAGCGGCTTCCTCGTCCCGCCGGTCGACGGGCACACCATCAAGGCCTCGACGTTCGCCTCGCGCAAGTGGGGCTGGATCGCCGACGAGAACCCGGACCTGACCGTCGTGCGCACCTCCGTCGGCCGCTACGGCGAGACCGAGATCCTCGGGCGTGACGACGCCGAGCTGGTGGACGTCTCCCGGCACGACCTGAAGGCCGCCACCGGCCTGGACGCCACCCCCGTCGCCACCCGCGTCACCCGCTGGGACGGCGGCCTGCCCCAGTACCCGGTCGGCCACCACGCGCGCGTGGCCCGGATCCGCGAGCACGTCGCCCGGCTCCCCGGGCTCGCCGTCTGCGGCGCCGCGTACGACGGCGTCGGCATCCCGGCCTGCGTCGCGAGCGCGTACGCGGCCGTGGACCAGATCCAGGGCGACCTGCGCCGTGTGCAGGAGCTCACCGCCCACCCGGTGCAGAGTCTGCACGGCGGAGCAGGAGAATGAGGACATGAGCAACGACGCCCCTTCCCCCGAGACCGGCAGGATCCCGAACAAGGGCAAGCTGGCCAAGGACCTCAACGAGGTCATCCGCTACACGCTCTGGTCCGTCTTCAAGCTGAAGGACGTGCTCCCCGAGGACCGCGCCGGGTACGCCGACGAGGTCCAGGAGCTGTTCGACCAGCTCGCCGCCAAGGACGTGACCGTCCGCGGCACGTACGACGTCTCGGGCCTGCGGGCCGACGCCGACGTGATGATCTGGTGGCACGCGGAGACCAGCGACGAACTGCAGGAGGCGTACAACCTCTTCCGCCGCACGAAGCTGGGCCGCGCGCTGGAGCCGGTCTGGTCGAACATGGCGCTGCACCGCCCCGCCGAGTTCAACCGCTCGCACATCCCGGCCTTCCTCGCCGACGAGACGCCCCGCGCCTACGTGAGCGTCTACCCCTTCGTGCGCTCCTACGACTGGTACCTGCTGCCCGACGAGGACCGCCGCCGCATGCTCGCCGACCACGGCAAGATGGCCCGCGGCTACCCGGACGTGCGTGCCAACACCGTCGCGTCGTTCTCCCTCGGCGACTACGAGTGGATCCTCGCCTTCGAGGCCGACGAGCTGTACCGCATCGTCGACCTCATGCGCCACCTGCGCGGCTCGGAGGCCCGGATGCACGTCCGCGAGGAGGTCCCGTTCTACACGGGCCGCCGCAAGGACGTCGCCGAGCTGGTCGCCGGTCTGGCCTGATCAGCGGAGCCGTCCGGCGCTCCCGGGCCCGCCCGGGGCCGCCGGACGCTCGGCGCGTGCGGCCGGCTGCGCGGGGGCGCGCGGCTCGGGTTCGGCGTGCGGCGCGCAGTCCGCGCGCCGCCCCGGCAGCCGCCCCTCCAGGAGGTACGCCTCCAGGTGACCGTTGACGCAGGGGTTCGGCCCGCCCGCGAGGCCGTGCGCCCCGGCGCCGCGTTCGGTGACCAGCACCGAGCCGGCGAGCCGGTCGCGCAGTTCCAGGGCCCCGCGGTACGGCGTGGCCGCGTCCCGCTCGGCGGCCAGGATCAGCGTCGGCGGCAGCTCGCCCGGCCCGGCCCCCACGTCGAGCGGCCGCTGCCGGGGCGCCGGCCAGTAGGCGCAGGGCAGGTTCGCCCACACGTTGTCCCAGGTCTCGAAGGGCGCCACCCGCGCGAGCCGTGTGTTGTCCCGGTCCCACACCCGCCAGTCGGTGGGCCACGGGGCGTCGTTGCACTCCACGGCCAGGTACACCGCCCGCGTGTTCTCCGCCTCGGCGGCCGCCTCCGGGTACTGCTGCGCCTGCTCGACCAGCGGCCCGGGATCGCCCCTGAGGTACGCCGACAGCGCGTGCGCCCGGTGCGGCCACTGGTCGTCGTAGTACCCGGCCTGCAGGAACGCCCCCTGCAGCTGGCCCGGGCCGACCTTCCCGCCGGCCGGTTCGGCGGCCAGCCGCGCGCTCGCCCGCTCGTAGCCGCGCTGCACCTCCCGGGCGGTCCTGCCCAGCCCGTACACGCGGTGGTGCCGGGCGATCCACTCCTTCACGTCCCGCCAGCGGCCCTCGAACGCGGCCGACTGGGCGAGGTTGTTGCGGTACCAGAGCCGCCCCGGGCGGGGGTCGACCACCGAGTCGAACACCATCCGCCGCACGTGCGAGGGGAACAGCGTCGCGTACAGGGCGCCGAAGTAGGTGCCGTAGGACGAGCCCAGGAACGTCAGCCGCTCCTCGCCGAGCGCGGCGCGCACCACGTCGAGGTCGCGGGCGTTGTTGAGCGAGTGGTAGTGCCGCAGCGCGTCCCCGGCCCGCTCGGCGCAGCCGCGCGCGTACGCCTTCGCCTGCGCGATGCGCTGCCTCTTGTACGCCTCCGAGGGGTGTGTGGGCGCCTGCGAGGGTCCCTGGAAGAACTGCTTCGGGTCCTTGCACGACAGCGGCGCCGACGGGCTCACCCCGCGCGGGGCGTAGCCGACGAGGTCGTAGGCGGCGGCGATCCGCTTCCACTCGGGGAGCAGGCCGATGAGCGGGAAGTACAGCCCGGTGGCGCCGGGGCCGCCGGGGTTGTGGACCAGGGCGCCCTGCCGGCGGACCTCCCGCCGGGTGCCGCCCGGGTCCTTGCGCGTGGCCAGGGCCCTGCTGACGGTGAGGCGGATCTGCTCGCCGTCCGGGCGGGCGTAGTCCAGCGGGACGCGCACGGTGCCGCACCGCATGCTGCCGGGCAGGTCCTGCGCGTCGGGGCACGGGCCGAAGTCGATCCCGGCGGCCCTGGCCCGGGCGGCGGCCAGCGCGGTACCACGCGTCTCCGCGGCCTCGGTCCCGGTTTCGGCGTCCGGGACGGCGGTGAGGGTGCCCAGCAGCAGGGTCCCCGCGGCCGAACAGAGCAGGGCGGCGGTTCTCATCGGGTGTCCCTTCGGTGCACGGTGGCGACCCAAGGGATGTTTCGTGCGGGGGCGGGGGAAGACAAGGACCGTCCGCCGGTGTCGCCGCGGGAGCCCCCGCGCGCCCCCGGTCGGTCAGTCGTGCCCCTCGCGGTGCGTGAACGCGGCGCGCAGGTCGGGTTCGCCGATCGCGCGGACCCCGCGCACGGCCACGGAGGTGAGGTACGTACGGTCGTCGGCGGTGCCGTCCGCGCTCCGGGTCAGCGCGCCGAGCAGCCGCCGCCCGGCCGGGGAGGCCCAGCGCGAGTACGGGTGCACCTCGATGCGCGCGATGGCCAGACAGCTCAGGGTCAGGGCCAGCGGCAGCGCGAACCAGAGCGCCACCAGGTGCCTCGGCATGTCCGGCGGGACCGGTGCCAGCAGCGCGACGACGCCCAGGCCGGACACGGCCACGGCCGCCCAGCGCACCTGCCGGACGGCCGCCGCGACCGTCGTGCGGTCGCTGTCGGGCACCGCCAGCCCCGCGCGCACCAGCCCGTCGGCGATCCCGCGCACCGCGTCCGCCGCCGCGGCGGAGGCCCGCACCGGCGCGATCCGGGACTGGCCCCCGGGCCCGATCGCCCCTATGACCGACCGCTCCATCTCGTCCCGCCCGCGCGGGTCGACGACCGTCGCCCAGCCGGTGTGGGCCAGCAGCAGGCGCCGCTGGCGCGCCATGGCGACGAGGGTCACGTCGGCCACCCGCCGGGGGCCGCCGGAGAGGAACGCGGCCTCGTACACCGTGAGTTCGCGGACCCGGCCACCGTCCGTGTCGCTGCCCGCGGCGCGCACGGCGGCCAGGCACAGGCGGGTGCACGCCGTGCCGGCCACGGCCCAGGCCGCCAGCAGGAAAAGAACCCAGAGCATATGTTGTTTGTATGTGACACGGTTGCGAAAGCACCATGCCCTGTTCACAACTTCGACGGAGTGTTGTCGGTATGTGACGTTCCGTTTACTGCCCCGGTGGCGGGCGGTAGGCGGGCGGCGGGAGCGTGAAGGTGGCGGAGGGCATGGGGGCCGGGGCGGCCGGGGGTGGGGCGTCGCCGGCGCCGGCCGTGTCGCGCGCCACCGCGTCGTAGTCGACGTACCCCGTGGCCTCCAGGACCTTGATGTGGTCGAGGACGGTCGCGTTGGCGTCGTCGGCGAGGGCGCGCACCAGGGAGTTGCGGGTGCTCGCGCGGACCTGGGCGACGACGGGGAACACCCTGCCGTGCGCCACGCGCAGGAGGGTGGCGAACTGCCGGTCGTACTCCGCGCCCCGGGCCGCGTCGAGCGTGGCCAGCCACTGCTTCTGCTGGGCGCTGGGCTCGTCGGGCAGGTCGAGGTTCAGCCGGGACGCCGTCTGAAGGACCCGCTCGTCCAGGTGCCGGTGCCCCTCGACGAGATGCCGGCCCGCCGTCCGGACCGCGGGCGTGGTCCCCTTCGTCCGGGCCTGCCGTCCCGCCGGTCCCTCCCACAGTCCGGCCAGCCGGACCTTGACGAGGAAGTCCTGGTCGAGGGCGGACAGGGGTCCGTAGCTCGTCTGCAGGGTCTGGGCGCTCAGTGTGTTCGCCGCCGTCCCGGGCCGGCCGGCGAACGACCAGAGCGGGATGAGCAGCGCGGCGAGCGTCGCGGCCAGGCACGTGACGATGAGCCCCGTGCCGCTGATGACGCCTCGGCCCTGGACAGGGGGTCGCGGTCGCATGGTGGTGTCTCCTGGTACGGCACCGCACGCCAGTGCGCTTCGGGTGCGGGGTCGACATCGTACTGCGCGGTCCGTGTCAACTGCCGTAAGGGGACGAATGGTTGCATCTGGGGCAGGCGTGGGCCGCGGTTCAGCGGCGCAGCAGCACCCTGCGGGTGGCGCGGGCCAGCCGCTGGGCGGGGCGGCGCGAGCGGGGCGCGGGGCCCGACCGCTCCAGCCACCACCGCCGCAGCTCCCGCAGGGCGGCGGCGTCCGCGGGCCGCGCCCCCGACAGCAGGTGCTCGGCGAAGGTGAGCGCGTCGCGCCGGTAGCCGCCGGTCATCGGCCGGGTCTGGGCGTAGTCGAGGAAGGCCGACCGGTACTCCCGCCCGAGGATCACCGGCAGCTCGGGCGCGACCTTCGCCACGACGTCCGCCCGCTTCGCGGCCAGCGCCCGCACCTGCACGCCGAGCCGCACCCGGTCGAACCCCTCGGGCGCCGGGGTGCCCGCGACCAGTGCCGACAGCAGCGCGGCCTGGGCGAGCCCCAGCCGCTCCCGTGCCTCCCCGGCGCGACCGGGGTGGGGCAGGCCGAAGACGCCCCGTGTCGCCTCGGCCGCCCCGGTCTCGGTGTCCCGCGACGAGGGGCTGCCCGCTGCGGGCCGCTCGCCGTCGTCGCCGCGGGTCTCGCTGTGCCGCCCGTGCGCCGGCCGCGCCCCGGACCCGTCTCGCGCGGACGCGTCGCCACGCTCCGGTCCCCGGCCGCCGGTCGCGGTCCCCGCCCGCAGCGCGGCGGCGCTCCCCGCCGCGCGGAGCCCGGTCTTCACCCGCTCCACCGCCCCGGCCTCCACGGCCCGGCGGATCGAGGCCAACTCGCCCTCCAGCTCGGCCGGTTCCGGGAAGTTCTCGTCCCGTTCCAGCAGGACGCCCGGAGGCGCCACGCGCGAGGCCAGATCGGTCAGGACGTCCAGGACCGGCCGGGGGACCGGGTGGGCGTGGCTGTCGTGCCAGACGCCGTCGCGTTCGAAACCGCCGGCGACATGGACGTAGGCGATGGCCTCCAGGGGGAGTTCGGCGAGGGCCTTCGCCGGGTCCTCGCCGCGGTTGACGTGGTTGGTGTGCAGGTTGGCCACGTCGATGAGGAGCCGGACGCCCGTGCGGTCGGCCAGCTCGTACAGGAACTGACCCTCCGTCATCTCCTCCCCGGGCCAGGAGAACAGCGCGGCGATGTTCTCGACGGCCAGCGGCACCGGCAGCGCCCGCTGTGCGATGCGCACGTTCTCGCAAAGCACGTCGAGGGCGTCCCGGGTGCGGGGCACGGGCAGCAGATGGCCCGCCTCCAGGTGCGGGGACGCCGTCAGGGCGCCGCCCGCCCGTACGAACGCGATGTGCTCGGTGACCAGCGGCGAACCGAGCGCCTCCACCCGCTCGGCCAGCGCGGCCAGACGGCCCTCGTCGGGCCGGTCCGCGCCCCCGAGGCCCAGGGAGACGCCGTGCGGCACCACGGTGACGCCGCGTTCGCGCAGCCGCTGCAGCGACTCGGGCAGATGTCCGGGGCAGACGTTCTCGGCCACGGCCTCGACCCAGTCGATCCCCGGCATGCGCTCCACGGCGTCCGCGATCTCCGGCCGCCACCCGATGCCCGTCCCCAGTCGCTCCATCGTCCCCCTCCTCCGCCCGTCCGGATCCTCGAACGTGAGGGGGGTATGGCCCAGCCGTCCGGCGGCCAACCCCGACCGGCCCGGCTTCAGAGCAAGATTTGAGGTTCGGCGCTTCCGCGGCCGGCTACAGCGGGCGCGCGGAGCGGTAGCTGAACAGCGACCAGAGGACGAACAGGCCGGTCACGATCATGATGATCGACCAGAACGGCTGGTACGGCAGCCACATGAAGTTCGCGATCAGCGCCAGACCGACCACGACCGCGCCCGCCACCCGGGCCCAGGGGGAGCCGGTGAACAGGGCGAACCCGGCCGCCACCACGAGCACGCCGACGATCAGGTGGATCCAGCCCCACGCGGTCAGGTCGAACTCGAAGACGTAGTCGCCGAAGCTCGTGTACACCTCGTCGTCGGCGATCGCCGCGATGCCCTGCAGCACCCCGAAGAGACCGAAGACGATCATCAGGGTGCCGCCGAGCGCGAGTCCCCCGGCCGCCCACGCGTCGCCGGCACCGCCGGAGTCCGGGCCGCCGGGCCGCCGGTCGCCGGGCGCGGGCGGAGCGGGGGGAGGGGGCGCGGCGCTGGTCATGGCTGCCTCCAGGGTCAGGGTGTCCGGTAACCCCACTGGAGCACCCGTCCGCCGCCGCCGCGCCCGCGACTGCTCCGAAAGGGTGACCGGGGAGCCGCCCCGCCCGGGGACCTACCGGCGCAGTGCCGGGTGGTCGGCGACCACGGTGCACGAGCCGGGTGCGATCTCCGTGAAACCGGCGTCGCGCACCAACGGCAGTCCGCTCGACGTCAGTTCGTCCCAGCGCGCCGGGTCGGCCGTCCGTACCGAGAGGGGGAAGCCCGCGTCGCGCCAGGCGGCCCGCTCCTCACCGGACAGCTCCCACCAGGCCAGCTGGGCGGCGTGACCGGCCTGGGCCATCGCCTTGCCGGCCGACATGCCGAGGCCCGGGTTCAGCCACAGCACCGGCGCGGCCGGGTCGGCGGCCACCGGGGGTTCCGGGTCGTCCAGGTCGGTGCCGGAGACCTGGAGCCGGGCCAGGTCCTTGGGCCAGCCGTCCAGCGGGACCGGCGGGAAGACCCGCACCTCGGCCGCCTTGCCGGTGACGGTGATGCCGGGCAGTGCGCCGGCCCGCCGCCACTCGGCGCCGCGGGCCCGCCGCACCACCTTGCGGATCCGGGCGTCCTGCCAGTCCCGCATGACCTGCGCCCACGCGCCGTCGCCCGCCGACCGCTCGTCGGCGAGGATCGTCAGCACGGCGCGGGCCGCGGTCTCCAGCGCGTCGGTGCGCGCCGGCGGGTCCGTCCGCTCGATCCGCACGACCAGCGGCAGCACGAACTGCGGTGCCGCGTCGCGCGCCGAGGGGTCGGACCGGAAGGGGCTGTCGCTCACGGGGGCCGGGTCTTCGCTCACGCGTCCCAGTGTGCCAGCCGGAAGATCGTGCGGACCGGGGCCCGCATCACCCAGCCCGGGCCGGGTGACCGGCGGGCGCTCGCCTCCCGTGCCTCACCTCGAGCAGTGCGCGTTGCCTCCTGTGCCTCCCCCTCCGAGCAATGCGCGTTCACCCGGAGCAGGCCGTGCGCTGCGCCTCCTGCCACTCGCAGACGGGGCACAGGGTGATGCCCTTGTAGGACTCCGGGTACTCCGTGGGTTCCCGGCACAGCACACACTCCGCGTACGGCGGCCCGTCCGCCTTGGGCGGCCTGGTCGCGTCGATCAGGCAGTAGTCGTCCTCGCTCATGCTTCCAGCGTAGGCCGGGCGCGGGGCGCCACCGGGCGGTCAGATGTCCCGGCGCTCCAGCGGCTTGGTCGCCGGTCCCTGGATCACCTTGCCGTCCGTGTCGAAACGGGAACCGTGGCAGGGGCACTCCCAGGCGCGCTCGGCGGCGTTGAAGTCGACCAGGCAGCCCAGGTGCGTGCAGCGGGCGGAGACCGCGTGGAGGGCCCCGTCGTCGTCCCGGTACACGGCGACGCGGTGACCGCCGGCGCGGACCACGGCACCCTCGCCCGGCGGCAGGGACTCCACCGGCGGCGAGGGCCGCAGCCGGTCGCCCACGAAGTGCCCGGCGACCTTGGCCTGGGTCTTGAGGAACGACGGCGCCTCCCGCAGGGCCGGCTTCACCCGGCGCGGGTCGTACAGCGCGCTCCACGCGCACTCCTCGCCGGTGATCTGCGCGGCGAGGAGACGGCCCGCCATCATGCCGCCGCTCATGCCCCAGCCGCCGAAGCCGGTGGCCACGTACGCGTGCCGGGCTCCCGCGTGCAGCGGGCCGACCATCGGCACGGTGTCCGTGGGGTCGATGTCCTGGGTGGCCCAGCGGTGGGTCACCTCCAGGTCAGGGAAGCGCTCGGTGGCCCAGGAGGTGAGGCGTTCGAACCGGGCCCGCGGGTCGCCGGTGCCGGGCGTGAAGTGCTCGCCGGTGACGATGAGCAGCCGCCGGCCCGCGCTCGCGTGGGGCGCCGTGCGCACCGAGCGGGTGCCCTCCTCGGGCGTGATGAACATGCCGTCCGGGTCCCGCTCCGCGGGGATCGTCCCGGCGACGACCAGTTCGCGGCGCGGGGAGAGGCGGGCGAAGAGCAGGGCGCGGTCGAAGATCGGGTAGTGCGTCGCGACGACCACGTCACGGGCCCGGACCGTCGCCCCGGTCGTGGTCGACAGCCGGCACGGCTCGCCCTCTTCCAGACCGAGGACGGTGGTGTCCTCGAAGATCCGCCCGCCGCGCCCGGCCAGGTCGGCGGCGAGGGCCAGCAGGTACTTGCGCGGGTGGAACTGGGCCTGGCCGGTGACCCGGACCGCGCCCGCCACCGGGAAGGGCAGCCCGGTCTCCGTCACGAACGAGGCGGGCAGCCCGGCCTCCGCCGCCGCCCGCGCCTCGGCGCGCAGCTCCTCGGTCCTGCCCTCGTCCGTCGCGTACGTGTACGCGTCCCTGGTCTCCCAGTCGCAGTCGACGCCGAGTTCCGCGGCGATCCCGGCGGCCCGCTCGATCGCCTCGGACTGGGAGCGGGCGTACAGCCGCGCCCCGTCGGGGCCGCGGGTGCGGCGGAGCTTGTCGTAGACGAGTGAGTGCAGGGCGGTGACCTTGGCGGTGGTGTGCCCGGTGACCCCGGCCGCCACCCGTCCGGCCTCCAGGACCGCCACGCTCCGCCCGGCCCGGGTCAGCTCCCACGCCGTGCACAGTCCGGCGATCCCGCCGCCGATCACCGCCACGTCGACGTCCAGGTCCTCGGACAGCGCCGGATGGCGGCCGTCCGGTGCCGTATCGAGCCAGTACGAGCTGCTGACCTGCTGCTTCTCGCTCATGCGGCACCGAGTACCCCGGCCGGCCGGCTTCAGTGTCGGGCGCGCCGCTTTACAGACGGAGCGGGCGGGACTAACGTACAACCAAATGGTTGTAGATGAGCTGAGCGACGAGACGGTGGACCGGCTGTTCCACGCCCTGGCCGACACCACGCGCCGGGACATACTGCGCCGCTGCGTGCGCGGGCGGCTGTCGGTGTCGCGGCTGGCCGAGGCCTATCCGATGAGCTTCGCGGCGGTGCAGAAGCACGTCGCGGTGCTGGAGCGGGCCGGCCTGGTCACCAAGCAGCGCAGCGGACGGGAGCAGCTCGTGCGCACCGACCCCGAAGCGGTGGGCCGCGCACGCCGGGCCCTCGACGAACTCGAGTCGGCATGGCGCGGACGGGTGGACCGGATGGCCCGGCTGCTGGCCGAGGACACCGGAGCCGGAGTCGAAGCCGAAGACCAAGTCCGAGCCCCGGAGAACGACATGACGGAAGGAACCGAGCGATGAGTGTCACCAGTGTCGACAAGGACCTCGACCGCCTCACCCTCACGGTGGTCGCCGACTTCGCCGCCCCGGTCGAGCGGGTGTGGCGGCTGTGGGCCGACCCCCGGCAGCTGGAGCGCTGGTGGGGTCCGCCGACCTACCCGGCGACGGTGGAGGAGCACGATCTGACGCCCGGCGGCGCGGTCACCTACTTCATGACCGGCCCCGAGGGCGACCGGCACCGCGGCTGGTGGCGGATCACCTCGGTCTCCGAGCCGACGTCGCTGGAGTTCACCGACGGCTTCGCCGACGACGACGGCAAGCCCAAGGACGACATGCCGACGATGTCCGTCACGGTGCGCCTGAGCGAGCACGGCGACGGCACGCGCATGGAGATGCGCTCCCTGTTCGACTCGCGCGAGCAGATGGAGCAGCTGGTCGCCATGGGCATGGAGGAAGGACTGAAGGAGGCCCTCGGCCAGATCGACGCCCTGCTGGCGGCCTGAACCACCCGGCCGCCCGACGGTCCCGGCCGGTCCCGGTCGGTCCTGGTCGGTCCCGTGACCGGGCCCTCTTCCGTCCCGTGTCTTCTCCGCGGCGGGGCACCGACCGGTGCTCCGACCGGTGCCCCGCCGCGGACGGGCCCGCACTACCGGTGCCAGGGGCCGGTCACCGCGAACGTGGTGCCGGGCGCGTAGCAGTTGACGTACATCGTGTCGCCGTCGGGCGAGAAGGTCACCCCGGCGAACTCACCCCACTCGGGCTCCTCCGGGGTGCCGGTGTTCTGCCGGTTGCGGGCCATCGCGTAGACCTCGCCGCGCCTGGTCACGCCGTACACGTGCTGGGCGCCGCCGCCGTCCTCGCAGACCATGAGGCCGCCGCTGGGCGCCAGGCAGATGTTGTCCGGGGACTCGCCCGGCAGCTGCACGTCGGTGTCCGCGCCGAAGACGATCACCAGGGTCAGCCGGCGGCGGTCCGGGTCGTAGCGCCAGATCTGCCCGTAGTGGTCGCCCGCCGAGCCCTCCGCGGAGCGCGCGAAGGACGACACGAAGTACACCGACCGGCCGCCCCAGTAGCAGCCCTCCAGCTTCTGGGCGTGGGTGATGCCCCCGCGGCCGAAGTCCTGGAGGCGGATCGGGGTCTGCGCGGCCTGCGGATCCGGTACGTCCACCCACTCGACGCGGTCGAACGAGGTGCCGGTCTCCTGGATCGAGGACAGGTCCGGCACGCCGGGCACGCGCATGGCCTGGAGCCGGCCGCCCGCGCGCAGCGAACCCCGGCCGCCCAGCGGCCGGTCCGGCAGGAAGCGGTAGAAGAGGCCGAAGGGCTTCTCGAAGGCGTCCTCGGTCTCGTACACCACGCCCCGCCGCGGGTCGACGGCGATCGCCTCGTGCTGGAAGCGGCCCATCGCGGTCAGCGGTACGGCTCCCGTGCGGTGCGGGTCGACCGGATCGACCTCGAAGATGAAGCCGTGGTCCTTGGTGTAGCCGTTGGTGCCCGCCTTGTCCTCGGTCTCCTCGCAGGTCAGCCAGGTGCCCCAAGGGGTGGGCCCGCCCGCGCAGTTGACCGCCGTACCGGCGATCGCGACGCGCTCCGACAGGACGCGGTTGCGCGCGTCCAGCGTCAGCGCCGTACAGCCGCCCTTGCCGGCCGGGTCGTAGGTGAGGCCCTCCACCGCGGGGACCGGGACCCGGCCACTGACCCGGTTCTCGTGGTTGCGGACCAGGTGGACCCGGCCGCCGCGGCCCCCGAAGGCCGCCATGCCGTCGTGGTTGGAGGGGACCGCGCCCTCGCCGGAGCGGAGCTGGTCGCCCTCGCGGGAGAGCACCCGGTAGCTGAAACCTTTCGGCAGGTCGAGCAGACCTCGGGGGTCGGGGAGGAGCGGGCCGTAGCCGTGGTGGCCGAGGCCCTGGGCGGCGGCCGTGCCGGCGAAGAGTTCCGGCAGGGCACCGGAGAACGCGATCCCGAGGCCCAGGGCGCCCGCACCGGCGAGCATCTGACGTCGTGTCGCGGAGGGAGCGGTTTCGGTCATGGGACAACCTTCCTGCTGGCGGACAGGGACGGTGATCCCGCTGTGTCTATCACCTGGTGCGGGCCACGGGAACCACGCGCGTAGCACGCGTCACTGCTCGACCGCGTGCCGCAGCGCCTCCATGGCCTTCCTCGCCTCTTCCGTGGCGCCCAGGGCGTCGTCGGCGGATGCCTGCGCGTCCTCCGGCGTCCGCGCGGCCTCCGCTGCCGCCGCTCCCTCCAGCGCCTCCGCACTCTCCAGTGCGTCTCCCTTTGCCAGTTCCT
This sequence comes from Streptomyces sp. NPDC006624, assembly GCF_040611555.1. Classification (NCBI taxonomy): domain Bacteria; kingdom Bacillati; phylum Actinomycetota; class Actinomycetes; order Kitasatosporales; family Streptomycetaceae; genus Streptomyces; species Streptomyces sp. NPDC006624. Next base: position 216,896 of record NZ_JBEXOM010000004.1, on the reverse strand, counting down.
GCGCGCCCTCCAACTCCTGCGTGGCCTCCGCGCCTTCCGGCGCCCGCGCGTCGTCCCCGGCCGACGCCCGCGGGCCCGTCTCGCGGCCCCGCTCCAGGAAGCGCAGCAGCTCCACCGGGATGGGCAGCACCAGCGTGGAGTTCTTCTCCGCCGCCACGGCCATCACCGTCTGCAGCAGCCGGAGCTGGAGCGCCGAGGGCGTGTCCGCCATCTGGTGGGCGGCCTGGGCCAGCTTCTTCGAGGCCTGGTACTCGGCGTCCGCGTTGATCAGCCGGGCGCGCCGCTCGCGGTCCGCCTCCGCCTGGCGGGCCATGGAGCGCTTCATCGTGTCCGGCAGGGAGACGTCCTTGATCTCCACGCGGTCGATGGTGACGCCCCACTCCACGGCCGGGCTGTCGATCATCAGCTCCAGGCCCTGGTTGAGCTTCTCCCGGTTGGACAGCAGGTCGTCCAGCTCGCTCTTGCCGATGATCGAGCGAAGCGAGGTCTGGGCCATCTGCGAGACGGCGAAACGGTAGTCCTCGACGTTGACGACCGCCGCCGCCGGGTCGACGACCTTGAAGTACACCACCGCGTCCACCCGCACGGTCACGTTGTCGCGGGTGATGCCCTCCTGGGCCGGGACCGGCATGGTCACGATCTGCATGTTGACCTTGCGCATCCGGTCCACACCCGGGATGACGGTGGTGAATCCGGGCCGCCGCACGTCCCCGTACAGGCGCCCCAGCCGGAAGACGACCCCGCGTTCGTACTGCTTGACGACCCGGGCCGCCGCGGCCAGATACACCAGACCGCCGGCGCAGACCGCCGCCACCGCCCCGATCAGCTCTGCGACCATGCCGACCTCCTCTGCAGAGGTCTCGTTTCGTCTACTTCTGTAACGATATGCCCCGGATCGGGCTGGCGGCCATGCCTCCGGGACCGGGGCCGGACACGCGTGATCCGGGGCGCGCCGGCTGCGCGCCCCGGACCGGGGACCTCGGGGAGCGTCCTAGGGCGCCGAGACCGTCTCGCCGTCCGGTGCCGCCTGGGCCTGCGTGACCTTCACCGGTTCGGTGCCGGTCGCGCTGTGGCGTTCGGCCCAGCTCTCCAGAGCCGTGCGGCAGGCGTGGTCGAGGTGGTGCAGGCCCTTCAGGTCCAGCTCGACCGGGCGGTCCTGCGGCAGGCTCTCCAGGGCGTCCAGGATCTTGGGCAGCCGCAGGAAGGTCGCGTTGCCCGACAGGTACGCCTGGATGGGGCCGGCGCCCTTGTCTATGATCTCCAGCTTGACGTGCGAGGCCTCCCAGGCGGTCTTCACCACCGACAGGGCCAGACCGATCAGCACGCCCTCGAACATGTTCACCGCGACGATCGACACGGCGGTGACGACCAGGATGAGCGCCTCGCCCTTGTGGCCGCGCCACAGCGCCACCACCTGGCGGAAGGGGATCAGCTTCCAGCCCGCGTGCACCAGGATGCCGGCGAGGGCGGGAATCGGGATCAGGGCCAGCGCCCACGGCATCGCGGCGGCGAACAGCAGCAGCCACACACCGTGCAGCACCCTCGACGCCTTGGTCTTGGCGCCCGCGTTGACGTTGGCCGAGCTGCGGACGATCACCGCGGTCATCGGCAGCGCGCCGAGCAGCCCGCACACGGTGTTGCCCGCGCCCTGGGCGATCATCTCCTTGTCGTACTGGGTGCGCGGACCGTTGTGCAGCCGGTCCACGGCCGCCGCGCTGAACAGGCTCTCCGCGGAGGCGATCAGCGCGAACGCGATGATCGTGCCCCAGATGGCCGGGCCGGCCAGCTCGCCGAAGGCCCCGGCCCCGGGCGGCTGGATGACGCCGAGCAGGCCCTCCACCTCGACCGTGGCCACCTGAAGCCCGAAGACGAGCGTGGCGACCGTGGCCAGCACCACCGCCGCGAGGGCGCCCGGCACGGACCGCACCGCCTTCGGCATCCTCGCCCACAGCACGATGACGGCGATGGTGCCCGCGCCGATCGCCAGCGAGGTCAGGGCCCCGGTGTCGGTCAGGGCGTCGGCGAGGGCGCCCGGCAGTCCCGCGATCTTGCCGATGCCGCTCTCGGGGGCCTTCAGGCCGGCCGCCGCGTAGATCTGCCCGGCGATGATCACCAGACCGATGCCGCAGAGCATGCCCTCGACCACCGAGACGGAGATCGCCCTGAACCAGCGGCCTATCCCGAAGAAGCCCATGGCGAGCTGGAGGAGGCCGGCGAACAGCACGATCACCCCGAGCGCGGCGACGCCGAACTCGCTGACCGCCTCGAAGACCAGCACGGTCAGACCCGCGGCGGGCCCGGACACCTGGAGGCTGCTGCCCGGCATGAGACCGGTGAGGATGCCGCCCACGATGCCCGTGATCAGGCCGAGTTCGGCCGGGACGCCGGAGGCGACGGCCACCCCGACGCAGAGCGGCACGGCGACCAGGAAGACGACTATGGAGGCGAGGAAGTCCTGCCTCAGGTAGGGGAACTTCGACAGCACGGTCACCAGCCCCTTCAGAGCGTCTCGAACGTGTCGGACGCGGCGCGGTGTTCGCGCACGATGCCGGTGTGGACCTCGTAGTACCAGCCGTGCAGGCGCAGTCCGCCCGCGTCGAGGCGCTTCTCGACACACGGGTACGAGCGCAGCCGCAGCAGCTGGGTGAGGACGTGGTTCTGCACGGCCTCGGCGACCGTCGGGTCGGCCGGGTCCGAGCAGGCGGGCTGGTCGGCGGCGTGCGCGAGCCAGTCGCGCACGGCCGGTACGGAGGCGAGGTCGTCGCCGCGCACCACCGCGCCCACGGCGCCGCAGTGCGAGTGGCCGCAGACCACGATGTCCCGCACGCCGAGGACCTCCACGGCGTACTCGATCGTGGCCGCCTCGGAGGTGGGGTGGTCGAGGGTGTAGGGGGGAACGACGTTGCCCGCGGTGCGCAGCTCGAAGAGCTCGCCGGGGCGGGCACCGGTGATCAGGGCCGGGACGACCCTGGAGTCGGAGCAGGTGATGAACAGGACGTCGGGGGACTGGCCCTCGGCGAGGCGGGCGAACTCCTCAGGGCGCTGTCCGAACATGCGGGCGTTGTCGATGAGGGGCTGCATGAGTGTGTGACTCCTCCTGGCGCGCGTGGGGGCGCGTCGGACGGGCATGACAGAGGGTGGGGGGCTGCTCTGCTGCTCAGCAGCGGAAGACCTGCAGCGCCGCCGGGGTGTGCGAGGCCGGGGATCTCGGTGTGCCTCGGTGCGCGGCGCCGGGCCGGGCCGGTTCGTCCGCCGTCGGCTGGATGTGCCTCGGCAGCGGCCGATCGGGCGCGGAGGGCGCGAAGTCGGCGCTGTGGGACCGGTTCCGGTTCCGCGCGGGACCGGTCGGGTCCCCGCGGTGGCCGGCGCGGCAGGTGACGATCTCGTCGCGGAGCACTGTGCCGGAGATCGTGGTTCCGGAGCGCGCGGACGTCCCGGAGGGCTTGGTTCCGGGCTGGGCCTTGGCCTCGACTTGACTGGGCGTGTGCGCGGTTGCGAAGGAAGCCGTCGGTGCGAAGAACTGAAGGGCGAGCAGGAGGGCGGCGAGGAAGGTGAGCACGGTCCGTGCCGTCGCACCTCGGTACATGCGCCCCCCTTCAGCCGGCTCGCAGGTCTGGCGAAGACCAACAGTTGGTCAACGGCTGGTCAAGAAACACGTTAACCCTGCAACGTCGTTTGCAGGGTTAACTTAACGTTTCAAGCTGAAGAGAGCCTGAAAACCGTGGGTGGCTCGGCTGGAACCGGCCCCTTCCTCACGGCAGTTGGCGCGGTGTCGGGCCGATGTTCACGCCCGGTTCGCCAGGGCCCCCGCGTCGCGGGCGAGGGCGGTGAGCCGGGAGATCGCCCGGAAGTACTTCTTGCGGTAACCGCCCTTCAGCATCTCCTCGCTGAACAACCGGTCGAAGGGCAGACCCGAGGCCATCACGGGCACCTCGCGGTCGTAGAGCCGGTCGGCCAGCACGACCAGCCGGAGCGCCGTCGACTGGTCGGGAACCGCCCGCACCCCGGTGAGGCAGACGGCCCTGACCCCGTCGGTCAGCGCGCCGTACCGGCTGGGGTGGACCCGGGCCAGGTGCTCCAGCAGGGCCGGGAACGTGTCGAGGGAGGCGCCCTCGGTGGCGTGCGCCGTCTTGGTCACCAGCTCGTCGGAGTACGGCGGCGGAGCCTCCGGCAGGCCGCGGTGGCGGTAGTCCTCGCCGTCGATGCGCAGCGCGCGGAAGTGGGCCGACAGGCCCTGGATCTCGCGCAGGAAGTCGGCCGCCGCGAACCGGCCCTCGCCGAGCTTGCCGGGCAGCGTGTTGGAGGTGGCGGCGAGTGCGACGCCCGCGTCCACGAGCTTGCCCAGCAGGGTGGAGACGAGGACGGTGTCGCCGGGGTCGTCGAGCTCGAACTCGTCGATGCACAGCAGACGGTGGCCGGACAGGGTCTGCACCGTCTGCTGGAACCCGAGGGCGCCGACCAGGTTGGTCAGCTCCACGAAGGTGCCGAACGCCTTCAGCTCGGGCTCGGCCGGGGTGGCGTGCCAGAGGGAGGCCAGCAGGTGGGTCTTGCCGACGCCGTAGCCGCCGTCGAGGTAGACGCCGCGCGGTCCGGCGGGGGTCTTCTTCGCCGGTTTGCCGAAGCCGAACAGGCGCCGCCTGCCCGGGCCGGTGCCCGCGCCCAGGCCCCCGGCGAAGTCCTCCAGGACCCGGACGGCCTCCGACTGACTCGGCTGGCCAGCGTCCGGTATGTACGTGCCGAACCGTACGGAGTCGAACCGAGGGGGCGGCACCATCTCGGCGACGAGCCGGTCCGCGGGGACGTGCGGCTCGCGGGCGCACAGGGAGAGCGGGGCCGGGTCGGTCACCGGGCCGGTTCCGGAGGCGGCGGGGGAAGAGGACACGGTTCACCATGCTACGGGGCGTGGAACACTGCACGGCATGCGACGCCTGTTCCCTGTGACCGACGAAACAGCAGCTCCGGCCCCGGGCGGCACCCCCGCCGAGGCGGCCGGGGAGTGGAGCCTGGCCGGGCTGGCCGCCGCGTACGCCTATCCCGGGCCCGGTCCCGGGGGGCCGGTGCCGTGGCTGCGGGCGAACATGGTGTCCACCCTGGACGGCGCCGCCCAGCACGAGGGGCGTTCGCAGCCCATCTCCTGCGCCGCCGACATGCGCGTCTTCGGCACGCTGCGGGCGCTGGCCGACGTCGTGGTCGTCGGGGCGGAGACCGTGCGGCAGGAGGGGTACCGGCCGGCCCGGGCGCGCGCGGAGTTCGCGGCGATGCGGGAAGCGGCCGGGCAGCCGCCCGCGCCCGCGATCGCGGTGGTCACGGCCGGCCTGGACCTGGACTTCTCGCTCCCGCTGTTCACCTCGCCCCTGGTGCCCACCCTGATCCTCACCGGCGCCGGGGCCGACCCCGGCCGGGTCGCCGCCGCCGAGCGGGCCGGCGCGCGGGTGGTCACCGCCGGCGACGGCCTCGGCGTGGACCCCGCGAGGGCGGTCCGGGCCCTGGCCGGTCTCGGCCACACCCGGCTGCTGACCGAGGGCGGGCCCCGGCTGCTGGGGCAGATGGTCGCGGCCGGCGTCCTGGACGAACTGTGCCTCACGGTCTCGCCGATGCTCACGGCCGGCGACGCCCAGCGCATCGCCGGCGGCCCGGCCGTCCGGGTCCCGCAGCGCTTCTCGCTGCTGTCCGTGATCGAGGAGGACGGATTCCTGTTCACGCGGTACGGGCGGACCTGAGGTACTGAAGCGCGGGACCCGGGGTACAAGGTGTCGGCGGCCGGACGGCCGACCGGCCGGTACGTCCGGAAACGGGAGCGATGGTCGCCGTCGGCCCGTTCATCGACGGAATATGCCGTTCCGTTTGGGTCGCGGAGGGCACACTGGATCCGGCAGTACCCGTGCGAGCACGGGGCAGGACGGATTCCGCGGGGCCCCACGGCCCACGGAGGAGTGGGGCCGCGAGCCCCCGGAGCAGAAGGGGCGCCTGGTGTTCACAAGCGTTTTGATGATCGAGAAGGCCCTGACGTCCGCCGACGTGGAGTTCGTCACGACCTTGCACGGGGAGGAGGAGGTCTCCTTCCAGGTGCTGCTCCAGCCGCGCGGAGAGCAGGCCGACCGCCTGCTGCGGGCCATCGACGACGTCGCGCTCGGAGAACTCGACGAGGCCGTGCGGGAGGGGGAGACCCCGGAGGGCGAGGAGGCGCTGAGCGTGGGGCAGCGGGCGCTGGAGGTCTCGCTCGCGGCGCTGCGCGCGTCGGGCAGCGCGGCGGAGGGGCGCCTGATCGAGGACCATCCGCTGGACGCGCTGAAGTCCCTGGTGGAGGAGGTCGGCGCGGACGAGGTCATCGTGCTGACCGACCCCCACTACGTGGAGGAGTTCTTCCACCGCGACTGGGCCTCCAGAGCCCGGCACAAGGTGGGGGTGCCCGTGCTGAAGCTGTTCTCGCACAGCAAGGCGTAGCCCCGGGCCGCCGTGGCACGGCCCCGCGCGCTCCTGAAATAGGGTGGGGGCGCTACCTTTCGTCACCCGACCTTGGAGACACGCATGGCACCCGGCCTCCCTACCGCCATGGACCGACCGCACTTCATCGGGATCGGCGGGGCCGGGATGTCGGGGATCGCGAAGATCCTCGCACAGCGCGGGGCCGCGGTGGCGGGCAGTGACGCCAAGGAGTCGGCCACGGCCGAGGCGCTGCGGGCGCTGGGCGTGACCGTGCACATCGGGCACGCCGCCGGGCACCTGGCCGACGACGCCAGCTGCGTGGTCGTGTCCTCGGCGATCCGGCAGGACAACCCCGAGCTGGCCCGTGCCGCCGAGCTGGGCATCCCGGTCGTGCACCGGTCCGACGCGCTCGCCGCGCTGATGGACGGGCTGCGGCCCATCGCCGTCGCGGGGACGCACGGCAAGACCACCACGACCTCCATGCTGGCCGTGGCGCTGAGCGAGCTGGGCCTGCAGCCGTCCTACGCGATCGGCGGCGACCTGGACGCGCCCGGCTCCAACGCGCTGCACGGCGAGGGCGAGATCTTCGTCGCCGAGGCCGACGAGTCGGACCGCAGCTTCCACACGTACGCCCCCGAGGTCGCGATCGTCCTCAACGTGGAGCTGGACCACCACGCCAACTACGCCTCCATGGACGAGATCTACGAGTCCTTCGAGACGTTCGTGGACCGCGTGACCGAGGGCGGCACGCTGGTGATCTCCGCCGACCACGAGGGCGCGCGCGAGCTGACCCGGCGGGTCGCCGGACGCGGGGTGCGGGTGGTGACCTACGGCGAGGCCGAGGACGCCGGCGTGCGCGTCCTGTCGGTCGTGCCGCAGGGGCTGAAGAGCGAGGTCACCGTGGTGCTGGAGGGGCAGGAGCTGACCTTCGCGGTCTCCGTCCCCGGGCGGCACTACGCGCACAACGCGGTCGCGGCCCTGGCGGCGGGCGTGGCGCTCGGTGTCCCGGCGGCCGGGCTGGCCCGGGCGATCGCGGCGTACACCGGCGTGAAGCGGCGGCTGCAGCTGAAGGGCGAGGCCGCGGGTGTGCAGGTCATCGACTCCTACGCGCACCACCCCACCGAGATGACCGCCGACCTGGAGGCGATGCGCGCGGCCGCGGGCGAGTCGCGGATCCTGGTCGTCTTCCAGCCGCACCTGTTCTCGCGGACACAGGAGCTCGGCAAGGAGATGGGCCAGTCGCTGGCCCTCGCCGACGCCTCGGTCGTGCTGGACATCTACCCGGCCCGCGAGGACCCGATCCCGGGCGTCACGAGCGAGCTGATCATCGAGGCGGCCCGGGCGGCCGGCGCCGACGTGACGCCCGTGCACGACAAGGCGGACGTCCCCGCGGCCGTCGCGGGAATGGCGAAGCCCGGTGATCTCGTTCTCACCATGGGAGCGGGCGACGTCACCGACCTCGGCCCGCTGATCCTGGACCGTCTGTCGAACTGAGGGGCTGGAGGGCCATGCCGTACGACGTCGAGAAGCCGGACGAGCAGTGGCGCGCGGAGCTGACGCCGGGCGAGTACGCCGTGCTGCGGCAGGCGGCCACGGAGCCCGCCTTCACCGGTGAGTACACGGACACCAAGACCCGGGGCGTCTACTCCTGCCGTGCCTGCGGAGCGGAGCTGTTCACCTCGGACACGAAGTTCGAGTCCCACTGCGGCTGGCCGTCCTTCTTCGACCCGAAGGACACCGACGCGGTGGAGCTGATCGAGGACCGCTCGCACGGCATGGTGCGCACCGAGGTGCGGTGCGCACGCTGCGGCTCCCACCTCGGGCACGTCTTCGAGGGCGAGGGGTATCCGACGCCCACGGACCAGCGCTACTGCATCAACAGCATCGCGCTGCGGCTGACGCCCCGGGAGGGCTGACGAGGGCCGGGCGGCTCAGCGGACCGGGCACTCCTTCCGGGTGAGGGGCCTGGTGTCGCCCGCGGTGCGGCTGCACACCACACGCGGCTCGGAGGTGCCGTCGCCGGTGCGGCGGACCTCCTTGAGGACGATGCTGTGGCCGGTGCGGTCCCCGTACAGCGGGGCGCGGGTGAAGTCGATGGTGCCGGTGGCCATGCCCTCGATCGTGACGTTGCGCAGGTTCACCCAGGTCGAGGCGCGGCTCTGCGGCCGGTCGTCGCGGGTGGCCGCCCAGAACAGCGCCCGGGTCGCGTCATGGGCCAGGGCGGTCTGGCCGCTCGCCAGGGCGGGACTGTCGTAGCGCAGCCGGTGGCCCCGCAGTCCCGGCAGGTGCCGGGCCGCGTCCAGGTAGAAGGAGGTTCTGGTCGCGGCCGTGCGCAGTTCGGCCAGGGCCGCGTGGTAGAGGGTGACCTTCGGGGCGACGGAGTGGCCGCCGCCGGCGAAGTCCGCCTTGGACAGGTCGTCGCCCGTGAGGATCGCCAAGGGCTTTCCCGCGCAGCCGGGTTCGGTGCCCAGCCGGGTCATCAGGGGGTCGACGTCCTCCACCCGGCCCGCGAAGTAGATCACCGACGGCACCTCGCCGCCCCGGCAGATCTCCTGGGCGTGCGAGCGCAGTTCCGGTTTGCCGCCGCTGAGGGTGTAGCGGCGCTGCTTCAGCAGGGTGAAGCCCTGCCGTTGCAGCATCCGCTGGCCGTAGCGGGCCTGTTCGTCGGTGTAGAGGTCGTCGGTCCGCGCCGTGTCACGGGCCAGGACGAGCGCGTACTGCCGCCGCCCCGGTGTGCGCAACTGGGCGGCTATCAGGCCGAGTTGCCGCGTCTGCCATTCGTCCGTCGCGGCCAGGCTGAACCAGTTGGCGAACTCGCGGGGCAGATAGGTGGCGGAGTTGGTGCCGGAGACGACCGGCAGGCCCGCCTCCATCAGGATGCGCGTGGTCGCCCGGCTGGACTTCAGGTCGCGGCCGGTGCCGACGACCCCCACCACGGTCGGGTCGTGGGCGGCGTACGCGGCGATCGCCTCGGCCATCTGCTCCTGGTGGCCCAGGTCCACGCCGCCGTTGGCGAGCAGGACGCGCAGCTTCACGCCGGAGCTCTCGTTGATGACGGCCTGCGCCAGGTACACGCCGGCCAGTTCCTCGGCGCCCTTCACCAGTGAGGAGCCGGCCGCCGCGTCGGCGCTGAGCGGTCCGGCGTAGACGACGGTGACGTACTTGCCGGGGTGACGGGTGAGGACCTCCTCGTTCTGCCGGGCGATCCGGTCCTCCAGGCCGGTCACCGTCCAGGGCGTCCCGTCGCCGGCGGTGACGGCCGCGACCTCCTGCTCAGGCCTGGTCGCGGGCAGCCAGTCGGAGAAGCGGAGGCCACCGGTCGCTATGCCGATGCACTCCGTGCCGCCGCCGGACGTCTCCATGCGCCGGGTGTCCCGGTTTGCGGTCAGCAGGGACGCCGAGCAGTAACGGTCCTGCAGGGCGTCCGCCCGCATGACGGTCCCGGCGGTCAGCAGCGCGATCACCAGCACCAGGGTGTGCAGCGCCCACACCAGCCGGGCGAACGTCGGACGGGCCGAGGCCCGCCGGTGCGGGTGCCCCTCCTCGACCGGCCCGAGCTGGTCGGACGGCAGCGGGACCTTCATCACCCAGGGCAGCACGGACCGCTCCCGGCTGGGCGACTGCTCGGCCCGCAGGTTGTGCGCCCACTCCCGGTACCAGGTGCGCAGCCGCTCGCCGAACTTGGGCGGCTCGGCCTCCGGCACGGGCGCGGCCCGCACCACGCTGCGCTCCAGCCGCGGTACGTCCTGTGCGGGCACGGCGGCGACCACGAGCAGCGGGTCCAGCTCGCTGCGCCGGCTGCGGACGTCGCTGATCGCCCGGATCAGCTCGATACCGCCGTTGCGGGCGTCCGCGTGCGGCAGGAACAGCACCGGCGGCCGCGGCCGCTTGAAGCCGCGCAGGTCCCAGCTCCAGCGGCGGTGGTTGTCGCGCAGGTCCTCGCGCAGCGCCAGCACGCACAGCTGCAGGTGGAAGTCGCCGCCCGCCTTGAGCGCCTCGGCCACGCCGTACGCCCGGGCCGCGATCGCCTTCCAGGAGCGCACCGGCCGCAGCAGGGACACCTCGGTGGGCTGGTCCTGGTCCGCCGCCCTGAGGAAGGTCGTCGTCATGAACCAGCGGCTCTCCCGGCGCAGCCACAGGAAGATCGGCGCCCGCCCGGGCAGCACGTAGTTCAGGACGGTCAGCAGCAGCAGGAAGACGAGACCGGCCGACACGGCCACGTACCACTCGCTGCGCGCCAGGAGCGCGGCGAGCACGGTCACCAGGCTCGCCGGGAGGATGTGCGCCATGTCGAACAGCGGCAGGCCGGAGCGCCAGCGCGCGGTGTCGCTGGGCCGCCAGCGCTGCTCGGCCAGCTGGTTCAGCAGCCGCTGCCGCTGGTCCTGCCCGGCCTCGGGGCTGCCCTGGACGGGCGCCGGCCAGGTGTCGCCGAGGGCGGCGACCGCGTCCTCGACGGCGTGCACCAGCCGCAGCCGCGGGAAGGCGTAGCGCCGGTAGACCGCCTTCGGGCCGCCCCACTTCTTCGGGTCGCTCAGCGCCCGCACCATGGCCGCGGCCCGGCGCACCTCCGTGGCCCCCTCGTAGGCGTCCTGCGCCACCGCGCAGCGCGTGCCGTGCGCCTCCTGGCCCGTGTACAGCCGCCGTACCAGCCCGGCCACCGCGTCGTCGTCCTCGCCGCGCAGCGCGTGCACGACGAACACCGGCATGGGCGGTTCGGTGCTGGTCCGGAAGTCCTGGATGAGGACCTCCAGCTGGTTCTGCAGGTGCACCCCGGCGCCGGTGTCCGGCGCCCCGTCGTGCCCCCCGGGGCAGTTCGGCGGCATGCGATCGGTGCTCACCATGGGCAACCCCCGTTCACCTTCGGTGACTTACGAGGTTATCCGGTGCCGGTGAGGTGGGAGTGGGCGACGGACGAAGTTCCCGGAGCCGAGACCGAACCGGGACCCGGCGCGGCGGAGGGCCGTCCGCCGTCCCGGGCGGCCGGGGTGACGTACGACGAGTGCGGCAGTCCGCGCGAGCCGCCTCCCGGCACCGGCACGGATCCGCTCCCCGCGCCGCCGGACGCGCACGCCCCGCACCGGGCGGACGCGGTGCGGCCGACGGGCGGTTCGCCTACGCCGACGCGGTGCCGCCCGGGCCGTCGGCTGTCAAGGTGCCTCAGGGGGTGGCCGAGGAGCAACCGAGCGCCCCCGTACGGGAGTTCAGGGCTCCCGCGTGCTGGGCAGGGTCTCAGGGGCGTGGGCCGCGCCGCCCCGGAGGGGGAGCGGGCGGGGCCGTGCCGGCCGGCGAAGGGATGGGAAGCCATGACGTCACCGCTGCCCTCTGGGGAGACGCCGCCGCAGCCGGTGCCGAACCCTCCGGCATCGGTCGCGGTGTTCCTGGTCGTCACGATCGATCCCGGCGGGGAGAGCGCGGTACGGGAGCTGCTGGGCTCCCTCGCGGGCCTGGTGCGCTCCGTCGGCTTCCCCTGCCCCGACGGCGGCCTCGGCTGTGCCGCCGGGGTGGGATCCCGGGCGTGGGACCGGGTGCTCGGCGGCCCGCGACCCGCCGGACTGCATCCGTTCCGGGAACTGGCCGGGCCCCGGCACCACGCCCCCGCCACCCCCGGCGACCTGTTCTTCCACCTCAGGGCGGCCCGCCCGGACCTGTGCTTCGCCCTGGCCGCGGAACTGGTGCGGCGGCTGCGCGGCGGGGTCACCGTGCGGGACGAGACGCAGGCGTTCTCGTACTTCGACTCGCGCAACCTCCTCGGCTTCGTCGACGGCACCGAGAACCCCGTCGGGCAGGCCGCCGTCGACGCGGCACTCGTCGGGGACGAGGATCCGGCCTTCCGCGGCGGCAGTTACGCGCTCGTGCAGAAGTACCTGCACGACGTGGACTCCTGGGACGCGGTCGCCGTCGAGGCCCAGGAGAAGGTGATGGGCCGCACCAAGCTCACCAACCTCGAACTCGACGCGCCCGGCTCCCACAAGGACGTCAACACCGTCCTCGGACCGGACGGGACCGAGCAGCGGATCCTGCGCTCGGCGATGCCGTTCGGCAGGCCCGGGCACGGGGAGTTCGGCACCTACTTCGTCGCCTACGCGCGTACGCCGGAGGTCCCGGAGACGATGCTGCGCAGGATGTACCTGGGCGGCCCGGACTCGGGCCCCGACCCGCTGCTCGACTACTCACGGGCCGTCACCGGCGGCCTGTTCTTCGTACCGCCGGCGGACCTCCTGGCGGCCCTGCCCGGCAACTGACGTGCCGCAGGCAGCCCTTGAGGCACCGGCTCCGCCACGGGCGGCCCCTGAGGCGTCACTTCCGCCACGGGAAAGCCCGGGCTGCGCAGCACCCGTCTGCCCGCGTCCACCGCGAACACCTCGCACCGCTCCCGGCCCGCCGCCCACGGCACGCCCTCGGCGCCCAGCGCGAACGCCGCCGTCGCCACGGTGTCCGCCTCCGTCAGGGTGGGGGACACGACCGTCACGCTGAGCAGGCCCGTGGCGGGACGGCCGGTGCGGGCGTCGAGGATGTGGTCGCCGCGCTCGTAGCGCGCGGACGTCGCGACGGCCCGGTCCGTGAGGTCCACGACCGCGCACAGCCGGTCGGCGCGGTCGGGGTGCCGGACGCCGACGCGCCAGGGACCGCCGACGGCGATCACGTCGCCGCCCGCGTTGAGGCAGAAGCGGCGGGCCCCGGCCGCGGACAGCAGCTCCGCGCCCTTCTGCGCCGCCCAGCCCTTCACCACCGCGCACGGGTCGAGGCCGCGGCCGGGCCGGCGGACGTCGAACGCGCCGCCCGTCGCGATCCGGTACTCCTCGGCCAGGTCCAGGATCTCCCGCAGGTCCGGGCCAGGACCGGCGAGTTCGCCCCGGTCCAGCCGGGACACCTCGCTTTCCGCCCGGAACGGGCTGAACCGCGCGTCGGCCTCGCGCAGCCAGGCGAACAGGTCGTCCACCGGTGCCCCGGGGAAGTCCTCGTCGTCGACGCGGACCGACACGGGGAAGCCCATCACGTGCTCGACGCGCCGCATCCGCTCAGCTCTTCGCGTCGAGGGCGGCCTGGAGCGACTCCCGGTAGCCGTCGCTGGTGACCGTGGCGCCGGAGACCGTGTCGATGTCGGCGCTCTGCGCCCGCAGCGTCTCCTCGATCAGCCGCGGCACGGCCGCCGTGGTCTGCGGGTGGCCGGGCTGCCGGAGCATCCGCACCGAGGCGATCCGGTCGCCCTCGAAGGTGACCTCGACCTGCACCGGGCCCTTCTCGGTGTCGACCGCGGACCCCCGCACGACCGTGGCCGCCGTACCGCCCGACCCCGTGGACGACGAGGCCGAGGGCGTCGGCGCCACGGCCGCGGCCTCGGCGGGGGAGGACGGCGCACCGGCGCCGGGCGAGGGCGCGTACCGCCAGACCGGGATCAGACCCGCGGCGCTCAGCACCAGCACGGGCAGGGCTCGTTTCACGGCAGTCTCCTCGTCATCCGGCCAGGCTGAAGCGTTCGAAATGGATCTGCGACCGGGGCACCCCCAGCTCGCGCAGGCTGCGCAGCACGGCGTTCATCATCGGCGGCGGACCGCACAGGTAGACGTCCCGCTCGGCGATGTCCGGCACCAGCCGGGCCAGTTCCCCGGGCGCCAGCCGGTCCGGCACCGGCGGGCCCGTGACCAGGTGCAGCCCGGCGCCCCTGGCGAGGGCGAGGTCGCGCAGTTCGCCGTGCAGGACGGCGTCCCGCTCGGTGGCGACCCGGTGAATGACGACCGCGTGGCCGTCCAGCTCCTCCAGCAGGGCCCGGACCGGCGTGACACCGACGCCGCCCGCGATGAGCACGGCGTCCGGGCGGGTGCGGTGCAGGGCGGTGAAGGCACCGTAGGGGCCCTCGGCGAAGACGCGCGTGCCGGGCTTCAGGTGCCGCAGGGCCGCGCTGCCGTCGCCCGCGGCCTTGACGGTCAGCCGCAGGGTGCGGCCGTCCGGCGCGGCGGACAGCGAGAACGGGTTGGCCTGCCACCAGCGGTCCCTGGTCAGGAACCGCCACAGGAAGAACTGCCCGGCCCGGGCCGGGAGCCTGTCGAGGTCGCGGCCGGTGACGTGGACCGACACGACGTCGTCGTTCTCGGGGACGACCGCCGTCACACGGAGCCGGTGCCGGGCGTTGCGCCACAGCGGCAGCACCAGCCGGCCCGTGGCCACGCACGCGAGGGCCCCGCCCCACAGGGCGTACCAGTACGCCGTCGCCACGGGCGAGGAGGTGAACGTCGTCCCCGCCGCGACCTGGTGTGTGAACGCCAGCACCACCGCCACGTAGGTGTACAGGTGGACGAAGTGCCAGGTCTCGTAGGCCAGCCGGCGCCGGGCGGCGCGCGCCGAGAGCGCGCCGGTGACGACGACGATCGCCAGCGCGACGATCGCCCGCAGCACCCCCTCCACCGTCCCGGCGAGGTCCACCAGCTGGTCGACCGGGTCCAGGGACGAGGAGGCGGCGTAGCCGAAGACCAGGAACACGGCGTGGGCCAGCAGCAGCCAGAGCACCGCGAAGCCGTTCCAGCGGTGCCAGGACGTCAGCCGGTCCATGCCGATCCGCCGGTCGAACCACGGCAGCCGGGCCACCAGCAGCAGCTGGAACGCCATGAGCAGCGCCGCGTACAGCCCGGCCAGCCGGCCCAGCACGACGAGCGCGTTCGAGGCGAAACCGGCCTGCGCGAAGAACACGGCCACCACGGCCGCGTTGGCGAGCAGGACCGCGTACAGTCCGGTGCGGCCCACCACGCGGGGGCGCACCGCGGGGCGGGCCGCCGTGGGGGGAGGCGGGAGGGTCGTCACGGTCGGCAGCTCCTTGATCGGCTCCTGGGACACCGAGCTTGGCGCGGGGGAGCTGTCGGGAAGCTGTCACCGGACTTTCAAGTGGTTATCGATCCGGCGGGGAAGCGGTGGGCGGCCGGTGCGGCGCGGGAGCCGTGGCGCACTATGAGGGCGTGGAGAAAGTACGACTTCTCGTCGTCGACGACGATCCGCCCATCGCCGACCTCGTCGCGACCGTCGCCCGCTACGAAGGCTGGGAGGCGGTCACGGCGTACACCGGCGAGGACGCGCTGCGGCGGGCCGCCGAGTTCCACCCGGACATCGTGGTGCTCGACCTGATGCTGCCCGGCGTGGACGGCTTCGGCGTCCTGGACCGGCTGCGGGCCTCCGGCACGATGGTGCCGGTGGTGTTCCTCACCGCGCGCGACGGCGTCGCCGACCGGGTCGCCGGGCTCACCCGTGGCGGCGACGACTACCTCGTCAAGCCGTTCGCCGTGGAGGAGCTGATGGCCCGGCTGCGCACCGTGCTGCGGCGCAGCGCCGGACCGTCCTTCCAGCGGTCCGTGCTGCGGGTCGGCGACCTCACCATGGACGAGGACACCCGCGAGGTCCGGCGCGGCGGGACACTGCTGTCGCTGACCCCGACCGAGTACGAGGTGCTGCGCTACCTGATGCGCAAGTCGCCCACCGTGCTCACCAAGGCGCAGATCCTCGACCACGTGTGGGAGTACGGCTTCGGCGGCCGCTCCAACGTCGTCGAACTGGTCGTCAGCCGGCTGCGCCGCAAGCTCGACGACACCGGCGACGGCGCCGCGCCCCTCATCCACACCGTGCGCGGCTTCGGGTACGTGCTGCGACAGGCCTCCGGGTGATCACCCGGCTGAGGCGGGCCTACCGCAGGATGCGCCTGGGCACCCGGCTGGCCCTCGGCCTGGGCGCCCTGTCCCTGGTCGTGTTCGCCGTCGTCGGCACGGCCCTCACCACCGCCATGCGCGACTACCTGTCCGCCCAGCTCGACACCCAGCTCGCGCAGGCCCAGATCGCCCAGTCCAAGAGCATCGCCGACCACGGCACCCTCACCGGCAAGAAGTACTACAGCTGGTTCTACGCCGTGTACGACGTCTCCGGCGGCACGCCCGAGCTGCGCAGACCCGAGGACCCCGCCGATCTGCCCCGGGACGTCGACGACTTCACCGCCCTGGCCCGGGCGCAGACCACCGCGCGGACCGAGCTGCTGCGCACCGAGCACCTCAAAGGCGCCGGCACCTACCGGCTGCGCGCCTGCGAGGTCGAGCCCGGCGTGATCCTGGTCAGCGCGGCGCCCATGGACGACATCGAGGACACGGTCGGGCGGCTCGTCACCCTCCAGGCCGTCACGTTCGCGCTCGCCCTGCTCGCCCTGGTGGTCTTCGGCCGCCGGATGCTGCGCCGCGGCCTGAAACCGCTCAGCGACATGGCGTCCACCGCGCACGGCATCGCCTCCCACGACCTGACCGAGTCGGCGGCCCGGCTGCCGCTGCGCGCCGACGGCCGGGACGGCGGACCGGAGGTGGACGAACTGCGCACCGCCTTCAACACCATGCTGGAGCACATCGACGACTCCCTCGCCGTGCGCGCGGAGGCCGAGCAGCGGCTGCGCCGGTTCGTCGCCGACGCCTCCCACGAACTGCGCACCCCGCTGATGTCGGTGCGCGGCTACGCCGACCTCTTCCAGTACGCCGCCGCCAACGCTCCCGGGGAACGCGACCGGCACCTGGCCCGGCTGCGCGCCGAGGCCGCCCGCATGGGTGTCCTCCTGGACGACCTGCTGCTGCTCGCCCGGCTGGACGCGGCCGAGGTGGAGACCCCGCTGCGGCTGGAGGACGCCGACCTGGTGGAGCTGGTGCACCGGGCCGCGGACGCCTTCCGGGCCGGCCGCCCGGGCCATCCGCTGACGGTGGCGGCCGGTCCGCTTCCGGTGCGGCTGCGCATGGACCCGCTGCGCATCCGGCAGGTCGTCGACAACCTCCTCACCAACGCCGCCGTGCACACGCCCGCCGGCACGAAGGTGTCCGTGGAGGTGAGCACCGGGCCCGGCGTCGCCGAGGTGCGGGTCGCCGACACCGGCCCGGGCATCCCGCCGGGCGACCGGGACCGCGTCTTCGACCGCTTCTACCGTGTCGACAAGGCCCGCAGCCGCGACCGCGGCGGCAGCGGACTCGGCCTCGCGGTGGCGCGGTCCCTGGTCCGTGCGCACGGCGGCCGGATCGCACTCGACAGCGCACCCGGGGCGACGGTGTTCACCGTGCGCCTGCCGCTGAAGGACACGGGCCCCGCGGCCCGGTGACGTGCGCCCTCTAGACTCGACCGGCAACCGCCCGTACGACCACGGCCAACCTTTTCCGCCAACCCGAAGGGCTCCGGCGTCTTGATACGGATGGAATCAGTCACCAAGCGGTACCCGGACGGCACGGTGGCGGTCGACCGGCTCTCGCTGGAGATACCCGACCGCTCGATCACCGTCCTCGTCGGACCGTCGGGCTGCGGCAAGACGACCACCCTCCGGATGATCAACCGCATGATCGAACCCAGTGAGGGAACGATCCTCCTCGACGGCGAGGACATCCAGTCCCAGCCCGTCACCACCCTGCGCCGCTCCATGGGTTACGTCATCCAGAACGCGGGCCTCTTCCAGCACCGCACGATCGTCGACAACATCGCGACCGTGCCCCGCATGCTCGGCTGGGGCAAGCGCAAGGCGCGGGCCCGGGCCGCGGAGCTGATGGAGCGGGTGGGCCTCGACACGGCACTGGCCGAGCGGTACCCGTACCAGCTCTCCGGCGGCCAGCAGCAGCGCGTCGGCGTGGCCCGGGCGCTGGCCGCCGACCCGCCGGTGCTGCTCATGGACGAGCCGTTCTCGGCCGTCGACCCGGTGGTGCGCAAGGGCCTGCAGGACGAACTGCTGCGCCTGCAGGGCGAGCTGGGCAAGACGGTCGTCTTCGTCACCCACGACATCGACGAGGCGATCACACTCGGCACCACGGTCGCCGTGATGCGCGAAGGCGGCCACCTCGCCCAGTACGCACCGCCCGCCGAGCTGCTGTCCCGCCCGGCCGACGCCTTCGTCGAGGACTTCCTCGGCGCCGACCGCGGCATCCGCCGGCTGTCGTTCTTCCCGTCCGCCGGGCTCGAGTTGACCACCGGCCCGGTCGTCCCGGCCGACGCCACCGCCGAGCAGCTCACCGCCCCCGGCGTCCCCTGGCTCCTGGTCACCGACGCGGACGGCAGGCCCCTCGGCTGGGGCGAACCGCGCGACCTGACGGCGGGGGACATCAGGCCGTCCCGACTCCTGCCCCACGGGCGGCCGTTCGTGCCCGGCACCGACTCGCTGCGGACCGCACTGGACAGCGCCGTGCTCTCGCCGTCCGGCCACGCCGTCGCCGTCGACGCCGACGGGCGCGTGCGCGGGGTGGTCTCCCAGCAGACCATCGGCGAGGCCATCCGCAGCGCCCACGCGGCCCGGCGCGACGAGGACCGCCACGACGGTCGCCACGACGAGGACCGCGAAGGCGGTCGCGACGACGACCGCGACGACGAGAAGGTCGCCCGATGAGCGACTACCTCCACGACTTCTTCGACATCCCGAGCGACCTCCAGCACAGCTGGTTCGGCCTGATCGGGCTGCATCTGAGGGAGGCCCTGCTGCCGGTCGCGGCCGGACTGCTCCTCGCGCTGCCGCTCGCCCAGCTCTGCGTGCGCTTCCGCTGGCTGTACCCGCCGGTCCTCGGCATCACGACCGTGCTCTACGCCATCCCCTCCCTGGCGTTCTTCGTCGTCCTCATCGACTACACCGGGCAGACCGAACTGACGGTGATGATCCCGCTGGCCGTGTACAGCCTGGTGGTGCTCGTCCCGGCGATCGTCGACGGGGTGCGCTCGGTGCCGGAGGAGACCCTGGCCGCCGCCACCGCCATGGGCTTCGGGCCCGTACGCCGCTACTTCCAGGTGCAGTTGCCCATCGCGGTCCCGGCCATCATCGCCGGGCTGCGCGTGGCGACCGTGTCGAGCATCTCCCTGGTCAGCGTCGGCATGCTGATCGGCAACCAGGGCGCGCTCGGCAACCTGCTCCACGACGCGCAGATCTACAACCGGCCCGAACTCACCTGGAACTCCGTCCTCACCACCGCGCTCCTGGCGATCCTCGTCGACGCGCTGCTGGTCCTGCTCCGTCTGACCCTGACGCCCTGGATGCCGAGCGGCCGCCGCGAGCGGACCGCTCCGGGCGCACCCGCCCTCGAGGACGCGGCCCGGTGAACGTACTGAACTTCGTCCACGCCTTCTTCAGCGACAGCGCCCACTGGCACGGCTACGACGGCATCCCGGCCCGCCTCGGCGAGCATGTGCGCTACACCCTGCAGGCGCTGCTCCTGGCCGCCGCCATCGGCCTGCCGATCGGCCTGGTCACCGGGCACTACGGGCGCGGCGGCAACGCCCTGTCGCTGGTCGCCACCGCTGGGCGGGCGCTGCCCAGTTTCGGCCTGCTGGTGCTGATGACGACCCTGCTGGGCTTCGGCATGCTCCCGGTGATGATCCCGCTGGTCGTCCTCGCCGTCCCGCCGATCCTCGTCACCACCTACGAGGCGATGCGCTCGGTCGACCCCTCGCCGGTGGACGCCGCCCGCGGCATGGGCCTGCACGAGTCACGGATCCTGTTCCAGGTGGAACTCCCGGTCGCGCTGCCGCTGATCCTGAGCGGGCTGCGCTCGGCGGCCATCCAGATCGTGTCCACGGCGACCATCGCCGCGTACGTCAGCCTGGGCGGCCTCGGACGGTACATCGTCGACGGGCTCTACCAGCGCGACTACGAGAAGGTGGTGGGCGGGGCGACCCTCGTCGCCGTGCTCGCGCTGGTCACGCTCGCGCTGTTCTGGGCGGTGGGGCGGGCCGCCGTGTCGCCCGGCGTGCGCCGGCGATGACCCCCGGAGCGCCACAATCCGCAAAGGATCGAAGCCGATTGGTGACCAGGGCGGACTTGACTGATCGAGAAGGCGCTGGCTTGGATCGGTGGGTGATGACTACCGCGAAGAGCACCAGCAGGTCCAGTACCAGGCATCCCGGCGCGGCGGCGGTCGCGCTCGCCGCGGCGACGGCGCTCCTCGCGGGCTGTTCCTCCGGCGGCACCTCCGAGGACCCGCTCCAGGGCGGCGGCGCCGCGAAGGGCACCATCGTCGTCGGCTCCAACAACTTCGCCGAGAGCATCCTGCTCGCCGACATCTACGGCGAGGCCCTGAAGGCCAAGGGCATCGAGGTCGAGTACAAGCCCAACATCGGCAGCCGCGAGACCACGTACGGCCTGATGAAGAACGGCACGATCACCGTGCTGCCGGAGTACAACGGCTCCCTGCTGGCGTACCTCGACGCCAAGGCCAAGCCGAAGACGGTCGAGGAGACCACGAGCGCGATCAACGCCAAGCTGGACGCGAAGCTGGAGCTGCTGGAGCCGTCGGCCGCGCAGAACAAGGACTCCGTCACCCTGAACGCGCAGACCGCGAAGAAGTACGGCCTCACCGCGCAGTCCTCCATAGCGGACCTCGAGGACGTCGCCGGGGACCTGGTCTTCGGCGGTTCGCCGGAGTTCCAGACCCGCCACCAGGGCCTGGTGGGCCTGAAGTCGGTGTACGGGCTGGAGTTCAAGTCCTTCAAGTCCCTCGACGCGGGCGGGCCGCTGACCCAGGCCGCGCTGAAGCGGAACACCGTGCAGGCCGCCGACGTCTTCACGACCGACCCGACCATCGCCCGCGAGAAGTTCGTCGTCCTGAAGGACCCGGAGAACCTCTTCGGCTTCCAGAACGTGCAGCCGCTGGTCCGCAAGGGCGAGCTGCCCGAGAAGGGCGCCGAGGCGCTCGACGCGGTCTCCGCCAAGCTCGACACGGCCGCGCTGCGGGAACTGGACGCGCAGGTGCAGCTGGAGAAGAAGGACCCGCTGGACGTCGCCAGGGCGTGGCTGAAGTCGGCCGGCCTGGCCTGACCCGGCCGGCCCGCTCTGCTGCGCCCCGGCCGTAGGGAGTGCGGCGGTGCGGTTCTCCGTGGGGGGGAACCGCACCGCCGCGGACGCGGGTCAGCCCGACAGGACGTCGCCGAAGTACGCCAGGCCCGACGGTCCGCCCAGCGTCGCGCTGCCGAAGGACTTCGCGCCGGTGGCCGTGACGCCGGTGGAGGTGCCGCGCAGGACCCACACGGAGCCCGCGCCGTCGTTCTCGCCGCGGGCGCCGCTGATCAACTCGGCCCGGCCGTCCTTGTTGGTGTCGGTGAGGAAGACGGAGTGGCCGAAGTGGTCGTAGGACTCGGCGGTGCCGGGTATGCCGCTGGTGTCCTGCGAGAACGCCTTGGCGGCGCTGCCGGTCAGGCCGCCGGCCGAGCCGCGCAGGACCACCACCGACCCGGCGTCCGTCCTGCCGCTCAGGTCCTCGTTCGCCACGCCGGCCGCGATGTCGGCGTAGCCGTCGCCGTTGGTGTCGCCGGCGGCGAGGCTCCAGCCGAAGGCGTCGTTCTTCTCGGACGCGCCCGGCACGCCGGTCGTGTCCTGGGTGATGCGGACCGGAGTGCGGCTCGACAGGCCCGTCGAGGCGCCGTACGTCACCGTGATCGCGCCGCCGGGGCCGCCGTTGGGTTCGCCGGTCGACTTCTCCATGAAGTTGCCGGTGACGATGTCGCCGTGGCCGTCCTTGTCGACGTCGGCGATGACCGCGGCGTAGCCGCCGGCGACCTTGGGGCCTGCCGTCAGGCCGGAGGCGGAGCCCTTGTAGAGGACACCGCGGGTGCGTACGCCGCCGGTGATCTCCTCCTGGCCCAGTACGAGCAGGTCGGACCTGCCGTCGCCGGTGACGTCGCCCGCGGTGATCTGCTCGGTTCCGACGCCGGTCTGGTCCTGGGTGTCGATGCCGCTGAGGCCCGCGGCCACGCCGGTACGGGAGATCGGTCCCTTGAAGACGTTCAGGCCGGGAGCGGCGAGGTTCACCGCGGCCAGGTCGGTCGCCCCGTCGCCGTCGAAGTCGCCGGCGGCGACGGACCAGCCGAGCTCGTAGCGGTTCTCGGGGAGCGGCGAGCTGACGTCGGTGCCGCTCTTGACACCGGTCGCCCCGCCCCACAGCACCGTCAGCACGCCGTACTCGTCGGTCGAGCCGATCCGCTCGGCGTGGACGCCGACGACGATGTCCGTGTAGCCGTCGCCGTCCAGGTCGCCGGTGGTGACGCGGTCGCCGAAGTAGTCGCCGTTTTCCGGGACTCCGGGGATGCCGGCGGTGTCCTGGCTGATGATCTGCCGCTTGGTGGTGTCCAGGCCGCTCGCGGTGCCGTAGACCACGGCGACGTAGCCGGCGTTGCTCCGGCCGGCGACCTTGGCGAGGGGCGCGGTGATGACGGCGTCACGGTAGCCGTCGCCGTTGAAGTCGCCGGACAGGCCCGAGGGCGCGGCGGCCGCCGGGGTGGCGGGCAGGGCGGTGAGCAGGCCGGTGGTGAGGGTGGCGGCCAGCAGGAGGGTACGTCTGCGCAAGGCGGGTGCTCCAGGGAAGAGAGGCGTGCGGCCGTGCCGGCCATGGGCTCACCGGACGGCCGGTGATCACAGAGACCCGCGACGGCCCGCAAGGGTTGTACTGGGGTGCGGCCTGCGCAGCGGCTGGGTGCGGGGCTGCCCGGGCGTCGCGCCAGGTGCGGGCCGCGTCGGCTCGGGCCGTTACGGGGCGATCGCCCAGCCGAAGTCGGCGTTGCCCTGCAGGGACACGTCGGCGGCCGTGATGTTCTTGGCGCCCTGGGTGGTCAGGCCGGTGGAAGTGCCGCGCAGGTGGGTGACCATGCCGTAGCCGTTCTCGTAGGCGGTGCCCGCGACGAGGTCGGCCTTGCCGTTGCGGTCGAGGTCGACCAGGCGGACGGCCTTGCCGAAGGCGTCGCCGGCCTCCGCGGTGCCGGGCACGCCGGAGGTGTTCTGGCTGTAGCCCTTGGCGCCACTCGTGGTCAGGCCCGAGGCCGAGCCGAACAGCACGGTCACCATGCCCGCGTGGTGGGTCGAGCCGAGGGCCTCACCCGGAGCTCCCACCACGACGTCGGCGTACCGGTCACCGTTGATGTCGCCCACGCCGACCGCCGAGCCGAAGGCGTCGCCGCTCTCGCCCTCACCGGGGACGCCCGCGGTGTCCTGGTGGACGACGGTCGGCTTCTGCGCGGGGTCGGGGCCGTTCGGGCCGCCGTACCAGACGGTGATCTGGCCGCCCTTGTGGCCGCCGGGCTTGTCGGCGGAGGGGTCGGTGGGGTCGCCGAGGACGAGGTCGCCGTAGCCGTCGCCGTCGATGTCGGCGATCGCGCCGGGGAAGCCGTCGGCGCTCGGCAGTTCCGTCATGGTGTGCGTCATGCCGGTCCAGCGGAAGTAGTAGACCTTGCCGCCGGGGTCGCCGTCCACGGCGTGCGGGTAGACGCGCTCGGCAGCCCCGTCGCCCGTCAGGTCGCCT
The DNA here is from genome assembly GCF_040611555.1 of Streptomyces sp. NPDC006624. Taxonomy (NCBI): domain Bacteria; kingdom Bacillati; phylum Actinomycetota; class Actinomycetes; order Kitasatosporales; family Streptomycetaceae; genus Streptomyces; species Streptomyces sp. NPDC006624. Next base: position 193,215 of record NZ_JBEXOM010000004.1, on the reverse strand, counting down.
GCCGTCACGTCGTACAGAGTGCCGACCTCGCCGACGCGGGTGTTGCTGAGGGGGCCGCCCGCGCGGGTGAAGGGGCCGTTGTAGAGGCGGGTGTGCGTCCGGCCGGTGACCGTCACGTCGGTGTCGCCGTCACCGTCGAAGTCCCCGGTGGCGACGCCGTTGCCGAAGTTGGTGAACTCGGACAGCGTGGACGGCTGGGGCAGGCCCTTGCCGCCGTACAGGCCTGAGGGGCCGCCCCACAGCACGGTGGCCGAGCCGACACCGTCCCGGTCGCCGATGGCCTCGTTCGAAGCGCCGACGACCAGGTCGGAGTAGCCGTCGCGGTCGAGGTCGCCGGCGGCCAGGTTGGACCCGAACAGGTCGCCGCTCTCGGCCGCCCCCGGGACGGAGGCGGAGTTCTGGTGGATGACGGTCCTGCGGGTGGCCGACACGCCGGACGACGAGCCGTACAGGACGACGACGGCGCCCGCTTGCGCCTGCCCGCTCACCGTGGCGCTCGCGGCGCCGATCGCGACGTCGCGGTAGCCGTCGCCGTTGAAGTCGCCCTCCAGGCCGGAGACGGCCGCAGCGGAACCGGCCACGGCGACGAGCAGGCCGCCGGTGAGCGCGCCCACTGTCGCGGTCGCCAGGGTCGTACGGAGGTGTCTGCGCATGGAATCTCCTGCTGAGGGCGGGTGACCGCGGTGGTGGCCCTGGTGTTCCCATGGGCCTGAAGGGGTGACTGCGGTGCGGAGACTCGCGGGGAGAGGAGATGGTTGTAGGGCGACACGAAAAATTCGGCAGGCCCCGGTGGCACGGGGCGACGAGCGGCTGCGACCGGCACTTTCACGACAGACCCTAGGCCTGGACGGCCGAGGCGATCAGCTGGTCGATCAGGGCGATCAGTACGTCACGGCAGGACTCCCGGTCCCGCGCGTCGCACAGCAGCACCTGCACGTGCTCCGGTACCGCGAGCGCGTCCCGGATGTCCTCGGCCGGGTACGGGTGTTCGCCGTGGAAGCCGTTGACCCCGACGACGAACGGGATGCCCCGGCGTTCGAAGAAGTCGATCGCGGCGAAGCTGGACTCGGGTCTGCGGACGTCGACCAGCACCACGGCACCGAGCGCGCCGAGGGCCAGGTCGTTCCACATGAACCAGAACCGCTGCTGCCCCGGCGTACCGAACAGGTACAGCACCAGTTCCCGGCTGATGGTGATCCGGCCGAAGTCCAGGGCCACGGTCGTGGCCCGCTTCTCCTCGATGCCGTCGAGGTCGTCGACCCCCAGACCGGCCATGGTCAGGGGTTCCTCGGTGCGCAACGGAACGATCTCGCTCACCGACCCGACCATGGTGGTCTTGCCGACGCCGAAACCTCCGGCGATGAGGATCTTGACCGTGTCGGGTGCCGAAGACGCGTCCGTGGCAAGGTCAGAGCCGGCCAAGGCCGTCCCTCACTTTCTGCAGCAGGTCCAGGTCCGGGGTGGTACGGGAGACGAGGCGCGGCGGGCGGACGGTGATCCGGCCGGCCTCCAGCAGGTCGCAGAGCAGGATGACGACGACGCTGACCGGCAGGTCGAGCCGGGCGGCCAGTTCCGCCACGGCCACCGGTTCGGCGCACATCCGCAGGATCCGGGTGTGCTCGGGCTGCGGGCGGGCCGCGTCGGCGGGCGGCGGATCGACCGCGGTGACCGTCGAGATGAGAGTGAAGTCGGCACGGCTGGGCCGGGTCCGGCCGCCGGTCAGAGCGAACGGCCGGACGAGGCGGCCCGCCGAATCGCCTCCCCCCACCTCACACGCCTGGATCGACGGCGGGCCCGGCCGTGCCCCGCGGCGCCGCGCTGAGGTGCTCGCCGATCTTCTTCACCAGCATGTTCATCTGGTAGGCCACCACCCCCACGTCCGCGCCCGGCCCGGTCAGCACGACCAGATGGGCGCCGGGTCCGGCGGAGGTCAGGATCAGGTAGCTGTTGGCCATCTCGATGAGCGCCTGGCGCACCGGCCCGCCCCGGAAGTCCATGCTGACGCCCTTGCTGAGGCTCATCAGCCCGGACGCGGTCGCCGCCAGCCGTTCGGCGTCGTCGCGCAGGAAGCCGGTGGACTTGCTGACCACCAGGCCGTCCTCGGAGAGCACCACGGCCTGGTTCACGTCGGCGACCCGCTCCACGAGTCCGGTCAGCAGCTGGTCGAGCTGGGTGTGCGTGGCGGGGATGGGGCGTGTCATTGCGGTGTCCTTCGTCGGCGGTCGGCGGTCGGCGGTCAGCGGTCGGCGGGCGGAGTCGAGGGGACGGGGTCGGCGGCGTCCCGCCGTGGTGCGGCCGCCTCCTCGTCGTGCGGCGGCTCGGCGTCGTCGTCACGGGCCCGGAGCGTGCCGCGCTGGAAGCCGGCCAGGGAGGAGGCGGCGGCCTCGGCGGTGAAGTTGTCGGGGGAGCCGTCGTCGTGCGCGGGCGGAGCCTCCTCGCGCAGCTCCTCCACGAGGCTGGTCTGCGGCACGCGGCGGGGGAGCGGGGCGAGACCGTCCCGGCGGGGGGCGACCTCGCGCGCGGGAGCCGTGCGGGCCGCGAGGAGGGGGCGGGGCTCCCGGACGGAGCCGGCGGGGCGGTCGGCCGCGTCCTGCGCGCCGGACCGCCCGGCGTCCACCGCCGCGGACCCGTTCACCGGAGCCTGCCCGGACCCGGGGCCCGTGCCGTTCTTCGCGCCCGTGCCCGTGCCCGTGCCCGTGATGTCCGAACCGGCCGGGGTCATCGAGCCGTTGGCGCCGGCTCTGGCCTTCGCGTCCCGCGTCTCCCGGGCGCCCGGCGCCTCGCCGCCCGGGCTGTCCCGGACCACGATCTCGTGCGGTATCAGCACGATCGCCGTCGTCCCGCCGTACGGCGACGAGCGCAGGGTGACGGCGATGCCGTGCCGGTGGGCGAGCTGGGCGACGACGAACATGCCGAGGCGCAGGTCGTCGGCGAGCGCCACCACGTCGAACTGCGGCGGCACGGCGAGCTGCTGGTTGAAGGACTCGTAGTCCTCCTCCGACATGCCCAGGCCGCGGTCCTCGATCTCGACGGCCAGGCCCTTGGCCACCATCGCGGCCCGTACGGTGACGGGGCTCGGCGCGGGGGAGTACGCGGTCGCGTTGTCGATCAGCTCGGCCAGCAGGTGGATGACGTCGGCCACCGCGGGCGGGGCGACGTACACCTCGTCCTCGGTCTGCACGTCCACACGCTGGTACTCGGCGACCTCCCCGACCGCGCCGCGCAGGATGTCGATCAGCGCGACCGGCTCGCTCCAGCTGCGGCCGGGCCGTTCGCCGCTGACGATCACGAGGTTCTCCTCGTAGCGGCGCAACTGGCTGGCCGTGGAGTCCAGTTCGTACAGGCCCTTGAGGATGTCGGGGTCGGTGTGCTCGCGCTCCAGCGTGTCCAGCTTGCTGAGCTGGAGGTTGACCAGGTTCTGGCTCTGCCGGGCGATGCCCAGGATGACCTTCTGGAAACCGCGCCGGGTGTCGGCGAGTTCGACCGCGGTGTGCACGGCGGTGCGCTGGGCGGTGTTGAACGCCCGTGCCACCTGGCCGAGTTCGTCGTGGCCGTAGTCCAGCTCGGGCGTCGCCGACTCCGGGTCGACCTTCTCGCCCCGCTCCAGCCGCGCCACCACGTCGGGCAGCCGCTCCTGGGCGAGGCTCACGGCGGCCCGGCGCAGGCCGCGCAGCCGCCGGGACAGCGAGCGGGTGATCCGCCAGGACATGCCGACGCACAGCAGCAGCGCGAGCAGCCCGCCGGCGCTCAGCAGCGCCGCCTTCAGCAGCAGGGCGTCGGCCTTGTCGGCGCTGCGCTGCAGCAGGGCCGTCGTCTGCTGCTCGATGAGGTCCGTGTACTGCACGGACAGCTTGTCCATGGCGCTGTCCCAGCGCTGCCGCGACTCCGGCAGGGTGATCCGGTCGGCGTCGGCGCCGCCGCCCGCGTTGCGGGCGGCGAGCACCTGGTCCTCGACCGACTGCAGCGTCCGCCACTGCGGGCTCGCCAGGATCCGCTCGGTCTCCGCCTTGGCGTCGCCGGTCAGCTGGGGCACCACCTGGTCCTTCACCAGCCAGCGCCGGGTGTTCACGAGCTCCGTGAACTGCGTCCAGGCCGCGTCGTCCAGATGCCCGGACGGCCAGGCCAGGGTCAGCTGCGCGTCCTCACGGGAGACCAGCTCGGCCGCGTGCTCCAGCCCGATCAGCGGCCCGGCCTGCGAGGTGAGGTCGCCGTCGTCGACCTGGGACAGCTCCTGGAAGGCGTGGATCTGGTCGTCGATGATCGAGGAGTAGTGGTCCAGCGCCTGCTGCGCGGTGATGTCGGTGAGGTTGTCGACCTGGTCCCGGTAGTACTCCAGGCTGCCCACCGAGCCCAGCACCGAGTACATCCGGTCGGAGATCCGGGAGGGCGCCCTGTCGATCGCGTCCGCCTGCCCGACCAGCTTCGCGACGGCCTTGTCGGTCTCCTCGCGCTGGGCGTCGAGGGCGGCCCGGGAACCGCGCGGCGAGGCCAGCCAGGCCGCCGACAGGCTGCGCTCGCGCTGCAGGGCGAGCGCAGCGTCGGTTCCCATGGCGCCGGTCGACCGGCTCAGCTCGGTCTGGTCGCGCAGCCGCAGCCCCTCCGAGAACATCTGGATCGTCGTCACGCCCCACATGGCGGCGAGGGTGACGCTGGGCACCAGGGCCAGCAGCACCAGGGAGAGGCGGATGGATCCGAGACGGCGCCGGGCACCTGTCCGTCGAGACATCGTCGTCCTAGGGCGATCAGCGGGGGGCGAGGAACGGGGAGGGGGAGCGGTCGGGGAGGGCGGGGGACGGGCGCGGAAGGGGGGACGTGCCGGCCGCGGCACCTGGGATGCGCAGGATGTTATCCGTACAAGTGGACGTACGGGCCGGGCCCGGCCGAAACTTTGACGACACCGTCACGGCAAGGGTCCGTCACCGGGTCCCGGCGGCGGCGAACCGTGCCACGGCGGACACGTTCGCCTTGGTGACGAAGGCGGGCCCGGTCAGCACCGGGGCCGTTCCGCCGCCGCTGACGTTGCCGTTGGTGCGGTACAGCCACAGGGCGTCGACCGCGAGGTAGCCCTGCAGCCACGGCTGCTGGTCCACGGCGAACTGCACGTCCCCGCGCTGGACGGCCTTGACCAGGTCCTTGTTGAGGTCGAACGTGGCGACCTCGGCCTTGCTGCCGGCCTGCCCCACGGCCTTGACGGCGCTGAGCGCGAACTGGGCGCCGTTGGTCACGACTTCGTCGATGCTGGAGTCCTGCCGCAGCCGGGAGGCGACCGCGGCCGTCACCGCGTCCTGGTCGGTACCGTCCACGTACAGGTTCTCGGTGTCGCCGCCGAAGGTCTTCTTCACACCGGCGCAGCGGGCCTCCAGCGCGACGTTCCCGCGCTCGTGGACCACGCACAGGGCGTGCTTGGCCTTGAGGTCGTCCAGCTTGTCGCCGACGGCCCGGCCCGCGACGGACTCGTCCTGGCCGAAGTACTCCAGCAGCCCGCTCGGGCGCCAGGCGTCGATGCCGGAGTTGAGGCCGACGACGGGGATGCCGGCGGCCTTGGCCTGGGCGATCGGGCCGCGCATCGCCGCCGGTTTGGCCAGCGTCACCGCGATGCCGTCGACCTTGTCGCGGACCGCGTCGCGCACCAGGCCGGCCTGGGCGGCCGGGTCGGCGTCGCTGGTGTAGGTCAGGTCGATGCCGTCCTTGGCGGCCGCCGCCTCGGCGCCCTTGCGCACCAGGTCCCAGAAGGCGTCTCCCTGGCCGCCGTGGGTGACCAGGGCGACCCGCATCCCGCCTCCCGACCCGTCGGCCGCGTCCGCATCGTCCCCGGCCGTGCCGAGGGCGGAGCAGCCGGACACCAGCAGACACACGGCGGCGGCCAGGGCCGGGACCCGGGTGAGTCTCGCGGGGGTGTGCGACGGGACGGGAGTGTTCATGAGGAGCGGACCTCGCTGTGCGGCCGAGCAAGAGCAGGGTGAGAGTGCAGGCGGGGCCGCAGGACGTGCGCCGACCCGATGACTCTCGCTGGCCCGGAGCCAACCCTGTGTGACCACCGGTCGTCAAGTGAGCGGCCACTTGCCGTGAGTTGATGCTGCCGCATCGTGATGATCTGTCCGACCCGTCGAACAGCGGGCCGGAGGGGACGGGCCGCGCGTCGCCGTCCCGTCCCCTCCCGGATGCGCTGACCTCCGTGTTCCGTACCGTCCGCGCGGTTCGGCGGCGACACGGCGGACCCGCCGAAGCGGTGCTGCCGCGGGGCCGGTCAGGGCCGGTGCACCAGCGTGCCGGTCAGGGCCGGTGCACCGGTGTGCCGGCCGGGGCCGTCGCCGCCCTGGCCTCCTTCCGGCGCCGTCTGCGGCCGACCCGCGGCTCCTGGTCCGGGAGCCAGCCGAAGGCGAGGCAGCTGCCGGTGACGCCCAGGAGCATGCCGGCGAAGAAGCCGCCGAGGTTCGAGGTCAGCCAGGTGCCCAGCGAGACCAGCACCCCGATGACCGAATAGAACAGGCGTTGCGAGGGGTTGAAGAGGATCAGCAGGCCGCACAGCAGCATCACCACCGGGAGCAGGTAGCCCGCCAGGCCCTGCATGCCGACGTGCAGGACGACGTCCAGTGACGCCCTCAGGGTGAGCAGGACCTCCGCCCCGCCCAGGGTGAGCAGCAGCCCGCCCCAGAAGGGGCGACCGGCCCGCCACGCGCGGAAGGCGGGCCGCGGGCCGCGTCCGCCGCCGGGCATCAGCAACCCGACCCGCTGAAGCCCAGTTTCAGCCCGGGCAGCTTGAACACGCCCGCTGTCGTGGCGTAGTTGGTCTGCCGCAGGTCGGCGATGTGCACGGTGTCGGACTGCTGGCTGAACACGCCCTTCGGCCCGCGGCCCAGCGGCCCGGCCTTGTCGAGCGTGCCGGCGTCGTTGCCGATCTCGATGCCGGTGAACGCGGCGTCGCCGGACAGCTGCGTCGAGTCGGTCGTCAGATCGCTGGCGGTGACCTTCTGCGCGCCGCCGCCGGCCCTGATGACCAGGTTGGTGCCGCCGAGGTCGACGCTCTGGCACAGCTTGGTGAGGGTGGCGTTCTTGATCACGGAGGTGACGACCAGCACCTGGCCGCCGGTGTCCCCCGCGTTCGGACTGCCCTCGGCCATCTCGTCGAGGCCGCCGAACTGGGCGAAGCCGGTGCCGTCCAGCTCGGTGGCGGTGACCGTGAAGGGCATGCCGGAGATGGCGAACTGCACACCCAGTGCCCCCTGGGCGGTGAGGACCGCGAGGCCCGCGGCGGCCAGGGCGGCCGGCACCGCCATCACCGCGGCCCGGCGCGCCCGGACCCGCCCGCGCCGGGCGGGAGCGCCGCCGGGGTCCGGGGCGCCGGTGCCGTCCGGTCTCTCGGAGGTGTGCTCGGCGGAAGAGGCCATGTCTGCTCCCGATGCGGGTCAGTGCCTGTCGGTGCCTGTCGGTGCCTGTCGGTGCCTGTCGGTGCCTGTCGGTGCGGGTCGGTGCGGGTCGGTGCAGGTCGGTGCCTGTCGGTGCGGGGCGATGCCTGTCGGGGCGTGTCGGCGTGGATCGGAAGGCGATGGCCCGTTGCCCTGGCGCGGGCACCGGCCGCGTGCGCACGACGCCCCGCAACTCCCGGCGGTTGCAAGGGCTTTCTCATGACGCCGCAGTAGCCGACGAGGAAGTTACCGGGGGTTACATGAAGGGTCAAGGGAAGTGTGGACAAGAGGTGTCGATGGTGTGCCGAAGGTGAGCGGCCGCCGCGCGGAAACACTCAGCTCGCTCACAACTCCCGCGTACAGCCTTGACGTTGGCGGAACGCCGGCTCTACAACTCTCCTCGGTCCCCACCGGATCCGTGGCGCCGGATCCGCCCCGCGGCACGTCCGCGGACCCCGGACCGCCCGACCCGCAGGGGCGTCTCGGCACCCTCTGCGTCCGCACGCGCTTTCCCTCGCTCCGGGTACCACTCCGCACGGCTCGGCCGTACGTCCCGCAACCGCGCAACCGCGCAACCGCGCAACCGCGCAACCGCGCAACCGCGCGACTGCGCGACCGCCCGACCGCGCCACCAGCCACCCCCGCCCGGCCCGGCCGGAGGCCTGCCCCCTGCACGCCCCCGGCCGGTCACCGGCCTGCCGTCGCCGGCCCGTCACGTACGGAGAAGGCGTGCCGGGCAGGCGACGGCGGACACCGGGCGGCCCTCCCCCCCACCAGTGAAAGAGGTACACCCGCATGCGTACTCGCACCCTTCTCGGTCTCACCGCCGCCGTCGCCGCGCTGGGCCTCGCCGCCCCCGCCTCGGCGGCCGACACCCCCGTCCTGACCACCGCCGACGGCGCGGCCGTCGCGGTCGGCGACGTCCTCGACGCCTCCCTCGCCGACGGCACCGCCGCCACCTTCTACTCCAGCGCGACCGGCACCAGCGGCATCTCCTGCACCTCGTCGGCGTTCTCCGCCACCGTCACCGGCAACCCCGCCGCTCCCGGCACCGCCACCGAGTCCCTGACCTCGCACAGCTTCGACACCGCCGGCTGCAGCGCCAACGTCGTCGGAGTGACCGGCGTCAGCGGCATCACCGTCGACAACCTGCCGTACTCCACCAGCGTGTCCTCCGACGGCACCGTCTCCGTGACCCCGGCCGCCGGCTCCACCGTCCAGTCCACGGTCAAGCTGCGCACCCTGCTCGGCTCGATCACCTGCGTCTACCAGGCGCCCGGCCTGACCGGCACCGCGAGCAACGCCGACAACAGCATCTCCTTCACCAACCAGCAGTTCACCAAGGTGTCCGGCTCGTCGCTCTGCTTCGGCAGCGCCTTCTTCACCGCCAAGTACTCCCCGGTGACGAAGGGCGGCGTCCCGGTCCACGTCAACTGATGTCGTCCGACGCGTAGTTCAGCGCCGCCGCAGCCGAAGGAACAGGGCGGCGCCGCCGGTGAGCAGCAGCACCGCGGCGGCGCCGCCCGCGAGCAGCGGCGTGGACGGCCCGGAGGCGGGCGCGGACGTGGAGGCCAGGGGCGTGTGGTCGTCCCGCGGCCGCGCAGCCGGGGTACCCGGGACCCCGGTGGCCGTGCCCGGGGCCGCGCTGTCCGCGGCGGAGGGCGCCGGTGCGGCCTCCTCCTTCTCCGCGGTCCGCTGCTCCTTCCGGGCGGGCCGCTCACGCTCCGCGGGTTGCTCCTTCTCCGCGGGCTCCCGCTCCGGGAAGACCACGTCCGAACACGAGTAGTAGGTGTCCGGCGTACTGCTGTTCTGCCACACCGTGTAGAGCACGTGCCGCCCGGTGCGGTCGGAGGGCAGCGTCATCCGCAGCCGGTACGCCCCGTCCGTCAGCGCGGGGTCCGTCACCTCGGCGAACGGCTTCGTGGGCAGATCGGACCAGGACAGCGGCCCGGCCGGGTCGTAGCCGGGCTTCGTCAGATACATCCGGAACGTGCCCGTGTGCGGGATCGTCGAGACGTACCGCATGGTCAGCGTGGCGCCGGGCGACAGCCGGGTCGCGGGCCAGTCCGCCCGGGCGAGGTCCAGGCCCCGGTAGGCGGGCAGCCCCCCGCTGCACAGCTCCCCGTCAGGGACGGCCTGCCGGTCCCGGCCGTTGACGTTCGCCACCCGCAGGTTGTCCCAGGCCGTGAACGGCGTGCCGTTCGCCGCGACGGCGGCCCGGCACGCCGCCGAGCCCGCGCGCTCGCCGCCCTCGGGGGAGCAGGCCACCACCCGGCTCACCGGGTCCGTCGGGGCCCCGTGCGCCCGTGCCGGCCCGGCCGCCCACAGCGGCAGCAGCAGCGGCGTGACGAGGGCGGCCGCGAGTGCGGCGCGGTGTGCGGTCGTTCGAGGCATCGGCTCGCGTCTCCTCGGCCCGGCAGGGAGCGTTCGGTCATGCAGTACGGGAAACCGGGCCGGTGCGTTCACCCCGCCACGAGCCGTTCGAAAAGGGGGTATTCACGCCCGGCCCGCACGGTCATAGAGGGTGACCCCCCGGCTGGATCGAGGGTTTCCCCCGTATCCCCGTGACCTTGCCTTTGCCTATCGTTCGAGCACCGCTGACCCACCGGTAACCCCGAACGGGCCGGCGCCTGTTGTCCCGCGCCTGGCCGGCCACCGCGTCGCTCCTCGCTTTTCGAACCGCCCCCCTCCGCTTCGACGACGAAGCGACCCCACCGCCGCTCCTCCCAGCCCGGAGCGGCTACGAAAGGCAACGACCGTGCGTATCTCCCCAGAGTTCAGACGGAAGCTGATATCCGTCGCCGCCGTCTCCGCCGCCCTGCTGACCGCCGCCCCCGCCTCGGTCGCCGTCGCGCAGGAGACCGCCGACAGCCCCGCCGTGCCGGCCGCGCAGACCGAGGCCGCCCCGGGCGCCCCCGCCGAGCGGCTCATCGTCGGCTACAAGTCCGGCGCCAGCGAGGCGAAGTCCAACAAGGCGGCCGCCGCCGACGCCGCGTCCAAGGCCGCCAAGACCGGGGAGGACGTCGACTTCCAGCGCCGCCTCGGCACCGGTGCCGCCCTCGTCGAGCTGGGCTCCGACCCCACCCGGGCGTCCGTCTCCGACGTCGTCGCCGCGTACCAGGCCGACCCGCAGGTCGCCTACGTCGTGCCGGACCGCCTCAACAAGCCGACGGCCGTCACCCCCAACGACACCGAGTACAGCAAGCAGTGGGACCTGTTCGAGTCCACCGCGGGCATGAACGTCCCGGCCGCCTGGGACACCACGACCGGCACCGGCGTCACCGTCGCCGTCATCGACACCGGTTACGTCGCCCACTCCGACCTGGCCGCGAACATCGTCGGCGGCTACGACTTCATCTCCGACACCGCCGTCTCCGTCGACGGCAACGGCCGCGACAGCAACCCGGCCGACCCGGGCGACTGGTACAACACCGACGAGTGCGGCGCGGGCATCCCGGCGTCCGGCTCCTCCTGGCACGGCACGCACGTGGCCGGCACCATCGCCGCCGCCACCAACAACGGCAAGGGCGTCGCCGGCGTCGCCCACGGCGCGAAGATCTCCCCGGTCCGCGTGCTCGGCAAGTGCGGCGGCTACGACTCCGACATCATCGACGCCATCACCTGGGCCTCCGGCGGCACCGTCTCCGGCGTGCCCGCCAACAGCAACGTCGCCAAGGTCATCAACATGAGCCTCGGCGGGGGCGGCGCCTGCTCCACCGCCACCCAGAGCGCCATCAACGGCGCCGTGAACCGCGGCACCACGGTCGTCGTCGCGGCCGGCAACGAGAACCAGAACGCCTCCAACTCGTCCCCGGCGAACTGCGGCAACGTCATCACCGTCGCCGCGACCAACCGCGCGGGCAGCCGGGCCTCGTACTCCAACTACGGCTCGATCGTGGACATCTCCGCCCCCGGCGGCGAGACCCGCACCTCCACCGCCAACGGCATCCTCTCCACGCTGAACTCCGGCACGAAGACGCCGTCCACCGAGAACTACGCCTACTACCAGGGCACCAGCATGGCCACCCCGCACGTCGCGGGCCTCGCCGCGCTGATGAAGTCGGCCGACTCCGCCCTCACCCCGGCGCAGATCGAGTCGGCCATCAAGGCCAACGCCCGTCCCCTGCCCGGCACCTGCTCCGGCGGCTGCGGCGCCGGTCTCGCGGACGCCGCCAAGACGGTCCAGGCCGTGAAGGGCGGCTCGTCCACCGGCACGACCTTCTCCAGCACCGGCGCCGTCGCCATCCCGGACAACGGCGCCGCGATCGAGTCGCCGATCAGCGTCACCGGCCGCAGCGGCAACGCCCCCTCGGCCCTCCAGGTCGGCGTCGACATCACCCACACCTACCGCGGTGACCTCGTCATCGACCTGGTCGCGCCGGACGGTTCCACGTACCGCCTGAAGTCGGCCGGGTCCGACTCCGCCGACGACGTGAGGACCACCTACACGGTGAACGCCTCCAGCGAGGTCGCCAACGGCACCTGGAAGCTGCGCGTCCGCGACACCGCGGCGCTGGACACGGGCACGCTCAACAGCTGGAAGCTGACCTTCTGATCCTCTCGGACTCTCCAGCGGAGAACTGAACAGGGCAGGCCACGAACGGGCGGGCCGGCCGGTGCGGATGGGGCACCGGCCGGCCCGCCTTCACGTGTGCCCCGCACAACTCCCACCGTTAGATACCGAACGCGCTGTTTTCTTTCACCGGTTGCGCTGGTTTTGCCGGATGTGCGCCCGCACTCCGGCGCACCGGGGTGGCGAGCGCCGTCTGAGGGTGAGTTATCGTGTACGCGGGGTAAAAACAAACGGCATGACCCGTTCATTTCCGTCCCGGGAGAGTTCAGTCGATGGCGAGGCAGTTGCGAGCCGAGCAGACCCGCTCGACGATCATCACGGCCGCCGCCGACCTGTTCGACCGTCGCGGCTACGAATCGACCAGTCTCAGTGACATCGTGGAGCACGCCCACGTCACCAAGGGCGCCCTCTACTTCCACTTCGCGGCGAAGGAGGATCTCGCCCACGCGATCCTCGAACTGCAGTCACACACGGCCCGCCGGCTGGCCGCGGAGACCGACAGCCGCGGTCACACCTCCCTCGAGGCGCTGATGCGCCTCACCTTCGGCATCACCCGCATGTCCGTGGAGGACCCGGTCCTGCGCGCCGGCCTGCGGCTCGCCACCGGCGGGATCCGGCCCCGCCCGCCGCTGAGCCACCCCTTCACGGAGTGGCTGGACATCGTCACGGCCCGGCTCGTCGGCGCGGTCAAGGAGTCCGACGTCCACCCCGACGTCGACATCGACGTCGTGGCCCACTCCCTGGTCTGCTTCTTCGTCGGCACCCGGGTGGTGGGCCGCTCCCGCGAGCCCGTCGCCCGCCAGCCCCGCCGGACCGCCGAGATGTGGAACATACTCATCCGCGGCCTGGTCCCGGTCACCCGCCGCGCCCGCTACCTGAGCCTCGCGGCCCGTCTGGAGCGGGAGATCGCCCCGGTGTGACCGCTGCGCCGGGCCGCTCGGCCGGCGCGCGGGGCACGGGCGTTACCGTGAGGCCCATGCCCGACACCCCCTCCGCACCCGTCCTCCTCGGCGACCAGCCGGGCTCGTTCCCCCACAGCGTGCTGGCCGAGCGGCACCCCGCGATCATCCGGCAGGTGCGCGAGGCCTTCCCCTACGGACCCGCGCAGCAGCGCGCGCTCGACGGACTGCTCGCCGAATGCACCCGGGGCGTGATCGAGCCCCTCCCCGCCGGCGCGCACGACCGGGACCGCTGGGACGCCTGGGGGATGCGCGAGTACGCCGGCCGGTCCTGGTTCGAGGTGCCGTGGCTGTGGTCCGAGAGCTGGTTCTACCGCCGGCTGCTGCAGGCCGTCGGCTACTTCGGCCCCGGCCCCTGGCAGGGCATCGACCCGTTCCGCCCGTTCAAACTGGCCGAACTCGACTCCGCCGAGACCGACGGGGAACTGGCCGCGCTCGACGACCTCGCCGGGCTGCCCGACGGTGAACAGGCCCGGGCCCTGCTGCACGGCTCCCTCTGGGGCAACCGCGCCGACCTCGGCTTCCGCCTGTCCGCCGAGGGGGCCCGGCCGGCCGACGCCGCACCCGGGCTGGTCGCCGACGACAGCGAGCGGCTGTGGGCCCTGCTCGACGCCCCGGGCGAGGGGGCCGGGGCGCCGACGGTGTGCGTGGTCGCCGACAACGCCGGACGCGAACTCGTCCCCGACCTCCTGCTGATCGACCACCTCCTGACCAGCGGCCGCGTCGGGCAGGCGGTCCTGCACGTCAAGCCGTACCCGTACTACGTCTCCGACGCCACCACCGCCGACGTCCTCGACGCGCTGCGCCGCCTGACCGGTGCCGGGAAAGCGGCCGCCGGGTACGGGCGGCGGCTGTGGTCCGCCCTGGCCGACGGCCGGCTCGTGCTGCGCGCCCACCCGTTCTCCAGCGCCCCGCTGCCCTACGGGCGGATGCCGGACGACCTGCGCGCCGAGTTCGCCTCCGCCGCCCTGACCGTCGTCAAGGGAGACCTCAACTACCGCCGTCTGGTGGGCGACCGGCTCTGGCCGGCGACCACGCCGTTCGCCGACGTCACCGCGTACTTCCCCGGGCCGGTGGCGGCCCTGCGCACCCTGAAGTCCGAGGTGATCACCGGCCTGGACCCCCGGGTCGAGGCGGAACTGGTCGCGGCGGAGGACCAGCGCTGGCGCACCAGCGGCACACACGCGCTGATCCAGGTGCGGGACCCGCACCGGGGCGCCCGTCCGGCGCCCCGCTGAACCGGCGCAGGCGCGCCGGGACTTGGGCGTTCCTCCCGGTTCACGCGATGGTGTGATCATGTCCGGGCCCGCGGATGCCGCCGGAAGGCGCCGGGTAGGGCCGGGCCATGACGCAGCCGTTCGAACTCCCGCACTTCTACCTGCCGCACCCCGCGCGGCTGAACCCCCATCTCGACCAGGCCCGGGCCCACTCGGCCCGGTGGGCGCGCGAGATGGGCATGCTGGAGGGATCAGGCGTCTGGGAACGGGCCGACCTCGACGCGCACGACTACGGTCTGCTGTGCGCCTACACCCACCCCGACTGCGACGGCCCGGCCCTGTCCCTCATCACCGACTGGTACGTGTGGGTCTTCTTCTTCGACGACCACTTCCTGGAGAAGTACAAGCGCGGTCAGGACCGCGCCGCCGGCAAGGCGCACCTGGACCGGCTGCCGCTGTTCATGCCGCTGGACCCCGCCGCGGCCGTCCCCGAGCCGGAGAACCCGGTCGAGGCGGGCCTCGCCGACCTGTGGGCGCGTACGGTGCCGGCGATGTCGCGGGACTGGCGCCGCCGCTTCGCCGTGTCCACCGAGCACCTGCTGAACGAGTCGATGTGGGAGCTGTCCAACATCAACGAGGGGCGGATCGCCAACCCCGTCGAGTACATCGAGATGCGCCGCAAGGTCGGCGGCGCCCCCTGGTCGGCCGGGCTCGTGGAGTACGCCACGGCCGAAGTGCCCGCCGCCGTCGCCGGGTCCCGGCCGCTGAGGGTGCTGATGGAGACCTTCTCCGACGCCGTGCACCTGCGCAACGACCTGTTCTCCTACCAGCGCGAGGTCGAGGACGAGGGGGAGAACAGCAACGGCGTGCTCGTCCTGGAGACGTTCTTCGGCTGCACCACCCAGCAGGCCGCCGACACCGTCAACGACGTCCTCACCTCCCGCCTCCAGCAGTTCGAGCACACCGCCCTCACCGAAGTGCCCGCGCTGGCCCTGGAGAAGGGGCTGCGGCCGGACGAGGTCGCCGCCGTCGCGGCGTACACCAAGGGGCTGCAGGACTGGCAGTCCGGCGGCCACGAGTGGCACCTGCGCTCCAGCCGCTACATGAACGCCGGCGCCGCGCGCACCGACCGGCCCTGGCCGGGCTGTACCGGCCTCGGCACCTCCGCCGCCGACGTACGCGCCCTGCTCGCCCCGGCCGGGACCACGTCGGCGCCGCCCGGGCCTTCCGGGCCGTGGCGCAGACTGCGTGCGCACACACACGTGCCGTACCAGAAGGCCGGGCCCTCGCGGATCCCCGACATCCGCATGCCGTTCCCGCTGGAGCTCAGCCCGCACCTCGACGCCGCCCGCCGCAATCTGCGCGCCTGGGCGGCCCGGACGGGCCTCCTCGCCGAGGGCGTCTGGGACGAGGACAAGCTCCGGGCCTACGACCTCGCGCTCTGCTCGGCCGGAATCGACCCGGACGCGGACCCCGAGGCCCTGGACCTCAGCGCGCAGTGGCTCGCCTGGGGCACCTACGGCGACGACTACTACCCGCTGGTCCACGGTCACCGCCGCGACCTGGCCGCCGCCCGGCTGACCACCGCCCGCCTGTCCGCCTGCATGCCCGTCGCCGGGGAGGAGCCGCCGGTCCCGGTGAACGCCATGGAGCGCGGCCTCGCCGACCTGTGGCGGCGCACCACCCGGGACATGGGGCCCGGGGCGCGGCGCACGCTCAAGGAGGCGATCGACGCCATGACCGAGAGCTGGGTGTGGGAGCTGTCCAACCAGCTGCAGCACCGCATCCCCGACCCGGTCGACTACCTGGAGATGCGCCGGGCGACCTTCGGCTCCGACCTCACGCTGAGCCTGTGCCGGATGGGCCACGGCCCGGCCGTCCCGCCCGAGGTGTACCGCAGCGGCCCGGTCCGGTCCATGGAGAACGCCGCCGTCGACTTCGCCTGCCTGCTCAACGACGTCTTCTCGTACCAGAAGGAGATCGAGTACGAGGGCGAGATCCACAACGCGATCCTCGTCGTGCAGTCCTTCTTCGGCTGCGACCACCCGACCGGGCTCGGCATCGTGCACGACCTGATGAGCCGGCGCCTGCGGCAGTTCGAGCACGTCGTCGCGCACGAACTGCCCGTCCTGTACGACGACTTCCGGCTCACCGCCGAGGCGCGCGCCGCCATGGGGACGTACGTGGCCGACCTGCGCAACTGGATGTCCGGGATCCTGCACTGGCACCGGGAGGTGGACCGCTACAAGGACGCCTGGCTGTCCCGGCGCGCCCACGGCTTCCTGCCGGGCCGGGCGCCGGCCGTGCCCGTGCCCGCCCGGGGCTGAAGGGACCTTTTCCAGGGGCTGAAGGGGCCTTTTCCAGTCGGATCCACGCGGATCGTGACATCGCGGAACCTCCGGCGGCCCGCCGGGGCTCTTCCCGGGTGAGGGGAACGGACACCGCACGGAACAGACGACGCACCACACGCAGCACACGGGGGATTCCGCTCGCACCGCACCCGGTGGGCGACGGCCGGGCGCGGTGCGGGCCGCGCCCGCGTCCGCCCGCGTCCGCCCGCCCGGCCTCCGAGGCAGGTCCTGGCCCGCTCGGCCCGGCGTCAGTCTCACTCGTTCGTGGATCGTCGGGCGCCGGAGCGCCGGGTAGAGCACCTGCCGTGATCAGTTCCGCATCCGCCGGAGACGATCGGCACCACCCGGAGGCGAGCCATGGAACAGACCGCGCTGCGACCCAAGCCGATGCCGGGCCGGGAGCCCGACGGGGCGTCACCGGCCCCGGCCCCGCGGCCCTGCTCCCCGCGGCCCCGCCCGCACGCCGCCCGGCGGCGCGGCCGGCGCCTGGTCAACCTGCTGTTCGCCGCCTTCGTGGGCGTGGTCCTGATGCTGTCCGGGATCGGCCTCGGGGCGATGGGCGCCACGGTGATCGGACCCGGCGCGGTCGTCGACCCCCGCGGACGGCCGGCGCCGCCGTCCCGCCCCGCACCGCCTGCCACGCCGCCGGCGCCCGCCGCGACCCTCGGGGTGCAGGTCATGGACGCCGGGAAGCCGGGCGCCCTGGTGGTCGGGCTGCACGTGCCCGGGCCGGCGCAGGCGGCGGGGCTGGTGCGCGGCGACGTGCTGCTCGTCTTCGGCACGACCCGGATCGACACCGCGGCCGACCTGGTGCGCGCCGTCGCCCGTGCCCGCCCCGGCGCCGAGGTCCGGCTGACGGTGCGGCACCGCAGCGGCGGCTTCGAGCAGGTGACGGTCGTCCCGGCCGTCGCCGCGTGACCGGCGCCCGTCACCGCCTGCCGGGGACACGGGAGCACCGCCTCACGAGGCCACCCGGAAGTGGCTCGTCAGCCGCCCCGCGTCGTCCAGGACGTGGAAGGCGAACCCGGGCGGCGCGTCCCGGTCCGCGGCCCGGTCGCCCTCCCAGGGCAGCCGCAGCGTCCACGTGACCGCGGGGCCGACGGCCAGCGGCCGCCCGGCGAACGTGGTCACGGCGGGCGTGTGCGCGTGACCGGTGAGCAGACCGGCGATCTCGGGCCGCCGGGCCAGCAGCCCGGCCAGCCGCCCGGTGTCCCTCAGCCGGCAGGAGTCGGGCAGCGGGTGGTGCAGCGCCACCGGCGGGTGGTGGAAGGCGAGCAGGACCGGCAGGGTGCCGTCGAGTTCGTCGAGGGTCGCCTCGATCCAGGCGTGGGTCTCCTCGTCCAGCTCCCCGTCGTCGCTGCCCGGGACGCTGGAGTCGCACATCAGCACGGCCGCGTCGTCGAAGACGTGGGCGCTGTTGACCGGCCCCCCGGGCCCGGGCCGGCCCAGCAGCGCCTTGCGGTAGGGGCCGCGGCTGTCGTGGTTGCCCGGGCAGGTGAGCACCGGGAACGGGAGGTCGCCGTCACGCAGCCCCAGGACGCGGGCGGCCTCCTCGTACTCGGCCTCCGTGCCGTGGTCCGCGATGTCCCCGGTCACGAGCAGCGCGTCCACCCGGCCCGGCAGCTCCCGGAGCCGGTCGCACACCCGCCCGGCGCGCTCCGCCGCCCGCGCGCTCCCGTCCAGATGCAGATCGCTGATGTGCGCGAGTACGAGCACGGTCGTACGCCCTCTCGTTCGAACGGCTAATGGATGAAAAGCATCCAAGCATTAGCCCTGATGTCCGGGCAACTCTTCTCCATGAGCCGGGAGATGCGGGGAAAGCCCGCAGACGGCTCGCGCCGCCCCCTCCGGCCGGGCAGGATGCTGCCCGTAGCCCCTTCGTCCTGGGAGGCCCGGATGACCGGAAGCACGGCCGCGACCTTCACCGCCGACGACTACCGGGCCCGCATGGAGCGCGCCGCGCGGACCGCCGCCGAGGCCGGCCTCGCCGGACTGCTCGTGGCCCCGGGACCGGACCTGGTGTGGCTCACCGGCTACACGCCCCCCGCGGTCACCGAACGGCTCACCCTGCTGGTGCTGGCCGCGGGCCAGGACCCCGTCCTCGTCGTCCCCGCCCTGGAGGCCGCGGACGCGCGGCGGGCCGCCGGGGCGCCCGCCCTGACCCTGCGGGACTGGACCGACGGCAAGGACCCCTACGCCGCCACCGCCGCACTCCTCCATCCCGAGGGCCGCTTCGGCATCAGCGACAACGCCTGGGCCCTGCACCTGCTGGCCCTGGGCCAGGCCCTCCCCGGCAGCTCCTACGCCTCCCTCACCGAGTCCCTGCCGATGCTGCGGGCCGTCAAGGACGCGGCCGAACTGGACCTCATGGCGGCCGCGGGCGCCGCCGCCGACGCCACGTTCGAGGAGGTCCGCGCCCTGCCCTTCGCCGGCCGCCGCGAGCGCGAGGTCGCCGCCGACCTCGACCGGTGCCTGCGCCGGCACGGCCACGAGCAGGTCGACTTCACCATCGTCGCCTCCGGCCCCCACGGCGCCGACCCGCACCACGAGGCGGGCGACCGCGTCATCGAACGCGGCGACATGGTCGTCCTCGACTTCGGCGGGCTGAAGGACGGCTACGGATCCGACACCTCCCGCACCGTCCACGTCGGCGAACCCACCGACGAGGAGCGCCGCGTGCACGACGTGGTGCGCGCCGCCCAGGAGGCCGGCTTCCGCGCCGTACGGCCGGGCGCCGCCTGCCAGGACGTCGACCGGGCCGCCCGCCGGGTCGTCGCCGACGCCGGCTACGGCGAGTACTTCATCCACCGCACCGGACACGGCATCGGCGTCACCACCCACGAACCGCCCTACATGGTCGAGGGCGAGGAGCAGCCCCTCGTGCCCGGCATGTGCTTCTCCGTGGAACCCGGCATCTACCTGCCCGGCCGTTTCGGCGTGCGCATCGAGGACATCGTGACCGTCACCGAGGACGGCGGCCGGCGCCTGAACACCACGCCCCGCGAACTGGTCATAGTGGAGTGACGCCTCCGATGTCCCCACCACGCCTCCCGAACGGCAACGGCGCGACCATGACCCAGGCACCCACACCCACCCCCACCCCGACCGCGGACACCGTCCGCCGGCTGGTCCGATCCCTCCTGAAGGACGGCAGGGGCGGCGGCGACGGCAAGGACGCCGGAGCCGGCCGGGCGACCAGGCAGGGCACCGGCCCCGACGTCCGCCCCGCCGGCGAGGGATCCGCCACCTGGTGGGTCGGCACCCGCCATGTGCTGCGCCTCGCCCCCGACCGCGACGCCACCGTCCGCCAGCGCCGCGAGCTGCGGCTGCGCGACCTGGTCCGCCCGCACGTGCCGGTGGCGGTGCCGGCGAGCGTCGCCACCGGCGAGTGGGCGGCCGGGCTGGGCTACACGCTGGACACCAGGCTGCCCGGCGGCTCCGGCGAGCGCCACGACGTGTCCGCCGTCGGCGAGGCCGACCTGGCCGCACTGCTCACCGGCCTGCGCGAGGTGCCCGTCCGGCAGGCCGAGACCCTCGGCGTGCCGCGCGCCGCGCCGCGCTCCCTGGAGGCACTGCGCCGGGCCGCCGTACGGGCCGCCGAACGCCTCGCGGACGCCGACGAGTTCGACGCCGCCCGCATGAACCAGCTCACCCCGCCCGCCGCCTCGCAACTCGCCGCCCAGCCCGGCTCGGCGGTCCTCACCCATCACGCCCTCACCGCGGGCCACCTCGTCGTCAGCGCCGACGGGCGGGTGCGCGGCGTCCTCGGCTGGGGCGGCGCGGTCGTCGGCGACCCGGCCGAGGACATCGCGGGTCTCGCCCTCGCCGTCGGCTCACCCGCCGCCGTCCGCGCCGCCACCCTCGCCGGCTACGGCGCCCGCCCCTGCCTGCGCGGTCTGTGGCTCGCCCGCTGCGACACCGTCGTCCGCCTCGCCGAGGCGCTCCCGGGCCGGGACGCCGAACGGCTCACCCGGCTGCGGACCGGGCTGCGGCACGCCTGGGAGCCGATCCTGCTGGAGCGGGTGACGGACCTCGGCACCACCGACGAGCCCTTCTAGACGGCGCACCGGGCGCGCCTCACTCCTGCAGCAGCACCACTCCCGACTCCCCGGGCAGACGCACCACCCCGTCCGCCCCCGGTGCCCCCACCGGCTCCCACGCCGCCAGCACGCGCGCGTGCGGCACGCCCAGCGACAACTCGGCCGTGTCCTTGCCCAGGTTCACCGCCACCAGGACGTCCCCGCGCCGGTAGGCCAGCCAGCGGCCCTCCTCGTCGTAGGCGACCTTGGTGTCCGCGAGGTCCGGATCCGTCAGGTCGGGCTGCTGGTGGCGCAGGGCGAGCAGCGCGCGGTACCAGGCCAGCACGCGCGCGTGCGGCTCGCGTTCCGGTTCGGACCAGTCCAGGCAGGAGCGGTCCCGGGTCGCCGGGTCCTGCGGGTCGGGCACGTCCTCCTCCCGCCAGCCGTGCGCCGCGAACTCCCGCCGCCTGCCCCGCCGTACGGCGTCGGCCAGCTCCGGGTCGGTGTGGTCGGTGAAGAACTGCCAGGGCGTGCCCGCCGCCCACTCCTCGCCCATGAACAGCATCGGCGTGAAGGGCGCCGTCAGGACCAGGGTGGCCGCGCACGCCAGCAGCCCGGGGGAGACCAGGGCCGAAAGACGGTCCCCCTGGGCGCGGTTGCCGACCTGGTCGTGCGTCTGGCTGTAGCCGAGCAGCCGGTGCCCGGCGACCCGCGTACGGTCCAGGGGGCGTCCGTGGTGGCGTTCGCGGAAGCTGGAGTACGACCCGTCGTGGAAGTAGCCGCCCGTCAGCGTCTTGGCGAGGCCGCCCAGGGACGCGCGCGCGAAGTCGGCGTAGTAGCCCTGCGACTCGCCCGTCAGCACGGTGTGCAGGGCGTGGTGGAAGTCGTCGTTCCACTGCGCGTGCAGCCCGAGGCCGCCCTCGCCGCGGGCGGTGATGAGCCGCGGGTCGTTCAGATCCGACTCGGCGACCAGGAACAGCGGCCGGTCCACCTCGGCGGCCAGCGCGTCCACGGCCGTCGACAGCTCCTCCAGGAAGTGCAGCGCGCGGGTGTCCACCAGCGCGTGCACCGCGTCCAGGCGCAGCCCGTCGAGCCGGTAGTCCCGCAGCCACGCCAGCGCGCTGCCGATCAGGAACGCGCGCACCTCGTCCGAGCCGGGCGCGTCCAGGTTGACCGCCGCGCCCCAGGGCGTGTGGTGGGTGTCCGTGAGGTACGGCCCGAAGACGGGCAGGTAGTTGCCGGACGGCCCGAAGTGGTTGTGCACCACGTCGAGCACCACGCCCAGGCCGAGTCCGTGCGCCCGGTCGACGAAGCGTTTCAGCGCCTCGGGCCCGCCGTACGGCTCGTGCACCGCCCACAGCGATACGCCCTCGTAGCCCCAGCCGTGCGTGCCCGGGAACGGGCACACCGGCATCAACTGCACGTGCGTGACGCCCAGTTCGGCGAGATGGCCGAGCCGTTCGGCGGCCGCGTCCAGGGTGCCCTCGGGCGTGTACGTCCCCACGTGCAGTTCGTACAGCACCGCCCCGGGCAGCGGACGCCCCTGCCACGACGCGCGCCACGCGTACCGCTCGTGGTCGACGACCGCGCTCAGCCCGTCCGGGCCGTCCGGCTGCCGCCGCGAGCGCGGATCGGGCAGCACCGGGCCGTCGTCCAGCGCGAATCCGTACCGGGACCCGTCGTGCGCGTCCGCCTCACCCCACCACCACCCCGCCCGCTGCGGATCGCGCTCCAACGCGTGCGTGACGCCGTCGCACTGGAGCGTCACACGGCCGGCCTGTGGTGCCCACACCTCGAACTGCACGGACGGTTCCCCTTCGTCTGTTCACCGTGAGGTAGCTCGTCCATGGTGCGCCAAACGAGATCAATCCGCTGGAGCATCCACCCTTTTGCGGCGGGTGTCGCCGGGTACGCGCGCGTGGCGGCCGTTCTCCCGTTTTCTGGACAGCCCGGCCGCGCTGTCCGACAATCACCAGCGTGACGTCGTCCTTCGAGTTCAACACGTACCCCGCGCGGCTCTCCGACGCGGAGCGCGACAAGGTGCTGAAGGTCCTCCGCGACGGCGTCGCCCTGGGCCGCCTGTCCCACGACACGTTCGTCCACCGCATGGAACTGGCGCTCGCCGCGCGCCGGCCGGACGAACTCGCCGTGCTGACCGCCGACCTGCCCACGGAGAACCGCCTCTCCCGCCTGGTGTTCGGCACCGTCGAGGCCGTCTCCGGCTTCACCGTACGGCTGCGCCGGGCCTGGCAGGCCGAGCGGCTGCCCAAGCTGCTCCTGCCCCACGCGGCACAGGGCCACCCGCTGCGCATAGGCCGCGACCCCGCCAGCGGGCTGCGCCTCAACCACGAGACGGTTTCCCGCGTGCACGCCGAACTGCGCCACCAGGGCGGCCTGTGGGTCCTGCGCGACCTCGGCTCCACCAACGGCACCACGGTCAACGGACGGCGGGTCGTCGGCGCGGCCGTGGTCCGCGAGGGCGACCAGGTGGGTTTTGGGCGGATGCTGTTCCGGCTGTCGGCCGGCTGACCGGAAACCGATCCGCGCCTCGGCCCTGGCCTGCGGCTTACCGGAAGCCATGCGCCGCGAGGTGGCTCAAATGCCGTTGCCGCCCATGGTGTTGACGTAGCCCAGAAGTCGTGACTGACTGTGCGTACGCCATGCACTCCTGGTGAAGCGACGGCACCGCATTTCGGGGAGGTGTGCCCTGCCGCCCCTGCTCCGCTACCCGACCGTCGACGAACTGGGCGCCCGCGCCGCCGCGCTCGTCGCCCGCCGTCCCCGCGACGCCCGGCTGCGCCGGGTCGGCACGTCCCGCGCCGGCACCCCGCTGTGGCTGCTGTCCGTCGGGCACGGCACCCGTCAGGCCCTCGTGGTGGCCGGACCCCACGCCAACGAACCCGTCGGCGGTGCCACCGTGCTGCGCCTGGCCGAGCGTGCCCTGGCCGACCCGCGGCTCACCGAGGGCGCCGACGCCACCTGGAACCTGCTGCTGTGCCTCGACCCGGACGGGCTGCGCCGCAACGAGGGCTGGCTGAGCGGCCCGTACACCCTCGGCCAGTACTTCCGGAACTTCTTCCGGCCCGGCTTCCTGGAGCAGCCCGAGTGGCTGCCCGACGGAGCGGCCGCCGCCGCCCTGCCGGAGACCCGGGCCCTGCTCGCCGTCCAGGACGAACTGCGGCCGTTCCTCCAGTGCTCCCTGCACGGCGTCGACGTCGGCGGCGGCTTCGTGGAGCTCACCGACGACCTGCCCGGGATCGCGCCGCGCCTCGCGCACATCGCCGCCCGGCTCGGCATCCCCCGCGAACTCGGCGCCTACGACGCCCTGTACTGGCCCGTCCTCGGACCGGCCGTCTACCGCATCCCGCCGCCGCGCCGGGCCGACCTGGCCGCCGCCATCACGGAGGCCGCCGTCGAGTCGACGTGGTTCCACCCGTACCGGCACGGCACCGTCACCGCGGTCGTCGAGGCGCCCATGTGGGGCGTGGCGGCCGTCTCGGACGGCTCCCCGCCCGCCGACCGGGAGGCGGCGCTCCGGGCCGTCAGCCGCACCCTGCGCCACGACACGGGCCTGCTGCGGCACCTGCTGGCCCGGATCCGCCCGCAACTGGCCGCCGCGCCGGATGCGGCGCGCCTGCTCGCCCCGGTCGACGACTATTTACTGGTCTGCCCCGGCCTCGCCGACGCCTGGGACCCCGACGTCGTCGACGGCGCGGGCCACTCCCTGCCGGCGCTGAGCACCGGCCACCTGGCCGCGCTGCGCGTCTCCGGGCGGCGGCTGGCGCTGCGCACCGCGGGACTGCTGCACCAGCTCGTGCGGGCCGCCGGACCCGCCACCGCCGGGGCGCTGCCGGAGCTGGACCGGCTGATCGACGAGTGGTGCGCCGACTACCGCGACGGCTGCGGGGCGCGCTGGATCCCGGTGGCCCGGCAGGCCGAGTACCAGGCGCGGGTGGTGCTCTCCGCGTTCGAGCTGGCGCTGCGGCACACCCCGGAGCGCGCGCCGTCCGGCGATCCGGGGCGGGGCCCCGGGGCGGCCGTGCCGTAGCGGGGCGCGGGCGCTACTGGGTCTCCTCCCGCGCGTGCAGCGCCGCCGCGACGACCGTGCGGGACTGGTGCTCGACCTGGTTCTCCAACGGCACCCAGCGCGCGCGGAAACGCTGCGCGAAGGCGTCGCTCCAGGTCGCCACGAGTTCCTCCAGCTGCTTCGCCGCCCGGTCGTCGGTCCCGCGCAGCACCCGCCGCAGCATCGCCGCCGCCCGCAGCGGCACCCGCCGCGCGAACGCGTCCACGCTGCCGACGTACGCCATGGTGCGGTCGGCGGGCGGTGTGTGGACCAGGTCGGCGGCCAGCCCCGGCACCAGTTCGAGCCCCCACCGGGCCGCCCGCAGCAGCGGCCCGTCCAGGTCCGCGAGCCGGGGCAGCACCCGGTCGAGCACGCGTGTCACCTCCAGCGCGTCGCGCTGCAGCCGGCGCGCCAGCCGCCCGATCGCCGCCGCCGGAGCCGGATGCGGGGCCGGGTCGTCCACCAGGTCGCTCGCCCACATCGGCACCTCGACCACCGCGGTCAGGCCGCCGTAGCGGTGGGCGTGGAACCACGTGCTGTGCCGCGCGTCGTCCGGCAGGCTCGGGTAGGCCGGGCCGATCCCCGGCGCCGGCATGACGTGCACGCCCGGCCCGGACGCGGGCCAGCCCGCGGCGTCCGAGGCGCCGGTCTCGACCGGGATGTGCAGCTCGGCCGCGGACTTGGCGAACGGCTCGGCCAGGCCCGGCACGTCCTTGGTGAGCTGCACCCAGCTGCCGCCCAGGTCCGTGCCGTGCAGGGTCACCTGGAGGTAGGGCCGCAGCTCGTCGATGACGCCGGTCAGGGCGCGCGTCTCGGGCGGCAGCCGGTCCGGCGGCAGCACCGAGGGGGCCCACTCGGGCTGCTCCGGGCCCGCGGGCCGGAAGAAGCCCAGGTGGTAGTCGTACAGGCTGCGGGGCGCCGGCGTGACGTGCAGGCTCGCCCCGTCCGGGTCCGCGCACAGCAGGAAGTGCCAGGAGATGCCGTCGCGCAGCTCGCGCTGCTCCAGCACCCGCCGGGCGACGGCGAGCAGGGTGCAGGAGCCGGTCGGCTCGTTGGCGTGGGCGCCCGCGACCACCAGCACGGCGCGGCGGGCGCGGCCCACGGACAACAGGTGCAGCGGTCTGCCCGCCCGCGAGGCACCCACCTGCCGCAGGGTGCACACGCCGGGTCGCTGGGCGGTCAGCGCCCGGGCAGCGGCGACCTGCTCGGTCACCGTCGGGTAGCGCAGCTCCGGCAGGACACTCACCCCCGTCACATCCGCCCGAGTTCGCCTTCGCAGTACCCCACGGCCATGGTGCGGTGTCAAGGGCACGGCGGGGGAGGCGCCCGGGGGCGCCCGGAAGCACTGCCCGCCCGAGCGCCGCCGTCGCGGCCCCGACCGCCCGGGGGGACCCCCTGTTTGGGAGTGGGCCTTGTCCGGCAGGAGGTACGCCTGAGAGCCGGGGCTGCGCACCCGACCGCGAGGACCGCCCCCAGCCGGGCATCGGCCCCGCCTCCGCGAGGCGCAGCGCCCAGCAGCCGGGAGCTGGTCGTCTCCGGCGGTTGGTGCTGCCGCGCGCCGGGACCCGTGCGCGCGGCGGCGAGCACCGCCCCAGCGGTCGCTCGCCCTCGCGGCCGCTCACCCGCTCCGGCCTCACCTGCCTGGGAGGGACGCGGAGCAGCGGCTCGCGTCTGGGCAGCGGCCCTGTCCGGGAGGCGGTGTGCTCGCGCCCCCGGGTCGTGGACCGCCAGCGGTCGCTCGGCCTCAGGTGTCCCCCTCCAGTCTCTTCGGCTCCTGGCTCCCGGACAGTGCCCGGCAGCCAGGAGCTGGTCGTCTCCGAGGGCTGGTGCTGCCGCGCGCCGGGGACCCGTGCGCGCGCGGCGACGCGGACCGCCCCAGCGGTCGCTCGCCCTCTCGGCCGCCCGCCCGCTCTCCCCACACCGGCCCAGTGAACGCGGGGCAGTGCCCGGAGTCCGGGCACCGGCCCTCTCCGGAAGGCGGCGCGCCCGCGCGCCAGGGGGCGGTGCCCCGGACGTGGGGCAGGGCCGGGCCGCTCCAGCCTCGCCGGCCCGGGCGAAGCAAGGCGGTGCCCGGCCGCCAGCCCCCTCCGGTCAGCCAGGGTCCCGTGTCCCGCGCGCCGGGACCGTCCGCGCGGCCCGCCTCAGTCGCCCACCCTCTCCAGCAGAGCCACCGGCAGCCGCTCGAACAGGTCCTCCACGCGTGCGTGCCCCGTGAACTCCCGGGCCGGTTCCCGTACGTCCGCCCAGCGTCCCGGGGGCAGGGGCAGGCGGGTGTCCTGCCAGCCGCCCGTCTCCGTGAGGCGCAGGGACAGGCGGGTCACGGCCGTGATCACCTCGCCGGACCGGGCGAACGCCAGGCAGTGTGCGGCCGCCGGTCCCTGGGCCGGCAGAGGCTGGTACGTCGCCGTGTCGCCGAAGGCCCCCGGCCGGCGTGCTCGCAGCCCGAGCGCCGCCCGGGTCACCGCCGCCTTCTCCGCGGAGAGGCCGCCGGTCCGCTCGGGCGGGAAACCCACCGCCCGCCGGTTGTCCGGGTCGACCAGGGCCCGGGACTCGGCCTCCGTGCCCTGGTAGACGTCCGGGACGCCCGGCATCGTCAGCTGCACCAGGGCCGTGCCCAGCACGTTGGCCCGGATGTACGGCTCCAGCGACTCCCGGAACGTGGCGATCCGCTCACCCGGCGCCCCGCACGGCCCGGCCGCCACGAACCGCGCCACCGCCTCCTCGTACGGCGGCTCCTGCTCGGTCCAGCTCGTGTACATGCCCGCCTCGCGGACGTGCTTCAGCAGTGCTCCCTGCACCCGCTCCGCGTCCGCCGGGCCCAGCCCGAACACGGTCTGCCAGGCGGCCCACGCCAGCTGCCCGTCCGGCACGTCCTCGCCGGTGCGCGTCACCTCCGCGAGCACCTCGGCCCAGCGGTCCGGGCACTCGGTCAGCACGTGCAGCGCGGCCCGGACGTCGGCACTGCGCTTGGTGTCGTGCGTCGAGGCGACCGTGCCGGTGCCCGGCCAGTCACGCTGCAGGCGCGCGCAGTACGCGTGGAACTCCTCCGGCGGCAGCGCGGGGCCGCCCGGGTTACCGCCCACCTCGGTCGCCGACAGCAGCGGCACGTAGCGGTAGAACGCGGTGTCCTCCACCGACTTCGCGCGCAGCGCCGAGGAGGTCTGCGCGAACCGCGTGCGGAACTCCCGCTGCGCGGGCCCGTCCCCGTACCGCCCCAGCACCAGGTCCCGTACGACGTCCACCGCACCGGCCTCCTCGGGCACCGCGAACGCGAGCCGGGCCTCGGCGGCGGCCTCCTCGGTGACCACGGACGCGGCGTCGGTGGACTCGTAGGGCCGGTAGACCTCCAAGCGGACCAGCAGCTCCGTCAGCGCCGTGCGCAGCGCCCAGGGCGCGCGGTCGCGCAGGGCCGGCTCCGGCGAGGTCGCGCACAGCCGGGCCGCCACCCGCGTGAGCCGGTCGGTCTCGGTGGCCAGCTCGTGCGTGAGGACCATGTACGCGGCCCGCCGGACCGTGGCCTCCCACTGCCCGCCCCGGTCCGTCTGCGGGGCCGCGAAACGCCGGTAGCGGTCCACGAGGTCCGCGAACCCGGCCGGGTCCGTGAAGACCCCGTCCACGTGCCGCAGGGCGTCGTAGCCCGTGGTGCCCGCGACGGGCCAGGAGGCCGGCAGGTGCTCGCCGTCGGCGAGGATCTTCTCCACGACCGTCCAGCGGCCGCCGGTCGCCTCGTGCAGCCGCCGCAGATAGCCGTCGGGGTCGGCGAGCCCGTCCGGGTGGTCGACGCGCAGCCCGTCGATCACGCCCTCGTGCAGCAGCTCGAGGATCTTGTCGTGGGTGGCCTCGAACACCTCGGGGTCCTCCACCCGCACCCCGATCAGCTCGGAGATGCTGAAGAACCGCCGGTAGTTCAGCTCGGTCCGGGCCAGCCGCCACCACACCGGGCGGTACCACTGCGCGTCCAGCAGGTGCGGCAGCGGCAGGTCCTCGGTGCCCTCGCGCAGCGGGAAGGCGTGGTCGTGGTAGCGCAGCACGTCCCCGTCGACCCGCAGGTCGTCGAGGACCTCGCCCAGCGGCCCGCCGAGGACCGGCAGCAGCACCTGGCCGTCCTGGGCCTCCCAGTCGATGTCGAACCAGCGCGCGTACGGCGACTTGGGGCCCTCGCGCAGCGCCTCCCACAGGGCGCGGTTGTGCCGCGGTGACATGGCCATGTGGTTGGGGACGATGTCCACCACCAGGCCGAGCCCGTGCTCGCGCGCGGTGCGCGCCAGCGCCCGCAGCCCCTCCTCGCCGCCCAGCTCCTCGCGCACGCGCGCGTGGTCGACGACGTCGTAGCCGTGCGCCGAGCCCGGCACCGCCTCCAGCACGGGGGACAGGTGCAGGTGCGAGACGCCGAGCGAGGCCAGGTACGGCACGGCGGCGCCGGCTGCTGCGAACGGGAAGTCGGGCTGCAGCTGCAGCCGGTACGTGGCCGTGGGCACCACCGGGTCAGGACGCTCAGGTGTCATGGAGACGTACGTACCCGCCCCGTCGCCGTTCGTGCCCCTCGCGGCGTCCGGGTGCGCCGCGCGTCGCCCGGACGGGTGGCGCTGTCCGGACGACGCGGCGACGGCTCACCGGGGGAGGACCCCCGGGGCCCCCGGGGACCCGGGCACGGTCACACGGGCCGCTGGAGCACGGTCAGGCTCCGGTCCGTGAGGGTCAGCCGGGCTCCGGCCTGCAGTTTCGGGCCGGTGCCCGGCGGCACCCCGTCCTCGCGGGCGGTGTCGACGACGACCTGCCACTGCCGCCCGTGGTCGACCGGGACCACGAACTCCAGCGGCTTGGGCGAGGCGTTGAACATCAGCAGGAACGAGTCGTCCGTGATGCGCTCCCCGCGTGCGCCCGGCTCGGAGATCGCGTTGCCGTTGAGGAACACCGTCAGCGCCGAGGCCTGCGCCGAGTCCCAGTCGCGCTGGGTCATCTCCCGGCCCTCCGGTGTGAACCAGGCGATGTCGGAGAGGTCGTCGTGGGTGCCCTCCACGGGCCGACCGTGGAAGAAGCGCCGGCGGCGGAAGACCGGGTGGTCCCGGCGCAGCCACACCATCGCGCGCGTGAAGGCCAGCAGCTCCCGGCTCGGACCTCCCCCGGCACCCTCGGCGCCCACGTCCGGCTCCGGCCACTCCACCCAGGCCAGCTCGTTGTCCTGGCAGTAGGCGTTGTTGTTGCCGTGCTGGGTGCGGGCGAACTCGTCGCCGTGGCTCAGCATGGGCACGCCCTGGGACAGCATCAGCGTGGCGATGAAGTTGCGCATCTGCCGGGCGCGCAGCCGCAGCACGTCCGGGTCGTCGGTCTCGCCCTCGGCGCCGCAGTTCCACGACCGGTTGTGGCTCTCGCCGTCCCGGTTGTCCTCGCCGTTGGCCTCGTTGTGCTTCTCGTTGTAGGCCACCAGGTCGTGCATCGTGAAGCCGTCGTGGCAGGTCACGAAGTTGATCGAGGCCAGCGGGCGGCGCCCGTCGTCCTGGTAGAGGTCCGACGAGCCGGTCAGCCGCGAGGCGAACTCCGCGAGGGTGCGCTGCTCGCCGCGCCACAGGTCGCGCACGGTGTCCCGGTACTTGCCGTTCCACTCCGTCCACAGCGGCGGGAAGTTTCCCACCTGGTAGCCGCCCTCGCCCACGTCCCACGGCTCGGCGATCAGCTTCACCTGGGAGACCACCGGGTCCTGCTGCACCAGGTCGAAGAACGACGACAGCCGGTCCACCTCGTGGAACTGCCGGGCCAGCGTCGCGGCCAGGTCGAAGCGGAACCCGTCGACGTGCATGTCCGTGACCCAGTACCGCAGCGAGTCCATGATCAGCTGGAGCACGTGCGGGGACCGCATGAGCAGGGAGTTCCCGGTCCCTGTCGTGTCCATGTAGTAGCGGGGGTCCTCCGTCAGCCGGTAGTAGCGCTGGTTGTCCAGGCCCTTGAAGGACAGGGTCGGACCCAGGTGGTTGCCCTCGGCGGTGTGGTTGTAGACCACGTCGAGGATCACCTCGATCCCGGCCTCGTGCAGCGCCTTCACGGCCGACTTGAACTCCAGCACCTGCTGGCCCCGGTCGCCCCAGGACGCGTAGGCGTTGTGCGGGGCGAAGAAGCCGATGGTGTTGTAGCCCCAGTAGTTGTTCAGGCCCATGTCGACCAGGCGGTGGTCGTTCACGAACTGGTGTACGGGCATCAGCTCCAGCGCCGTGACCCCCAGCTCCGTGAGGTGCTCGATGATCGCCGGGTGCGCCAGGGCCGCGTAGGTGCCGCGCAGCTCCTCCGGAAGCCCGGGATGGCGCATGGTGAGGCCCTTGACGTGGGCCTCGTAGATCACCGTGTGGTGGTACTCGGTGCGCGGCCGCCGGTCGTCGCCCCAGTCGAAGTAGGGGTTGACCACGACCGACGTCATGGTGTGCGGCGCCGAGTCGAGATCGTTGCGCCGGTCGGGATCGTCGAAGTGGTAGCCGTAGACCTCCTCCCCCCAGCGGATCGAGCCGCTGATCGCACGCGCGTACGGGTCGAGCAGCAGCTTCGCGGAGTTGCAGCGCAGTCCGTGCTCCGGCGCGTACGGGCCGTGCACCCGGAGCCCGTACCGCTGTCCCGGCATGATGCCCGGCACGTACGCGTGCCGCACGAACGCGTCGCTCTCCCGGAGCTCGATCGCGGTCTCCGAGCCGTCGTCGTGCAGCAGACACAGCTCTACTCGGTCCGCGGCCTCCGTGAAGACCGCGAAGTTGGTACCGGCGCCGTCGTACGTGGCACCGAGTGGATACGCCTCTCCAGGCCAGACCTGCATGGATACGACTCTTTCAGGTGTACGGCGCCGGTGGGGACGCCTAGGTCCCGAGTCTCCCCGAAAGTGAGGGAACCTCCTATGACTTATCTCCCTCCTGCCGCAGGGCCAGTGCCTACGCGGTGTGCCGAAAATCCTGGGGCACCTACATCTTCCCGGGGCCGGTGGGGCGGCGGGGGAAAGACGTGCACGACACGGGGAGCGAGGCGGAGCGGTCCGCGCGGCCCGGGGACGGCGAGGACCGCTCGCGGTCGGCGGTCCTGCCGGGCCGGCGAGAGCCGCCGACGGGTACCCGGGCCCGCCGGCGGAGACCGGGGCCCGTCGGCGGAGACCGGGGGCCCGTCGGCGCCCCGGCGCGCCGATGCTGCGTTCCGTGACCGCCGGGGCGACACCCTCGCCACCCGGACGGTCACCCACCGTCGCGCCCGGCTCCTCCCGAAGATCATGAACATGACGTGGCTCGGCACCCGGCCGCCGGTGACCGACCCGAGCGCCCGCACGGCCGCCCGGCTCGGCCCCTGACCCGCCCTCCGCGTTCACCTGCCCACCTCGCTCCTCCCGCAGACAGTCATCTCGTCATGCCCGTGAACAGCGCAAGCAAGCCTCGCCCCCGCGTGGCGGCCCGCCGCCGTCCCGCCCGCCGCCTCGAACGGCAGCCGTCCGGCTCCCTCGCGCCCGGCGACCTCACCTCCCTGAATCCGCTGCCCCCGGCCGGGCCCGGGAGGCGGAACGGGCAGTGGCGGCGCCGCAGTTGAGAACGATGCTGTCCATCCGGCTGCACCGCCGACCGCTCCCGGAGTACCCTTCCTTGATCGTTGACAAGGGGAGTGCTCGGGGGAGTGGAAGGCGGTGCGCAGGTGGGCTCGGGAGGGCTGGAGCTGCCTCCTGGTGACGAGGGTCACGAGGGGAACTCCACAGACGTCCCGACCGGAGCCGTGTCACTGGCGCGGCCGATGGACGCGTCGGGCTCGATCGGTCCGGAGCTGGACTGGGACGCCGACGCCTGGCGCGAGGTGCGCACCCGCGCCCAGCGGGCCGGCCGGGCCTACATCTGGCTGAACCTGGTCGAGCAGCGGCTGCGCGCCTGCGTCGCCGCCGTGCTGCGCCCCGTCTACGAGCCCGTCCACGGCGAGGACTGGGTGGTGGCCGCCGCCGGACCGGCGGGCCAGGAGTGGGTCCAGCGCGCGGTCGCCGTCCGCGAGGTCAGCCGCCGCAAGGGCTACCTCCTCGACCCGGCCGACGACAACGTCCTGTCCTTCCTCACGCTGCCCCAGCTGCGCGAGCTGATGGTGCAGCACTGGCCCTGCTTCGAGCCCTACCTCGAAGACCGCCGGGACGTCGAACTCGCCCTGGACGAGCTGGAGGTGACCCGGAACGTCGTCTCCCGCAACCGGGCTCTGTCCGAGGCCGTGCTGAACCAGGCCGAGCGCGCCTCGGCCCGGCTGCTGGAGATGCTCGGCGCCGGCGGCGACGTGCCGTCCGCGCGCCGGCTGCCCGTGGACGCGGTCGAGGACCTGGTCGGCGACCGGTACGCCGACGTGGTCGCCGTCCACCCGGACCGGGTGCGGCTGATGCGGCAGTTCCCGGCCGAGGACATCTTCGGCGGCGCCCGCCGCCTGGACGCCATCGGCATCGGCCTGAACCTGCTCGTGCAGAACTTCTCCGGCCGCCGGCTGGTCCGGCTCGCCGAGTCCGGCTGCCGGGTCAGGCTGCTGTTCCTCAACCCCGCCTCCAGCGCGGTCAAACGGCGCGAGCGCGAACTCGGCATCAAACGCGGCGAACTCAGCCGCGCCGTGGAGATGAACATCCTCCACATGCGCCGGGTCCGCGCCCGGCTGCGCGATCCGGACGCCTTCGAGATCCAGGTCTTCGACGAGACGCCCCGCTTCACGGCGTACCTGGTCGACGGGGACGGCGCGGACGGCATCGCGGTCGTGCAGAACTACCTGCGCCGCACCCGGGGCATGGAGGCACCGGTCTTCGTGCTGCGCAACGGCAGCAAGGTGGTCAAGTCGGGCGAGGTCGACGAAAGCGGCCTCTTCCCCACGTATCGCGAGGAGTTCGAGGTGATGTGGGCGGATTCGCGCCCGGTGTCGTGAAGTGCGCCCCGGTGAGCGGCGGTTCCCGCGCCGCCGCGGGCACGAGCGGAACGCGGTCCTCTGGTTGTCAGTGGTGCGTGGGAAGGTGGAGACCACTGGGGGAACGCACCACGAGGAGGGGGACCGCCCATGAGCTGGCACCGGGAGCTGCTGATCGGCTTCGACCTGGAGACGACGGGCACGGATCCGCGCGAGGCGCGCATCGTCACGGGGGCCGTGATCGAGGTCAGGGGCGGGGAGCCGATGGGGCGCCGGGAGTGGCTGGCCGACCCCGGGGTGCCGATCCCCGAGGAAGCGGTGGCGGTGCACGGCATCAGCAACGAACGCGCGGCGGCGGAGGGCAGACCGGCCGACCAGGTGGCGGACGCCCTCGCGGACGTCCTCACCTCGTACTGGAAGGCGGGCGTGCCGGTCGTCGCCTACAACGCGACCTTCGACCTGACGCTCCTGACCGCCGAGCTGCGGCGCCACGGCCTGCCGTCCCTGCGGGACCGCCTGGGCGGCGCGGACCCGGCCCCGGTCATCGACCCGTACACGATCGACCGCTGGGTCGACCGCTACCGCCGCGGCAAGCGCAACCTGGAGGCGGTCTGCGCCGAGTACGGCTTCGTCCTCGACTCCGCCCACGACGCCATGGCCGACGCCCTCGCGGCGGCCCGCCTGGCCTGTGCGATAGCCGACCGCCACCCCAAGATCGCGAGCCTCGGCCCGGCGGCCCTGCACCACCGCCAGATCGAGTGGTACGCGCAGTGGGCGGCGGACTTCCAGAGCTTCCTGCGCGGCAAGGGCGACGCGACGGCCCTGGTCGACGGGGCGTGGCCGCTGCGGGAGTGGGCGGACCAGCGGATCTGACGGGCTGGAGGGAGCGGTCCCGGGCTTGCACCCCGACGTCGGTTGAGGCCCGGCGCACCACAGGGGGAGGGACGCCGCTCGCCCGGCTGCGGCAGCACCGGGCGGTGTCCTCCGTGACGGGCCGGTGTCCCCGGCCGCGGGTGCCGGTGGTCCCGCCTGCGGGTGCCGGTGTGCCCGGTCCCGCTTTCCCGTGCCCCTGGCCCCGTGTGCCGGTGCCCCACCCGCGTCCACGACCAGTTCGCCGCCGCACGGACGGCCGTGCGTGCCGCGTGCCGGTGTCCCCGCTGCCGACACCTACGCCGGTGCAGGCACCACTGAGGGTCGGAGTCCGGGAGGCACTGGTCGTGGCTCCCACCGGTTCCGGCAAGACGCTGGCCCGGCCGCGCCGCCCCGCCCCCGACCCGAACGGCCTCACCGAGCCGCCGCCGTACTTCCCGGCCCTCACGGGCCGGTCCTCGGCCCCCGCGTGCCGAGATCCCCGGCCCTCGCGCGCGGGTGCCCCCGGGCACACGTCCCCGTCCGCCCCGCCCTCACTCGCCCCCGTCCGCCCCGCCACCAGCCGGTTCGCGTCCGCCGCCGCCCTGCTCACGTACGCCGTCGCCCTGCCCCGTTCCGCCGCCGTTCATCATCAGTGCCAGCTCCACCCGCGAGCGCACGCCCAGCCGGCTGAAGATGTTCCGCAGGTGGTGGTCCACGGTGCGTGGGCTGAGCGACAGGCGCGTGGCCACCTCGCGGTTGGTGGCGCCCGACGCCACCAGCCCCGCCACGCTCTGCTGTTGAGGCGTCAGCCGCTCGAGAGCGCCGAGGTCGTCGCGGGCCGCGCTGTCCCCGGCGGCCCGCAGCTCGGACCGTGTCCGCTTCTCCCACAGCACCGCGCCGCAGCGCTCGAAGCCGACCAGGGCGGCCCGCAGCCGCCGCCGGGCCTCCAGGGGCCTGCGCCGGCGACGCAGCCACATACCGTAGGACAGCAGCGTGCGGGCGTGCTCGAACTGGCCCTCGGCCGCCTCGTGTTCCGCCAGGGCCCGCAGGTACAGCGCGTCGCAGTCCTCGTCCCGTGCGGTCAGGGCCCGGCAGCGGGTCAGCAGGGCCGGGGCCTGCGGATCGGCGCCCAGGGCGGCCCAGCCGGCGTACAGGTCCACCATGTCGGTGACGTCCTCGTCCAGCCCCGCCAGGACCGTCGCCTCCACGAGGCACGGCACCGCCAGCATCCACAGGCCGAAGTGCCCGCGCCTCGGGCCCGGCCGGAGCAGTGGGGCGAGACGGCTCGCGGCCTGTTCGGCCCGGCCGTGTCCCAGGTCGGCGCGGGCGCGCGCCCACTCCGCCAGGGTGCTGACCTGGACCAGCCCGTGCGGCCGGGCGACCGACAGGGCGGCGTCGGCGTGGTGCTCCGTGGCGGAGTCGGTGCCCACGAGGGAGAAGACCAGGGCCAGCAGGGCGTGGTGCTGCGCGGCGAGGTTGCGCCGGCCGAGCCGACGGGCGGCGCGCAGCCCCTCCTCGGCGTGGGCCCGGGCCTGCTGGTGGTAGCCGGCGCGCAGTTCGGCGTAGGCGAGGAACTCCAGGATGCGGTCGGCCGGCCCGGACGCGCCCCGGGTTCCGGCGGCCGCCAGGCCACGGCCGAGCAGGCGCCGCGCAGCGGTGATGTCACCCAGCACCAGCGCAGCCCGGCCCGCGAGCAGCAGGTCGTCCGGCTGCTGCAGGTGCGCCGCGGCGGTGAGCAGCGGCCGCAACTCCCCTGCCGCGCCGGCGAAGTCACCCAGCACGACATGGCGCATGCCCGCCCGGAAGAGGCTCCACGAGGCCGGCGCGGTGCCCGGGGCCGCGGCGCGTCCGGTCGGCGGCGTCTCGTCCGCGGGGCCTGCGGCGCAGCGCTGCACCGTCTGGAGGTAGGCCGTGAAGTCGCCCGCCGCCCAGGCGGCTTCGGCCGCCGCGGCGAGGGCGTGCTGCGTGCCCTCGGCGTCGTACGGCGCCGCCGACTCGGCCGCGAGGAGCAGGGTCTGGTGCGCGTCGGCCACCGGCCCGTCGCCCAACAGAAGCAGACCGCGCAGCAGTTCCGCCCTTGCGCGCAGTGGCGCGTCGTCACCGGCGGCGCCCCGGGCGGCCGCGGCCAGGGCGAGAGCCCGGCGGGTCCGCCCGCCGCGCCGGGCGCGCTCGGCGGCGTCCAGCAGCTGTGCGGCCCGGTCGGTGACCGTGCCGGCTGTCCGGTCGTACAGGTTCAACGCCACTTTCTGCCCTGCTTTTCGGGAGGTGACGGACGGTTCGGAGACATCACGCGGAGAATCGGATGGTCCTGGTGCAGAGGAGTACGCAGCCGGCGCGGCCGCTTCTCAACCGCTTTCTGTGCGTGAGCCGTGAGACCGGTGATTCCACCGATGCGCAGGAGAGGCCCGGGCTCCTACGCTGAGCGCGGCCGATCGCCCCGGGAGGGCCCGGGAGCCGGCCGCACGGTGTCCGTCCCGGAGACCCCCACGCTCCTGCCGCCGTACACGGCCCGGACCCCGGCACGATCCACGAACCACCGTCCTCCTCGGTCTCCAGACGACACGGTTCACCACCGGCGACACGTGTCACCGGCCGGCGGACCCGGCCTCGGGCCCGCCCGCGGTCCCGCCGTCGTCGGGGGAGACGAGGTGAGAGGAAACCGCTCATGCAGGCATCTCCCCAGCCGGTCACGCCCGCCCCCCGCAGCGGCCCCGTGCGGCACCGCCGCCGGTCCCGCGGCCCGCTCCTGGGCGCCCTCGCGTCCGCTGCGGCGCTGGCCGGCCTGGCGACCACGCTCACCGGCGGTGCGAACGCCGCCCCGAACCCCTTCGAGCGGGGCCCGGCCCCCACCGAGGCGAGCGTGACCGCCCCGCGCGGCCCCTTCGCCGTCTCCGAGACCAGGGTCTCCCGGGCCGCCGCGTCCGGATTCGGCGGCGGCACCGTCTACTTCCCGACCAGCACCGAGGAAGGCACGTTCGGCGCCGTGGCGATCGCCCCGGGATTCACCGCGCGCCAGTCCTCGATCGCCTGGCTGGGACCGCGGCTCGCCTCGCAGGGCTTCGTGGTGTTCACCATCGACACCAACACCACCTCCGACCGGCCGGCCTCCCGCGGCGACCAGTTGCTGGCGGCGCTCGACTTCCTCACGAGGACCAGCAGCGTCCGCGACCGGGTGGACGGCGACCGGCTCGCGGTGATGGGCCACTCGATGGGCGGCGGCGGCGCGCTGGAGGCGGCCAAGGACCGGCCCTCGCTCCAGGCGGCCATCCCGCTCACCGCCTGGAACCTCGACAAGAGCTGGCCGGAGGTCCGCACGCCCACCCTGCTCATCGGGGCGGACGGCGACACCATCGCCCCGGTCCGCTCGCACTCCGAGCCGTTCTTCGAGAGCCTGCCGTCCTCGCTGGACCGGGCGTACCTGGAGCTGAACAACGCCGGCCACTTCGCGCCGAACACGCCGAACACCACGATCGCGCGGAACAGCATCAGCTGGCTGAAGCGGTTCGTCGACGACGACACCCGCTACGAGCGGTTCCTGTGCCCGGCGCCGAGCGCGTCCGTCGCGGAGTTCCGGGGCGACTGCCCGAACACCGGCTGACCCCGGCCGCCGCCCCGTGCCCGACCCGGCCGGGCGCGGGGCGGCGGGCGGCGCAGCGCGCCGTGCGGCCCGGCCCGGCGCGACCGCTCAGAACGGATACCACCGCACCGTCTCGTCCCCGTCCCGCAGGGACGCCACGCGCCGCTCGAACTCGCCCCTCGCCTTCGGGTTGCCCGGGGCATGCTGCGCGACCCACGCGCAACTGGCCGTCTCCCGGGCGCCCCGCAGCACCGAGCAGCCCTCCCAGGTGCGCACGTCCCAGCCGTACGCCTCGACGAAGGAGGCGTACGACTCCTCGGGGAGCCCGTAGCGGTCCCGGGAGAGGGCCATGACCACCAGGTCGTGCTCGCGCAGGTCGGCGGAGAAGGTCTCCAGGTCCACCAGGACCGGCCCGCCCGGGCCGACGTGCACGTTGCGGGGCAGCGCGTCGCCGTGGATGACGCCCGGTGTCAGACGGGGCGTCAGCGCGGCCGCCCGGGCGGCGAAACCGTCACGGCGCTCCCGCAGGTACGCCGCGTCCGCCGGGTCGACGGCGTCGCCCGCCAGCCGCAGCCACCGCTCCACCCCGCCGAGCAGATCCCGCGGCGGCAGCGCGAAGGGAGGCGGGGGCGTGGCGTGCACCACCCGGAGCAGTTCGGCCAGATCCCGCGGGCCGGCGGGCCGTACGGCATCCGGCAGCCGGTGCCACAGCGTCACCGGGTGCCCCTCCACCAGCAGCGCCTTCGGCTCGGCCGCCCGCACCGCCGGCACGCCCACCTCCGCCAGCCACACCGCCACCTCCAGCTCACGGCGCGCCCGCTGGAGGAGCTCGGCGTCGCGGCCCACCTTGACGACCAGGTCACCGGCGGCGAACACCGCGTTCTCGCCCAGGGCGAGCAGCCGTGCCTCGCGTGCGGCGCCCGGCAGCACACCTGCCGCCGCCAGTACCTCCCGCGCCCGTGCCTCGTCCATCGTCCGCCTCCGTCGTCCGCGCCCTGGCCGTCGGGTTCCGGCCATCCGCTGGTCAGTGTCGCATCGGCACAGGCCGGGCGGCGTGCGCGGTGCCTTGACGCGGTACGGGGCCTTCACGAGCATGACCTGGCCACCCGAGCTGTGCGAAGGGGCTGATGCCGTGACCGTGGTGACCGAGGCCCCGCCCCCTTCGCCGCCGCCGGAACCGGCCGGGCGCGGAGCCGGCGGGGACCGGCCCCGGCGGCCCGTCGGCGGCCGCGGCGGATGGTTTCTGGTCCTGCCCGCCCTCCTGCCCATCCTCGTCCTCAGCGTGGGCCCGCTGCTCCACGGCGTCCTGCTGGCCTTCACCGACGCCCAGTCGGGCCGCACCGAGCCCACCCGGTGGATCGGCGCCCTCAACTTCCGTGACCTGCTGCACGACACGCTGTTCTGGGAGTCGTTCCGCATCGGGCTGGTGTGGGCCCTCGCGGTGACCGTGCCGCAGTTCCTGCTCGCGCTCGGCCTCGCCCTGCTGCTCGACCAGGACCTGCGGCTGCGCCTTCCGGCCCGCGTCCTGGCGATCGTCCCCTGGGCCATGCCCGAGGTCGTCGTCGGCATCATGTGGCGGCTCGTCTACCACCCCGACGCGGGCATCCTGAACGAGACGCTGCGCGAGGTGGGCCTCGGCGGCGGCCGGGACTGGCTCAGCGGGCTCGCCACCGCGCTGCCCGCCGTGATCGTCGTCGGCGTCTGGGCGGGCCTGCCCCAGACGACGGTCGCGCTGCTCGCCGGGCTGCAGAACACCCCGCGCGAACTGCACGAGGCGGCGGCCGTCGACGGCGCGGGCGCCTGGCGCCGCTTCCGCACGGTCACCTGGCCCGCCCTGAGACCCATCGCCCTCGCCCTCACGGCGCTCAACCTGATCTGGAACTTCAACGCCTTCGCCCTGGTCTACGTGCTCACCAGCGGCGGCCCCGGCGGCCGGACCCGGCTGCCGATGCTCTTCGCCTACGAAGAGGCCTTCCGCTACGGCCAGTTCGGCTACGCGGCGGCGATGGGCTGCGTGATGGTGGCCGTCGTCTCGATCGCTCTGGCCGTGTTCCTCGCCGGCCGCCTCAGGGGAGGTGAGCGCACATGAGGACCGGCACCCCGGCCCGCGTCGGCCAGTACACCGCGCTGCTCGCGTACCTCGTCTTCCTCGCCTTCCCGCTGCTGTGGCTGCTCTCCACCGCGTTCAAGCCGCCCCGCGAACTCGCCGCGCCGCACCCGGACTGGATCCCCCAGGACCCCACCCTCGACAACTTCCGCCGGGCCTTCGACGAACAGCCGCTGCCGCAGGCGGCCTTCAACTCCCTGCTCGCCGCACTCGCGGCGGCGGTCCTCGCCGTGCTGATCGCCACGCCGGCCGCCTACGCCGTCGCCCGGCGCCGCACCCGCCTCGGCCGGGCGGTGACGGGCTGGGTCGTGGTCAGCCAGGCGTTCCCGTTCGTGCTGCTGATCATCCCGCTGTTCCTCGTGCTGAAGCACCTCCGCATGATCGACTCCATCGGGGGACTGGTGCTGGTGTACGTGGTGTGGGCGCTGCCCTTCGCGCTGTGGATGCTCGCCGGGTACGTACGGGCCGTGCCGCGCGAGCTGGAGGAGGCCGCGGCGGTCGACGGGGCGGGCCGGGTGCGCACACTGGTGTCGGTGATCGCGCCGCTGCTCGCGCCGGGCATCGTGGCGACGGGACTGTTCGCGTTCATCACCGCCTGGAACGAGTTCTTCTTCGCGCTCGTGCTGCTCAAGTCGCCGGAGAAGCAGACCCTCCCGGTCGTGCTCACCCACTTCATCGGCGCCGAGGGCGTCGCCGACCTGGGACCGCTCGCCGCCGCGGCCCTCCTCGCGACCCTGCCCTCCCTCGTCGTCTTCGCGCTCATCCAGCGGCGTATCACCGGCGGCATGCTCACCGGGGCGGTGAAGGGCTGATGCGCGCCCGTCTGCTGGCCCTGGTCCTGCTGCTGCTCGTCGCCGGGTGCTCCTCCCAGGGCACGCGTGACGACGGCCGCGTCACCCTGCGCTTCCAGTCGCTGGCCTGGCAGAAGGAGTCCGTCGACGTCACCAGGGCCCTGGTGCGGGAGTGGAACGCCACCCACCCGGACGTCCGCGTCGAGTACGTGCAGGGCAGCTGGGACAGCGTCCACGACCAGCTCCTGACCGCCTTCGAGGGCGGTGAGGCGCCCGACATCATCCACGACGCCTCCGACGACCTCGCGGACTTCGCCTACGGCGGCCACCTCGCCGACCTCACCCCCCTGCTGCCGGCCCGCCTCAAAGCCGCCATCCCGCGGCGCAGCTGGGAGACGACCACCTTCGGGGACGGCGTCTACGGCGTGCCGTTCCTCCAGGAACCACGCGTGCTGATCGCCAACGCGACCTGGCTGAGACGGGCCGGCGTCCGGATCCCCACGCCCGGGGAGCCGTGGAGCTGGGCCGAGTTCCGCCGTATCACCGAACGCCTCAGCGGCCCGGGCCGGTACGGCGTGGCCTGGCCGCTGAAGGAACCCGTCTCGGCGACGCTCAACCTCTCCCTGTCGACGGGCGGGCGGCTCTTCCACCGCGGGACGGACGGCAAGGTGACCGTCCGGTTCCGGGCGGCCGACCAGGTGGTGCCGCGCACCCTCCACGACCAGGTGAACACCGACCGCAGCGCCTCGCCCACCACCCTGGGCAGCGGCGGCTCCGACACCCTGCCCGGCTTCTTCGGCGGCCGGTACGCCATGGTCCCGCTCGGCTTCTCCTACCGCCAGCAGATCGTGCAGCAGGCCCCGGAGGGCTTCGCGTGGCAGGTGCTGCCCGCGCCCGCCGGCACCGCGGGACTCACGCAGGGCGTCAGCCCGCAGACCCTCTCGATCGCCGAGGACTGCCCCCACAAGGAACAGGCCGCCGCCTTCCTCGACTTCCTGCTGCGGCCGCGGAACATGGTCCGCCTCGCCCTCGGCGACTGGATGCTGCCCACCGGCACCGAGGCCCTCCGGGACCCCGCCCTGCGCACCGCGCGGCACGGCTGGGCCACCGGCACGGCCCTCGCCGGGCACCTCCGCCCGGCCCCCGCGCAGTCGGTGCGCGGCTACCCCGAGTGGAAGGACAAGGTGGCGACACCGGCCCTGCAGGAGTACTACAGCGGGGCCATCGGCCTGAGCGAACTGCGCACCCGGCTGGAGCAGGACGGCAACCTGGTGCTCGCGCGCTACCAGCGCTGACCGCCGCGAAAACCGTTTGCCGGCCCCCACCGGCGGCGCCTAGCGTGCCGCCCGTGGGTATCAACGCCATTCACCTCTCCGGTCACGGCCGGGGCTGCGCGCACAGCATCAGGAAGCGCCGCCGCCCCGCCGCCCTGACCGGCCCGGGGAACCACGCCCGCTGAGCCACCGAGCCCGGCGTCCCACCCCCTGCTTCCTCCTGTCTTCCGGTCAGGGCCTTCGGCTGCCCTTCCCGCCTCTCACCGAAGACAAGGACCGCAGGCCATGGCCCGCCCTCCCGCGCCCTCCCGTGCGCTCTCGCAGCACTTCCTCGCCGACCGCGCCA
This sequence comes from Streptomyces sp. NPDC006624, assembly GCF_040611555.1. Lineage (NCBI taxonomy): Bacteria > Bacillati > Actinomycetota > Actinomycetes > Kitasatosporales > Streptomycetaceae > Streptomyces > Streptomyces sp. NPDC006624. The sequence continues at coordinate 150,806 of NZ_JBEXOM010000004.1, read as the reverse complement.
CCGCCGAACGCTTCGCCCGGCTCGCCGTCCCGCGTGGCCGCCCCGTCCCGCTGCTGCTCGAAGTCGGAGCGGGCACCGGCGCGTTGACCGCGCCGCTCGCCCGCCGCAGCCGCGAGCTGCGCGCCTACGAGATCGACCCCCGGCTGGTTCCGGGGCTGCGCAGCCGCTTCTCCGGAACGCCCCATGTGCGGGTCGTCGGCGGGGACTTCCTGGCCGCGCGCCCGCCGGGCACCCCCTTCTCGGTCGCCGGGAACGTGCCGTTCTCCCGGACGGCGGCCGTCGTCGGCTGGTGCCTGCGCGCCCCCGCCCTCACCGACGCCACCCTCCTCACCCAGCTCGAGTACGCCCGCAAGCGCACCGGCGACTACGGCGGCTGGACGCTGCTGACGGTCCGCACCTGGCCGCGCTACGAGTGGCGGCTGCTGGGCCGGGTGGGGCGGCGCAGCTTCCGGCCCGTGCCGCGGGTGGACGCCGGTGTGCTGCGCGTGGAGCGGCGGGACACCCCGCTGCTGGATCCGGCCGCGTACCGCAGCTGGTGCGCCCTGGTCGAGCTCGGGTTCTCCGGCGTGGGCGGCTCACTGCACGCCTCGCTGCGCGGGGCGCACCCGAGGCGGCGCGTGGACGCCGCGTTCCGGGCGGCGCGCCTGGACCCGGCCGTGCTGGTGGGCGGGGTGACGCCGGGGGAGTGGCTGCGGCTGCACGAGGTCCTGACCTCGTAGAACGCAATGGGGTTGCACGAGACGTATCGTCTCGTCTAGGGTCGCCGCATGACCCGTCGCACCCACATCGCCATGTTCTCCATCGCCGCCCACGGCCACGTGAACCCGAACCTGGAGGTGATCCGGGAACTCGTCGCCCGCGGCCACCGCGTGACCTACGCGATCCCGCCGGTCTTCACGGCGAAGGTCGCGGCCACGGGCGCCGAGGTGAAGCCCTGGAACTCGACCCTGCCCTCGCCCGACGACGACCCGGAGGCGTGGGGGAGCACGCTGCTGGACAACGTGGAGCCGTTCCTCGACGACGCCGTCCAGGCCCTCCCGCAACTGATCGAGGCCTACCGGGGCGACGAGCCGGACCTCGTGCTGCACGACATCGCCTCCTACCCGGGCCGCGTGCTCGCCCACCGCTGGGGCGTGCCCGCGATCTCCCTGTCGCCGGCCATGGTCGCCTGGGAGGGGTACGAGCAGGAGGTCGCCGAGCCGATGTGGGCGGAGCCGAGGAAGACCGAGCGGGGCCGGGCCTACTACGCCCGCTTCCAGGCCTGGCTGGAGGAGAACGGCATCGGCCTGCACCCCGACGACTTCGCGGGCCGGCCCGACCGCTCCGTCGTCCTGATCCCCAAGGCGCTCCAGCCGCACGCGGACCGGGTCGACGAGAGCGTGTACTCCTTCGTCGGCACCTGCCAGGGCGACCGCACCGCCGACGGCGACTGGCAGCGGCCGGCCGGCGCCGAGAAGGTCGTCCTCGTCTCGCTGGGCTCGGCCTTCACCAAGCAGCCCGGCTTCTACCGGGAGTGCGTCAAGGCGTTCGGCGACCTGCCCGGCTGGCACCTGGTGCTCTCGATCGGCAAGCACGTCGCCCCGTCCGAGATCGGCGAGGTCCCCGCGGGCGTCGAGGTGCGCTCCTGGGTGCCGCAGCAGGCGATTCTCGGGCAGGCCGACCTGTTCGTCACGCACGCCGGCGCGGGCGGCAGCCAGGAGGGCCTCGCCACGGCCACGCCGATGATCGCCGTACCGCAGGCCGCCGACCAGTTCGCCAACGCGGAGGTGCTGCAAGGCCACGGTGTGGCACGGACGTTGCTCACCGAGGAGGCCACCGCCGAGGCCCTGCGCGAGGCGGCCCTCGCCCTGGTCGACGACCCGGAGGTCGCCCGCCGTCTGAAGGAGATCCAGGCGCAGACGGTCCAGGAGGGCGGCGCACGCCGGGCGGCCGACCTCATCGAGGCCGAACTGGCCGCCCACCGCGCCTAGGAGGCACCCGCGCCCGCCGGGCCGTCGTCACACCGCGACGGCCTGGCGGGTGAGGGGAAGCCGGGCGTTGTCGAGGGTGGCGTCCATGCGTGCCGACTGCCCCTTGGTGAACATGTACATCGCGGCGTCGTCGGTGTAGTCCATGTAGTTCATGAACATGTCGCCGTCGGGCCCGTTGCCGCACGTCACATGGGGAAAGCCGGGCGAACCGACGTTGGCTCCGGCCTGGTTGGGCGTGTCCGCCACGAAGTCACTGCCGCTGCACCCCTCGTCGTCGTCGCCCCAGATGTGCCGCAGGTTCAGCCAGTGCCCGATCTCGTGCACGGCCGTGCGGCCGCCGTCGAAGGGGGCCGTGGCGGTGCCGGTGGTCCCGAGGGCGGAGTGCGTGACGACCACGCCGTCCGTGGAGGCGGCGCCGCCCGGGAACTGCGCGTAGCCCAGCAGCCCGCGGCGCAACTGGCAGACCCAGAGGTTCAGGTAGATGTCCGCCGGCCAGGCGTCGTGGCCGCCGCTCAGGCTGAACTTGACCAGGTCGTCGGTGTCCCAGTCGGCCTGCGCGCTCCGGCTGCGCGTGATGCCGCCCGTGGGGCGGCCCAGCGGGTCGGTCCGGGCCAGGTGGAACTGCAGGCGCGCGTCGGCCACCAGGTCCTTCCACACCGCGGGCACCTTGCTCACGTCCGGGTTGGCCGCGCGGAAGTCCCGGTTCAGCACGTCGATCTGACTGTGGATCTGGGCGTCGCTCACGTCCTGCTCGGGCGTGCTGTGCACGACGTGCACGACGACGGGGATGTCGAGCACGTTCTGGCGGCCGGTGACCTGCTCCATCGACTCGTAGGCGAACGCGGTGTTCTCGATCAGGGCCCGGTTCTCGGCGTACTCCGGGTTGAGGCTGAGGAGTCTGCGGTGCACCTCCATGGCGCCGCACCAGCGGCTGTAGTCGGGCGAGGTGGCGCGAAGGAATGCCTGCGCATCGGACATGACGGGACTCTCGGGGGAGCTGAGGAGGTGCCGCGCACGCGGCTGTGGAACTGCGCGTCTACACGCGCCGCGAGGGCCGGGCGGCGCCGGGTGGAACGGCCGGTTGCCCGTTCCCTCCGAACCCATACACTGATAATCCTAGTCACTGTGGTATAGGACCGGCAATTCGGATGACCTGCGACGAGTGAGGTGGCCTGGTCATGGCAGAGCCCCCTGCGGGCCTGTTCCGCACGTGGTTCCACTCCTACGAGGAGGATCACGACGACGTGCGGGTGTACCGGCCGGAGGATTTCCCCTTCCCGCCGGCGCGCGGGCGCCGCGGCATGGAGTTCGCACCCGACGGCGGCTTCGTCGACCACCCGCTGGGACGCGGCGACGCCCCCGGGGCCGTGCCCGGCCGCTGGCGACTCGTGTCGGACCGTCACCTCGTGCTGACCTTCGAAGGAGCCCGCCCGGACCGGGAACTGGAGATCGTGCGCTGTGACGACCAGGTGCTCCAGGTGCGGCGGCTGACCTGACCTGACCTGATCGGAGCGGACCTCCGGCTCCCCGGGTGTGTGGATCCTGAGCAGAAGGTTGTGCCCAGCACCGACCGGTGAGTAATTTACGGGGCCGGGCACCTGCCCGCGCGGCCGTCGTGCCCACCCCCACGGGGCACGACGGCCGCCTTATGGTGTGCGGATGACGACGTATGCGGCACTGCTGCGCGGTATCAACGTGGGCGGCGGCAAGAAGGTCCCCATGGCCGACCTGCGCACGCTCCTGACCGGGCTCGGCTACGACGACGTACGCACCTACCTGCAGAGCGGCCAGGCGGTGTTCTCCCGCGAAGGGGGCGACGACGAGTCGCTGGCCCGGGAGATCGCCGGAGCCGTCGAGCAGCGCTTCGGCTTCCGCGTCGAGGTGATCGTGCGCGACCACGCCTATCTGCGGGCGATCGTCGACGCCTGCCCGTACCCGGCCGCCGAGCTGGAGCCCAAGCAGCTCCACGTCACCTACTTCTCCGCCCCCGTCACCCCCGACCGCTTCGCGGAGATCGACCAGGACGCCTGTCTGCCCGAGGAGTTCCGCCTCGGCGACCGCGCCCTGTACCTGTACGCCCCGAACGGCCTGGGCCGCTCCAAGCTCGCCGAGCACCTGTCGAAGCCCCGCCTCACCAAGGGCGTCGTCGCCACGAGCCGCAACTGGAACACCGTCGTGAAGCTGGCGGAGATGACCGGTGCGTGAACGCGTCCCGGAGGTCGAGGCCGTCATCGAACGGGAACTGGCCCTCCTCACCCCGAGGATCCGCAGCTCGCCCGAGCAGGTCGGCGCGCTGCTGCACCCCGAGTTCCACGAGTTCGGCGCCTCCGGGCGGCACTGGAGCAGGGCCGCCATCATCGCCTCCCTGGCCGCCACCACCGACCCCGAGGGCCGCCCGGTCACCGTCTCCGCGATGACAGGCGTACGGCTCGCCCCCGACCTGGTCCACCTCACCTACGACACGGAGTACGACGGCAGCCGCGCGCACCGCAGTTCGCTGTGGCGACGGACCGAGGCCGGATGGCTGCTCTGGTTCCACCAGGCGACCCCGTTCACCCGCGATCAGCCGGCCGCCCGGTGAACACCGCCGCCACCCCGCCCGTACCTACGAAGGGACCACACGAGAACGGAGTCTCGCGAGAGGGATCGCACGGCCACCGACAGGAGCCCGCAGCCATGACCGACCCGCACCTCGTCCACGCCTACGCGGTCCTGCGCCGCACCCCCGAGGCCACGGCGGCGGCGTCCCGCCTGCGCGGTCTCGCCGGAGAGCCGATCCACCTGCTCGACCCGGCGGTCACCGGCTCCCGGCTCGCCTTCGCCGTCGGCCACGTCCCGCCCGGCGCCCTCGACCTCGACGACCTGGACCGGCTGGAGTCCACGGTCCGCTCCCACCACGCCGTGGTGGCCGCCCTGGTCGCCACCGGCGCCGCCGTCCTGCCGCTGCGCCTCGCCACCGTCTACCCCGACGAGGACGGCGCCCGGCGGGCCCTCGACACCCGCCGCGCCTACTTCCTCTCCCTGCTGGACCGCCTCACCGGCCACGTCGAACTCGGCGTCAAGATCTACGCCGCCCCGGACCTCGCCCCGCCCGAAGCGGACACCGGCACCGCGCAGGACCCGGCCACGGGCCTCGGGGTCGGCCGGGCCTACCAGATGATCCGCCGCCGCCGTCAGCGCCGCGGCGAAGAGGCCTGGCGCACGGTCGCCCGGGCCGCCGCGCGCCTCACCGAGACCGCCGGCACCCTCGCCGCCGACCGCGTCACCCACACCCCCGAACGCGGCAGCCTCGCGGGCTCGGCGCCCGGCACCAACGTCGGCAACGACGCCTACCTCGTCCCCGCCGACCGCGTCGTCGCCTTCCGCGCGTCCGTCCTCGCCGCCGCCGAGGGCGTCCCCGGCCTCCGCGTGGAGATCACCGGCCCGTGGGCCCCGTACTCCTTCGCCCTCCAGCCCGAACCCCATGAGGAACCGGCCGCCTGAGCCCGCGCGCCGGCCGGCACCGGGCCCTCAGGCGCTCACGGCCCGCGACAGAGGCACCCGCGCCGCCTCGTACCGCTCCAGCACCACCCGCGCCACCTCCGGTGCCGGGCCCAGCACGTCCGCGAGGACGTCCGCCTCCGCCGCGCCCCGCGCGATGCGGTCCGGGAGGCGGCCGGGGGCCAGCACGTAGGGGGACACGGCGACGCGGGCGCAGCCGAGGGCGCGGAGTTCGCGGACGGCGTCCCGCGTGCGCGGAAGGGATGCGGAGGCGAACGCAGGCCGCACGGCGCACCAACCGGTGTGCCGCCACTCCCGCGCGATGTCTGCGATCACTGCGATCGCCTCCGGGTCGGTGGACCCCGCCGAGGCCAGCACGACCCCGGTCGAGGACTTGTCGGCGGGCGTCAGGCCCGCCTCGTACAGGCGCCGCTCCAGGGCCCCGAGCAGCAGCGGGGAGGGGCCGAGGACGTCCGCCTGGTGGATGCGCAGCTGCGGGGGCGCCTCCGCGAGGACCGCCGGGATGTCCGCCTTCGCGTGGAACGCCCGGGTCAGCAGCAGCGGGAGGGCCACCACGTCGCGGACGCCCTGCACGGCCAGGGACTCCAGAACCCCCCGCACCGACGGCACGTTGAAGTCCAGAAAGCCCGTCTCCACATGGAGGCCGGGGCGCAGCGAGCGCACCCGGCGGACCAGGGCGTGCACCGTCGCGGCATGGCGCGGGTCGCGGCTGCCGTGGGCGATGACCAGGAGAACGGGCGTGTTCGTCATGGGACTCAGCTCTTCACCAGCAGGCCGCGGCTGCGCAGCACCCACCGCTCCAGCGGGCTGAAGATCAGCAGGTCGATGGCGATGCCGACGATCAGGATCAGCAGGATGGCCTCGAACACCATGGCCATGTCGCTGGCGTTGCGGCCGTTCTCCAGCAACTGGCCGAGGCCGACGCCGAGATCGGGGAAGGAGGCGATGATCTCCGCGGCCATCAGCGAGCGCCAGGAGAAGGCCCAGCCCTGCTTCAGGCCCGCCACGTACCCGGGCAGGGCGGCCGGCAGGACGATGTGCCAGGTGCCCTTCAGGCCCGTCGCGCCCAGCGTGCGGCCCGCGCGCAGGAACAGCGGCGGCACCTGGTCGACGCCCGACACCAGGCCGTTGGCGATCGACGGGACCGCGCCGAGCAGGATCACCGCGTACATCATCGAGTTGTTCAGGCCCAGCCAGATCACCGCGGGCGGCACCCAGGCGACCGAGGGCAGCGACTGCAGCCCGGACAGGATCGGGCCGATCGCCGCCCGCACGAACTTCACCCGGGCCACGATCAGGCCCAGCGGCGTGCCGATCAGCAGCGCGAGGCAGAAACCGAGCAGGCCGCGCGAGACGCTGGTCCAGATGTAGCCGAGCAGTTCGCCCTGGAGCCACGCGGTGTGCACGACGGCCCAGACGTCCGACGGCGCGGGCAGCTTGGTCGGGTCGTCGACGATCCGGAACGAGACGAGCGCCTGCCACACCGCCAGCACCAGCGCGACGGCGATCACGGGCGGCAGGATCTTCTCCGTGAAGGTCTGCCGGAACGGCCTGCGGCTGGTCTGCACCGTCTCCAGCGCGTCGAGGCCCGCCTCCAGACCGGCGAGATCGCTGCCGTCCTTGGCGACGGTCGTCGTCGAATCAGTGCTGCCCATGACGGCGGATCTCCCCACGAAGTTCTTCGGTGATCTCGACGGACAGTTCCGCCACGGCGGTGTCCTCGATACGGCGCGGATGCGGGATGTCCACCCGCCACTCGCGGGCGATCCGCCCCGGCCGGGACGACAGCAGCACCACGCGCTGCGCGAGCCGCACCGCCTCGCGCACGTTGTGCGTGACGAACAGCACGGACAGCTGCGTCTCGCGCCAGATGCGGGTCAGCTCGTCGTGCAGCACGTCCCGCGTGATGGCGTCCAGCGCCGCGAACGGCTCGTCCATCAGCAGCAGCTTGCTCTCCTGGGCGAGCGCCCGGGCCAGCGCGACCCGCTGGCGCATACCGCCCGACAGCTCGTGCACCCGCTTGCCGTACGCGCCCTTCAGCCGCACCAGCTCCAGCAGTTCCTCGGCCTTGCCGCGCCGCTCGGCCTTGGCGACGCCCCGCAGCTTCAGGGCGAGTTCGATGTTCTTGCCCGCGGTCAGCCACGGGAACAGCGCGTGCTCCTGGAACATCAGCGCCGGACGGCCGTCCGTGGTGATGTCGCCGGCGCTGGGCCGGTCCAGGCCCGCCACCAGGTTCAGCAGCGTGGACTTGCCGCAGCCCGACGCCCCCAGGAGGGTGACGAACTCGCCGGGCGCGACATCGAGGGTGATGTCGTCCAGGACGAGCTGCTGCCCCGCGGGGCCCGGATACGACTTCGAGACGTGCGCGATGCGAGCGGCGTGCGTGGCCGTCTCGGTGCCGTCGGCGGCCTTGGCGAGGGTCGTGGCCATGGTCGTCACCTCCTGGGAACTCATCGGGATCAGGGCTTACTTCGCGCCGAGACCGGCGTCGTCGACCGCGGGTTCGCCCTCGGCCTGGAGGATCTTGTTCAGCGGGGCGAGGTCGTAGATGCCGGTCAGGTCCGGCTTCTCCAGCAGCCCCGCCTGCACCGCGTGCTCCGCCTCGGTGCGCAGGGTGGAGGCCAGCGGATCGTCGGTGAAGCGGATCGACTTCCACGCCGGGTCGAGGACCTCGGCGGGCAGCGCCTTGCCGGAGTCCTGCTCCAGGCGCTCGTTCGCCGCCCGCTTCGCCGCGTCCGGGTGGGCGTTGATCCACTTGTTGGTCTCGACCGAACCCCTCAGGACGGCCTCGACGACCTTCGGGTGCTCCTTCAGGAACGCCTGTCGCACGACGATGTTCGTGATCACGAACTTGCCGTCCGGCCACAGCGCCGACTCGTCGAGCAGCTCCTTGCCGCCCTCCGCGACCAGCTTCGAGGCGGTCGGCTCCGGCACCCACGCGCCGTCGACCGACCCGGACCTGAAGGCGTCCGGGGTGACCTTGTTGTCGCTGCGGACGACCGTGACGTCGCCCCGGCCGGTCAGCGGGTCGACCTTCCAGCCCTGCTCCGCGACCCAGTTGAGGAACGCCACGTCCTGGGTGTTGCCGAGCTGCGGGGTCGCGATCCGCTTGCCCTTGACGTCCTTAAGCGACGTGATCCGGTCCGGGTCGACCACGAGCTTCACACCGCCCGAGGCCGAACCGCCGATGATGCGCAGGTTCTCGCCCCGGGCCTTGGCGTAGCCGTTGACCGCGGGGGACGGGCCGATCCAGGCGATGTCGAGGGAACCGGAGTTGAGCGCCTCGATCGCGGAGGGACCGGCGTTGAAGACGGCCGGCGCGGCCCGGGTGGCGCCGAGCTCCTTCTGGAAGAAGCCCTTCTCCATGCCCACCAGCGCGGTGCCGTGGGTGAGGTTGCCGAAGTAGCCGATCCTGACCCTGTCGAGACCGTCGATCTTCTTCGCGCCGGCGGCGATCCGGGCGGCCCCGTCGTCCTTGGCCTGGGAGCCGTAGCCGCACGCGGTGAGCGTGAGCAGCGGCAGCGCTGCCAAGGCCGCGAGGCCGCGGCGCAGAGCGGATGAAGCAGGCACGGGAGGTGGTCCTCTCACAGGCCCGGCGGTCACGGTCCGATCAGGTCGTGGCCGGGGGGTCGGCAGGTTTTCGTCTACGGCGCCGGTGGGCGAGGGCGCGCGGGCGGTGCGCGTACGTCAGCGCGCACATCGCGCCACTCCGCCCTGCCCGCTGCCCAGCGCGCCGCTGCCGACGCGGCCGCCCTCCTTGGCGAACATCGAGAAGAAGTCGGCGTGGGTCATGTCAGAAGTCCCACCCGTCGTCCTCGGAGTCGTCCTTGACGGGCTCCGGCGCGGCGAAGGACTCGCCGACCATGCCGGCGGTCAGGGTGGTGCCGTCGTTCGGGTCGATCAGGATGAACGAGCCGGTGCGGCGCGAGTCGGCGTAGGAGTCGACCGGCAGCGGCTCGGCGGTGCGGACCTTCACCCGGCCGATGTCGTTGGCGACGAGCTGTCCGGGGTGCGGGTGCAGGGACAGGTCGTCGAGCGTGAGCCGGGACGGGATGTCCTTGACGATCGCCTTGACGGTGCGCGTGCCGTGCTTGAGCAGCACCCGGTGGCCGACGGTCAGCGGGGCGTCCGCGACGTGGCAGACGGTCGCCTCGATGTCCTGCGTGGTGGCCGGGGCGTCCTTGCTCGGCACGATCAGGTCGCCGCGCGAGATGTCGATGTCGTCCTCCAGCAGGAGCGTCACCGACTGCGTCGTCCAGGCCACGTCGACCGGCTCGCCCAGCAGGTCGATGCCGGAGATCCTGGAGGCGCGGCCCGAGGGCAGCACCGTGACGGCCTCGCCGACGCGGAAGGAACCGGCCGCGATCTGGCCGGCGTAGCCCCGGTAGTCGGGGTGGTCCGCGCTCTGCGGCCGGATCACGTACTGCACCGGCAGCCGGGCGTGGCAGTGGCTCAGGTCGTGCGCGACCGGGACCGTCTCCAGGTGCTCCAGCACGGTCGGGCCGCCGTACCAGTCCATGTTCGCGGACGGCTCCACCACGTTGTCCCCGACGAGCGCCGAGATCGGGATGGCGGTGACCTCGGGGACGCCCAGCTCGGTCGCGTACGCCGTGAACTCCTCGGCGATGGCGGCGAAGACCTTCTCGTCGTAGCCGACGAGGTCCATCTTGTTGACCGCGAGGACCGCGTGCGGGACGCGCAGCAGGGCGGCGATGGCGGCGTGCCGGCGGGTCTGCTCCACGACGCCGTTGCGGGCGTCGACCAGGATGACCGTCAGCTCGGCCGTGGAGGCGCCGGTGACCATGTTGCGCGTGTACTGCACGTGGCCGGGGGTGTCGGCGAGGATGAACCGGCGCCGGGGCGTGGCGAAGTAGCGGTAGGCCACGTCGATGGTGATGCCCTGCTCCCGCTCGGCGCGCAGGCCGTCCGTGAGCAGCGCGAGGTCCGGCGCGTCCTGGCCCCGGCTGGCGGAGGCGCGCTCCACGGCCTCCAGCTGGTCGGTGAGGACCGACTTGGAGTCGTGCAGCAGCCGGCCCACCAGGGTGGACTTGCCGTCGTCGACGGAGCCGGCGGTGGCGAACCGCAGCAGGGTGGTGGCCGAGAGCTCCTCGGTCGTGATCGTGCTCATCTCTAGAAGTACCCCTCGCGCTTGCGGTCTTCCATCGCGGCCTCGGAGAGCTTGTCGTCGGCGCGGGTGGCGCCGCGCTCGGTGAGCCGGGAGGCGGCGATCTCGACGATCACCTTCTCGATCGTGTCGGCGTCGGAGTCCACCGCGCCGGTGCAGGACATGTCACCCACGGTCCGGTAGCGCACCAGCCGCTTCTCGACGGTCTCGCCGTCCTTCGGCCCGCCCCACTCGCCGGCGGTCAGCCACATGCCGCCGCGCCGGAAGACCTCGCGCTCGTGCGCGTAGTAGATCTCCGGCAGTTTGATGCCCTCGCGGGCGATGTACTGCCAGACGTCCAGCTCGGTCCAGTTGGACAGCGGGAACACGCGGACGTGCTCACCGGGGGCGTGCCGGCCGTTGTACAGGTTCCACAGCTCGGGGCGCTGGCGGCGCGGGTCCCACTGGGAGAACTCGTCGCGCAGCGAGAACACCCGCTCCTTGGCGCGGGCCTTCTCCTCGTCGCGGCGCCCGCCGCCGAAGACCGCGTCGAACCTCTCGGCCTGGATCTTCTCGGTGAGCGGCAGCGTCTGCAGCGGGTTGCGGGTGCCGTCGGGGCGCTCCTTGAGCACGCCGCGGTCGATGTAGTCCTGCACGGAGGCCACGTGCAGCCGCAGCCCGTGCCGCGCGACGGTGCGGTCGCGGTAGTCGAGGACCTCGGGGAAGTTGTGCCCGGTGTCCACGTGCAGCAGCGAGAACGGCACCGCCGCCGGGCGGAACGCCTTCAGCGCCAGGTGCAGCATGACGATGGAGTCCTTGCCGCCGGAGAACAGGATCACCGGCCGCTCGAACTCGCCCGCCACCTCGCGGAAGATGTGCACCGCCTCGGACTCCAGGGCGTCGAGGTGCGACAGCGCGTACGGGCTGCCGGTCTCCTCGGACACGGTGGCGACGGTCGTCATGCCAGTCCCCTTTCGGTCAGCAGGGCGTACACGGACGCCGCGGACTCCTGCACGGTCTGGTTCTGCGACTCGATGCGCAACTCGGGCGTCTCGGGCGCCTCGTAGGGGTCGTCGACACCGGTCAGCCCGGTCAGCTCGCCCGCGGCCTGCTTGGCGTACAGGCCCTTGACGTCGCGCTCGCTGCACACCTCGACCGGGGTCGCGACGTGCACCTCGACGTACGCCGTGCCGTTCGCCTGGTGACGCTTGCGGACCGCCTCGCGGCTGTCCTGGTAGGGCGCGATCACCGGGACGAGCGCCAGCACGCCGTTGCGGGCGAGCAGTTCGGCGACGAAGCCGATGCGCTGCACGTTGGTGTGCCGGTCCTCGCGGCTGAAGCCGAGGCCCGCGGAGAGGAACTCGCGGATCTCGTCGCCGTCGAGCACCTCGACGGTGCGGCCCTCGGCGCGCAGCCGTCCGGCCAGCTCGTGGGCGATGGTGGTCTTGCCGGCGCTCGGCAGACCCGTGAGCCAGACGGTGGCTCCGGTCGTCACGTCGGTCTCCTGAATCGTCTGAGTCGTCATCCGTGCAGCCCGCACTCGGTCTTGGCCCGCCCCGCCCAGCGGCCGGCCCGGGCGTCCTCGCCCTCGAGGACCCGGCGGGTGCAGGGGGCGCAGCCGACGGAGGCGTAGCCGTCCGTCAGCAGCGGGTTGGTCAGCACGCCGTGCTCGGTGACGTAGGCGTCCACGTCGTCCTGGGTCCAGCGGGCGATGGGGGAGATCTTGACCTTCTGCCGCTTCTCGTCCCAGCCGACCACCGGGGTGTTCGCCCGGGTCGGGGACTCGTCGCGGCGCAGGCCCGTCGCCCAGGCCTGGTAGTCCTTCAGGCCCTCCTCCAGCGGCCGGACCTTGCGCAGCCTGCAGCACAGGTCGGGGTCGCGGTCGTGCAGCTTCGGCCCGTACTCGGCGTCCTGCTCGGCGACGGTCTGGCGCGGCGTGAGCGTGATGACGTTGACGTCCATCACGGCGTCGACCGCGTCGCGGGTGCCGATGGTCTCCTCGAAGTGGTAGCCGGTGTCGAGGAAGACGACGTCGACGCCGGGCATCGCGCGGGAGGCGAGGTGGGCGACCACCGCGTCCTCCATCGAGGAGGTCACACAGAACCGCTTGCCGAACGTCCCGGCCGCCCACTGGAGGATCTCCAGCGCGGAGGCGTCCTCCAGGTCGCGGCCCGCCTGCTCGGCGAGTGCCTTCAGCTCCTCTGCCGTGCGCTCCTGCTGAACGGTCGTCATATCCCTGCCCCTCCCGTGTCCGGTCGCTTCTGCCCCTGGGACAGCAGCCCGAGGAACTTCAGCCGGAAGGCCCGGCTGCACGCCGCGCATTCCCACGCGCCGTGCCCCTCCTCGCTCGGCCGCAGGTCCTCGTCCCCGCAGTAGGGGCAGTAGAACGGGGCCATCCGCTCGCTCACGACAGGGCCTCCTCGCCGGCCCGGGCCGCCCACGCGGCGAACCGCTCGCCGTCCTCGCGCTCCGCCTGGAACCGCTTCAGCACGCGCTCGATGTAGTCCGGCAGCTCGTCGGAGGTGACCTTCAGGCCGCGCACCTTGCGGCCGAACCCGGCCTCCAGGCCGAGCGCGCCGCCCAGGTGCACCTGGTAGCCCTCGACCTGCTCGCCCTGGTCGTTCAGCACCAGCTGGCCCTTGAGACCGATGTCCGCGACCTGGATACGGGCGCAGGCGTTCGGGCAGCCGTTGAGGTTGATGGTGATCGGCTCCTCGAACTCCGGCAGGCGGCGCTCCAGTTCGTCGATGAGCTGCGCGCCGCGCTGCTTGGTCTCGACGATGGCGAGCTTGCAGAACTCGATGCCGGTGCAGGCCATGGTGCCGCGCCGGAACGAGGACGGCCGGGCGGTCAGGTCGAGCGCCTCCAGGCCCTCGACGAGCGAGTCGACCTGGTCCTCCTCGACGTCGAGGACGATCATCTTCTGCTCGACGGTGGTGCGCACCCGGCCCGAGCCGTGGGCCTCGGCGAGGTCGGCGATCTTCGTCAGCGTCGCGCCGTCGACGCGTCCCACGCGCGGGGCGAAACCGACGTAGAAGCGGCCGTCCTTCTGCCGGTGCACCCCGATGTGGTCGCGCCACTGGCTGGACGGCTGCTCGGGGGCGGGACCGTCGGTCAGCTTGCGCTTCAGGTACTCGTCCTCCAGCACCTGCCGGAACTTCTCCGCGCCCCAGTCGGCGACGAGGAACTTCAGGCGGGCGCGGTTGCGCAGCCGGCGGTAGCCGTAGTCGCGGAAGATGGAGATGACGCCCTCGTAGACGTCCGGGACGTCGTCGATCGACACCCAGGTGCCCAGCCGCACGCCCAGCTTGGGGTTGGTGGACAGGCCGCCGCCGACCCACACGTCGAAGCCGGGGCCGTGCTCGGGGTGGCGGACGCCGACGAACGCGACGTCGTTGATCTCGTGCACCACGTCCAGCAGCGGCGAGCCCGAGATGGCCGTCTTGAACTTGCGGGGGAGGTTCGAGTACGCCGGGTTGTTCAGCACCCGGCGCTTCATCTCCTCCAGGGCCGGGGTGGCGTCGATGATCTCGTCCTCGGCGATGCCCGCCACCGGGGAGCCGATCATCACGCGCGGGGTGTCGCCGCAGGCGGTGACGGTGGACAGGCCCACGCCCTCCAGCCGGTTCCAGATCTCGGGCACGTCCTCGATGCGGATCCAGTGGTACTGGACGTTCTGCCGGTCGGTGATGTCGGCCGTGCCGCGCGCGAACTCCTGCGAGACCTCGCCGATGACCCGAAGCTGACGGGTGGTCAGCGCCCCGCCGTCGATGCGGACGCGCAGCATGAAGAACTCGTCGTCCAGCTCCTCCGGCTCCAGGATCGCCGTCTTGCCGCCGTCGATCCCGGGCTTGCGCTGGGTGTACAGACCCCACCAGCGCATCCGGCCGCGCAGGTCGTTCGGGTCGATCGAGTCGAAGCCGCGCTTGGAGTAGATCGTCTCAATGCGTGTCCGCACATTGAGACCGTCGTCGTCCTTCTTGAACTGCTCGTTGCCGTTCAGCGGGGTGAAGTGCCCCGCGGCCCACTGGCCTTCACCGCGGTGACGGCTCACCTTGCGGCGGGGAGTCGCGGCGGCAGGCTTCGGCGGGGTGGCGGCCATGGTGGATACGTCCTTCGGACAGGCGGGAATGCGGCTCTGACCTGCGCGATGACGCGCACGGGCATACGTGCGCGTCATCGCGCGGGAGAAAAGCTAAAAGGGGGAAGTCGGGCGCGTGCTGAGTGCTCTCAGTGCGCCGGACAGATGGCGCTGGACATGCGGCCGAGGTCGACGTGCCGTCGACTCACCAAGGCGATTCCAGTTCCAGACATGACGGAAGCGTGTCACGGCGATCTGGACACAGTCCAGCTTAATCCAGAATGTGGACACCCTTGTCTCGTACTGCGAGACAAGGGTGTCCTTGGTCACATCGGGCCGTTCCGAGGTGTCCGGGCAGGTCAGGCGGGGAACGCCCCAGGCCACGGTCCCGGAGTCACGACGTCCGCTTCCTCCTCGACCTTGGTGTCGAACAGCTTGAAGCCGCGCCGCAGGTAGTTGTCCATCGCGTGCTCGCCGTCCTTGCTGCAGGTGTGCAGCCAGACCCGCTTGGTCGGGGTCAGTCCCGCCCAGCGGTCCGCGAGGTCCCAGGCCCGGGCCGCGCCGTACGACAGCAGGTGCCCGCCGATGCGCCGGCCCCGGAACGCGGGGAGCAGCCCGAAGTAGACGATCTCCACGACCGCGTCGTCCTGCGCCTCCAACTCCACGTAACCCGCGGGCGTGCCCCGGTCGTAGGCCACCCACGTCTCCACCCCGGGCCGCTCCAGGTGCTCCTGCCAGCGGGCGTACGGCCAGCTCAGCCGGTCCGTCCAGCGGATGTCGCCGCCCACCGAGGCGTACAGGAACCGGCTGAACTCGGGCGAGGGAACCTCGGAGCGGACGATGCGGACGTCTCCGCCCGGCGCGGCGGCCGGCAGCAGGTCGGTCGGAGCGGTCTGCTCCAGGGACCAGGTGGTCACGGCGATGGTGGTCATGCGGGCCAGAAAACCATCCGGCCCACGCGTCTGTCGATCGCCCCCCTGCCCGCCGGGCCCGGGATCCGGCGCCGACCGGCCCGGTGGGCCGCCGCCCGGGTCAGCCCAGCGCCCGGTCGATCGACGCCAGCGGCAGCGCGAACAGCATCCGCCCGGACTGCGACCAGACCTCCCCGGTCTCCTCCCAGTAGGACAGCGAGCCCGGCCGGGTGCTCCAGCACTGCCGGGTCCCGTCCGTGCCGCACTCCGTCGCCCGCGCGCCCTCGGCGTCCTGGCGCCACAGCGTCCCGTGCCCGCCCGGGCCGCCCGCGGCGCGGTCCAGGTACCAGCCCGAGCCGCGCGCCAGCACCCCCCGCACGCCGGTCGTCTTCGTCTCGTACGCCTCGACCGGGTCCGCGCGCCCCGCGGAGTCGGTGGCCAGCAGACCGGACCGGGCCGGGTCCCGGCTCAGCGGGTAGCGCCACAGCCGGGTGCCCCGGTCGCCGTCCGCCGGCACCCACTCGCCCGCCACCAGACTGTCGGGCGAGGTGCTGCGGTCCAGGGAGACGGTGGCCGGACGCGGATCGTCGCCACCGGGCAGGGCGTACGAGCCCACGGCGGGCAGCACGTACCGCGAGCCGTGCGCCGCCCAGCCGCCGCGCACCCGGCCGATCGCGCCGGAGTCGACGGTGGCGCGCTGGATGCGGTCCAGGTCGTACACGTACAGCGCGTCCCGGTCGCCGTCCCGGGTCGTCACCAGCAGCTTGTCCTGGTACCAGACCATCCCGGACAGCGGGGAGGACAGCCCCCGGTAGTCCCGCCCGCCGTCCACCGGGACGGCCAGCAGGGCCCAGGTGTAGCGCAGCCGGGCGGAGTCGTTCGCGTCGACGAAGGCGACCCGGGCCAGACCCCGCTCCGGGGCGGGGCCGTCCAGGGAGCCGCCCCCGGCGCCGCCGCGGGTCCAGCCGGAGAGGATCACACGGTTGCCGCCCCAGCGTCCGTCGTCGTCCGCGTCGCCGGAGGTGGTGACCGCGCCGGGCCGCCAGCCCCGGGTGTCGGAACCGGCGAAGCAGTACGCGCGCGTGGCCGCCGGCTCGACCGGCAGGTCGTGCTTCTCGGCGGCCGGGCAGTCGGACGCGTTGCGCACGGCCCGGTCGGCGCCGTCCAGCACCGCCGAGACCCCGACGGGCCGCCCCATCTCCGAGGCGAGCCGGTCCAGCCACGCCTCGGGCACCCGGCGCTCGGCCAGCGGCAGCCGCCCGGCCTGGGTGGACACGCCGACCGGCGCCAGCGCTCCGGGGGCGTCGGGGGCGGTGGCCTGCGAGGCGCTGATCATGGTGGCGGCGGCGGTGAGCGCGAGGGCCGTCCCGGCCAGCGTCGCGCGCAGCGCCCTGCCCCGCCTGCGCCGCCGGTGTCTGCCGCGATGCTTCATAACGTCCTCCCGAGGCGGGCCAACTGCGCCTTGAGCTCCGTACGTTGACGGAGGAGCAGGTGGGGTGGCCCGTACCGCATGCTACGGCAGGTGAGGGGGCCGGCGGACGAAGACCCTGCAAATATGCGAAAGACGCACCGTCCCGGGCGCCTCGCGGCACACGCCGAGTGAACCTCAGGGCCCCGGTGCGCGCGTGTGCCGCCTGCGCACCGCGGGCGCGGCCGAGTGGGGCAGCAGATCGCGCGGGTCGTCCGGGAGCACCACCTCGACCTCGGCGTCCTCGGCGAACCGGTACGGCCGGTGCTCCAGCAACGCCCCCAGATACCGCCGCACCCGCGACATCTCGGCCCGCACCGTCACCCTGCGCGCCGGGTCCCCGAACACGTCCGCCGCCAGCCCCGCGGCACTGCGGCCGGAGCGGTGGACGGCGAGGAGGTACAGCAACTCCGCGTGCCGCGGACTCAGTTCCCGGGTCCAGGAGCCCGCGCCGCCGGTCACCTCCACCGACCAGCGGCGCGGCCGGCTCAGGTCGAGCACGATCCTGCTGCTGCCGCGCGGCGCCCGCTCGTCGTCGGCCACCCGCAGCAGCCAGCCCCCGGCCAGCGGCTCCACCGCGCACAGCCCGAGCGCCGGCAGCCGGCACGCCCCCGCGGACAGCGACTTCGGCAGGAACACGCGGCGCACGTACGGCATCCCGCTCACCGCGGCGGTCCAGCCGTCCGCGTCGACGGCCAGGGCACGCCCGCCGAGCCGGGCCAGCACCGGCGCCGCGACCGCCCGCAGCCGCTCCAGCGCCTCCGTGTGCATCTCCCGCAGCCGCGCCTCGGCGAGCTTGGCCACCGAGCCGACCCAGGCCAGCGTCGCCGGGTGCATCGTCTCCAGCGGCCCGCTGACGTCCACCACGCCGAGCAGCCGGCCGTCGCGCGGGTCCGTCAGGGGAGCGCCGGCGCAGGTCCACCCGGCCTGGGAGCGCACGAAGTGCTCGGAGGCGAAGACCTGCACGGGCCGGCGCACCACCGCCGGGGTGCCCACGCCGTTGGTGCCGACGACGTCCTCCCGCCAGTCCGCGCCCAGTTCGAAGCCCAGACCGTCGGCCCTGCGCAGCACCGCCGCGCTGCCCTCCCGCCACAGCACCCGGCCGTCCTCGTCGGCGACGACCATGATGTGGTGCGCGACGTCCGCCGTCGCCAGCAGCCCCTCCCGCAGCACCGGCAGCACGTGCCGCAGCGCCGACCTCTCGCGCCGCCGCTGCACCTCCTCGCGGGAGAGCGGATCCGCCCGCACGTCGTGGTCGGGATCGACGCCGCTGCGCAGCATGCGTTCCCAGGACTGCTCGATCACGGGGCGCGGCGCCACGGCGGAGGGCTGCCCGGAGAGCCGGGCGGAGCGGATCTCGCCGAGCACACGGGCCGCACGCGTGGTGTCGACGGCGGCCAGGTGCGTGACGTCCATGCGCGTGCGCCCCCCAGGTGTCGTTCTCCGACGGTGTGTCCCACCCTGACTGTGCGTCTCATAGTGCCGTCTGCCCCCGGAGGGCGCGCACAGTCCGCACACAGTCAGCAGCAAGTTGCAACCCCCTGCAACCCTGGTGGACACCCCTGCCGTGTCTGACACTTGAGCCGCGCCGTCCCGAGCGGCGTTCAGCGGCTCGAACGGGCCGGACGGCGGGGGTGGTGCCGTGTCGGCGCAGCACCACCCCCGCTCTCGCGTTCCCGGGCCGTCCGCGGCGCGCGGTGTGCAGCCGGGGCGAGCCCGGTACGGCACCCCGCTACGGCACCGCCCGGCACGCCTAGCTCATCGCGCCGGCGCCCGCCGCCCGGCACGCGGCCGGCCGACGCCGCCGCGCGCCGCGTAGGGCACCCGGTCCGGCCACGCGCGGTGCGCCGCCGGCCGCGGGACCGCCGCGGCCACCGGCGTGCCGGCTCAGGCTCAGGCCACCGGCCGGGCGCGCTCCACCACCGACGCCAGATCCAGCGTGTGCGGCAGCGTCCCGAACACCGCGCCCCCGTCGCCGCCCAGCCGTGCCGCGCAGAACGCGTCGGCGACCTGCGGCGGCGCGAACCGCACCAGCAGCGACCCCTGCAGCACGAGCGCCAGCCGCTCCGCCAGCCGCCGCGCCCGGCCCTCCACGCCCTCCAGATCCGCCAGGTCGGTCAGCAGGTTCTTGATCGCCGCGTCGAGCCGGTGATCCGCGCCGCGCGCCTGCCCGACCTCCCGCAGATACGCGTCCAGCGCCCCCGGCTCCCGCTGCAACGCCCGCAGCACGTCGAGCGCCTGGACGTTGCCCGCGCCCTCCCAGACCGAGTTCAGCGGCGACTCCCGCACCAGCCGGGGCATGCCGGACTCCTCGACGTACCCGTTGCCGCCGAGGCACTCCGCCGCCTCCACCGCGACCGCCGGGCAGCGCTTGGTCACCCAGTACTTGGCGGCCGGCACCGCGATCCGCAGCAGCGCCCGCTCCTGCTCGCCGCCGTCGTCGCAGGCCGCCGCGAGCCTGAGCGCCAGGGCCGTCGCCGCCTCCGACTCCAGGGCGAGATCGGCCAGGACGTTGCGCATCAGCGGCTTGTCGGCGAGCTTCCCGCCGAACGCTTCCCGGTGCTCGCAGTGGTGCACCGCCTGCGCCACGGCCTGGCGCATCAACCCGGCGGAGCCCAGCACGCAGTCGAGCCGGGTCGCGGCGACCATCTCGATGATGGTGCGCACCCCCAGCCCCTCCTCGCCGACCCGGCGGGCCCACGTCCCGTCGAACTCGACCTCCGCTGAGGCGTTCGACCGGTTGCCCAGCTTGTCCTTGAGCCGCTGGAGCAGGAACACGTTGCGCGTGCCGTCCTCGAGGACCCGCGGCACCAGGAAGCAGGTCAGCCCGCCCGGGGCCTGCGCCAGCACCAGGAAACCGTCGGACATCGGCGCCGAGCAGAACCACTTGTGCCCGGTCAGCTCGTACGTCCCGTCCTCGGCGAGCGGCCGCGCGGACGTGGTGTTGGCCCGGACGTCGCTGCCGCCCTGCTTCTCCGTCATGGCCATCCCGAACAGCGCCCCGGCCTTGAGCCGGGCCGGGCGCAGGTCACGGTCGTAGATCATGGACGTCAGCCGCGGCTCCCACTCGGCGGCCAGGGCCGGGTCGGCGCGCAGGGCGGGGACCGCCGCGTGCGTCATCGACAGCGGGCAGCCGTTGCCGGCCTCCACCTGTGTCCACACCACGAACGCGGCGGCCCGGCGCAGGTGCCCGGCCGGCCGGTCCCAGGCCGCGGTGAGACCGGCGGAGACGCCCTTGCCGAGCAGCCGGTGCCAGGACGGGTGGAACTCCACCTCGTCGACGCGGTTGCCGTACCGGTCGTGGGTCCGCAGCCGCGGCGGGTTCTCGTTGGCGTGCCTGCCCCACTCCTGCACCTGCGCGGAGCCGGAGGTCCGCCCGAGCGCGGACAGCTCGCCGAGCACCTCCTCGCGCAGGTCCGGATCGAGGTGCCGTTCGACCGCGGCGGCCAGGGCCCGGTCGGCGGAGAAGACGTCGTACCCGACCAGCGGGGGGACCTGGTTCGTCACGGAGTGCGTGCTGCCTGCCATGGTGCGAACGTACCCCGCGGTACCACCTTGGTCACCCACGAACCCGGCCGGTGCGCTGCGGACCGGCCGGTGGGTGAGTGGGGCGGGGCGCGACGGATACCGTTAGGGGGTGCAGCCAGCAAGCGAAACCCCCGACACACCCTCCGGGCGCCTCCACCGGGCCCGCGCCCTGTACCGGAACGTCTCCAAGCGCAGGACCGCCTGGCTGTTGCTCAAGGACACCGTCAACTCCTGCATCGAGTACCGCATCCTGGGCCTCGCCGCCGAGGCCGCGTTCTTCACGCTGCTGTCGGTGCCGCCGCTGCTGCTGAGCATGATCGGACTGCTCGGGTACGTCGACGCGTGGACCGGCGCCGACACCATCCAGAGCCTGGAGAACAACCTGCTGGAGGCGGCCCGCACCATCCTGTCCGACCAGGGCGTGCGCGAGATCGCCGAGCCGATCCTGAACGACGTGATGAAGGGCGGCCGGCCCGACGTCATCTCCCTCGGCTTCCTGTTCGCCCTGTGGTCCGGCTCCCGCGCGGTGAACGTCTTCATCGACACCATCACCGTCATGTACGGCCTCGACGGGGTCCGGGGCATCGTCAAGACCCGCCTGCTGGCGTTCCTGCTGTTCATCGTGGCCCTGCTGATCGGCTCGGTCGCGCTGCCGCTGATGGTGGCCGGGCCGGACGCTGTGGTGGAGATCGTGCCGTGGTCCGCGACGCTCGTGCAGGTCCTGTACTGGCCGGTGGTGATACTGCTGTCGATCGCGTTCCTGACGACGCTGTACCACGTGTCCGTCCCCGTCCGCTCCCCGTGGATCGAGGACGTGCCCGGGGCACTGGTCGCCCTCGGCATGTGGGTGCTGGGCAGCTTCCTGCTGCGGATCTACCTGACCAGCACGGTCGAGGGCCCCACGATCTACGGTTCCCTCGCCGCGCCCGTCGCCGTGCTGCTGTGGATCGGTGTGTCCGCGTTCGCCGTGCTCGTCGGGGCCGCGGTCAACGCCGCCATCGACCGGGTCTGGCCGGCCGCCGCGACGGCCGCGGCCCGCGAGGCCAACGAGCGGCTGCGGCAGGCGCAGGTCGCCGAGTACGTGGCCCGCGCCGCCGCCCGGGGCGAGGCCGACCCCGACATGCCCTCGGAGTTCCCCGAGCGCTGGTCCCGCTTCCTGCCCCCGGAGGACGTCTCCGCCCGGCTGCGCACCCATGTGCGGTCCGCCCATGTCAAGAGCGGCCCCGCCAACGGGGAGACCCACCGGCCCGAGGAGAAGTGAGCGGGGGCGGGGCCGCCGGCGCCGGGCTCAGGCCGTCCAGGTCCCGGCCGCGGCCTCCTCGCGCACGAAGTCGCAGAAGGCGCGCGGCTCGCGGCCCAGCACCTGACGCACCCCGTCCGACAGGTGGGCGTTGCGGCCGTCCAGGAGGGTGCCGAAGATCGCGGTCAGGGCCTCGGCCTCCTGCGGCGGCACCCCGAACCCGGCCAGGGCCTCGGCGTAGTCCCGCGTCGAGACCGCCCGGTACGTCAGCGGCCGCCCCGTCGCCCCGGCGATCTCCGCGACCGCCTCCCCGAAGGTCAGCAGCCGCCCGCCGGACACGGCGAGCGTCCTCCCCACGTACCGGTCGCCGGCCGTCAGCGCCGCCACCACCACGTCCGCGACGTCCCGCACGTCGACGAACGGCTCGCCCACCTCGCCGCCCGGGAACACCAGCTCACCGCGCTCGCGCAGCTCCGCCACCAGCGGGCCCTCACTGAAGTTCTGCGCGAACCACGCGGCCCGGACGACCGTCCACCGCGCACCCGACGCCCGCAGCGCCTCCTCGGTGGGCAGGGCCTGCTCCTCGCCCCGCGCGGACAGCAGCACCAGCCGCCCCACCCCGAGCCGCACCGCCTCCCGCGCGAGCGCGCCGACCGCGTCCGCGGCCCCCGGTGCGCCCACGTCCGACGGGACGGCGAGATAGGCCGCGTCGGCGCCGCGCAGCGCGTCCGCCCAGGTCGCGGGCTCCCACCAGTCGAAGCCGGTCGTCCGTGACGCCGCCCGCACGGTGAGCCCGGCGGCCCCCGCGGCCCGCGCCACCCGGCTGCCGGTACGCCCCGAGGCGCCCGTCACCACGACCGTCATGCCCCGCGCGTGCCGTGCCGCGCGCTCCGCGTGCCGCGCGTCTTCCGCCGCGCTCGCCGCGTCGTCCCTCGTGTTCCCTGCCAGGTCATGCGTTGTGTTCGTCATACCGGGAAGTCAACTGCCGCTCACCGCCCGGCACCATCGCCGAACGGCTCGTCGCCATGCGCCCGCGTCTACGCTGACCGTATGGACGCTCTCGCAGGCCTGCTGGAAGGCCCCCGTGCGCGGGGCGCGTTCATGATCAGGGCGTGCTTCGACCCGCCCTGGGCCGTCCGCGTGGAGGACCGGGCGCCGCTCACCGTGATGCTGGTCGTCCGCGGTGAGGCCTGGGTGCTGCCCGACCGGGGCGAGCGGACGCGGCTGCGGGCCGGGGACCTCGCGATCGCCCGCGGCCCCGACCCCTACACCTGCGCCGACGCCCCCGGCACGGCACCGCAGGCGGTCATCCTGCCGCACCAGGAGTGCCGCTACCCCGACGGCCGGCCCCTCAACGGCTCCATGGACCTCGGCGTCCGCACCTGGGGCGACCGGCCCGACGGCGCCACCGTCCTGCTCATCGGCACGTACCCGATGCCCGGCGAGATCGGCGGGCGGCTGCTGGACGCGCTGCCCCCGCTGCTCACCCTCACCCCCGACGTGTGGGACTGCCCGCTCACCCCGTACCTCGCCACGGAGATCACCCAGGACCGGCCCGGGCAGGAGGTCGTCCTGGACCGGCTGCTCGACCTGCTGCTCATCGCCGCGCTGCGGGCCTGGTTCGCCCGCCCCGAGGCACGGGCGCCCGCCTGGTACCGGGCCCTCGCCGACCCGGTCGTCGGCCCGGTCCTGCGGCTGCTCCAGGACGATCCCGCCCACCCGTGGACGGTCGCCGCGCTCGCCGCGAAGGCCGGGGTGTCCCGGGCGGCCCTCGCCCGCCGCTTCACCGGCCTGGTCGGCGAGCCCCCGATGACGTACCTCACCGGCTGGCGGCTGGCCCTGGCCGCCGACCGCCTGCGCTCGTCCGACGACACCCTCGACGCGGTGGCCCGCCGGGTCGGCTACGGCAGCGGGTTCGCCCTGTCGACGGCGTTCAAGCGGAGGTACGGGGTGAGCCCGGCGCAGTACCGGGGCGGGACGGGCCAGGCACCCCCGCCCTCGCCCCCGCCGTCGGCGTAGCCTGGCTCACGTGTACGCGGAACGGGTGTCGCGGCTGGCCGGGGCGGTCGTGTGGAGCAACACCCCGGAGCGGTCCGGGGCGGGGCGCGTGCTGCCCGACGGGTGCATGGACCTGCTGTGGCACGACGGGCGGCTGCTGGTCGCCGGGCCCGACACCCGGGCCTACCGCACGGACGGCGAGCCCGGGCCCTGGTGGGGCCTGCGCTTCTACCCGGGGACGGCCCCGGCGCTCCTGGGGGTGCCGGCGCACGAGCTGCGTGACCGCCGGGTCGAGCTCACCGACCTGTGGCCGGCCGCGCGGGTGCGGCGCCTGGCCGACGCCGTGCACGCGGCCCCCGACCCGGAGAGCGGCCTGGAGGAGCTGGCCCTGCGGCGGGCCGCCGACACCGCACCCCCGGACCCGCTGCTGCGCCGGATCGTCACCGCCCTCGACGCGGGCCGTCCCGTCGCCGCGACCGCCGACCGACTGGGGCTCGGCGCACGGCAGTTGCACCGCCGCTCGCTCGCCGCGTTCGGCTACGGACCCAAGACCCTGGCCCGCATCCTGCGGCTGCGCCGCGCCCTCGCGCTCGCCCGGGACGGCGTGCCCTTCGCGGAGACGGCCGCCCGGGCCGGGTACGCCGACCAGGCGCATCTCGCCCGGGACGTAAAGGAGTTCGCGGGGCTGCCGCTGGGCGAGCTACTCGCCGGCGGCGGGTAGCGGGGCGAACAGGTCCACCCCGTTGCCGTCCGGGTCGAGCACGACGGCGTACCGCTGCCCCCAGAAGGCGTCCCAGGGCGCGAGTTCGCCACGGCACCCGGCGCCGACCAGCTCCTCGTACAGCGCGTCCACCTCCCGCGGGGAGTCGCACCGCAGGGCCAGCGAGGCCCGGCTCCCGCCGCCGGGCGGCCGCCACGCGGGATGGAAGGAACGGACCGTCTCCTCGGTGTCGAGCAGCAGCCGCAGCCCGCCCGGGAGCCCGGCCTCCGCGTGCGGCTCGTCCTCGGCGCCCGGCGGGAAGGCGAAGCCGAGCCGGCGGTAGAAGGCGACGGAGGCGGCCATGTCGGAGACGACCAGGCCGATGGCATCGAATCGTGCGGTCATGGAGCCACCGTAGGCAGGGCCGCGCCGCCCGGTCTTGAAGGAAACGGACAGCGTCCCGGGGCGCGGCCCGCCGGTGTCCGATCCGTTCAAGACGCCCCCGCGAGCAGGCCCGTACCGTCGCGGTCATGACGATCACGACCACACGCTCCCGGCACCTCGCCGTCTCCGTCGGCCGCCCGGCCCCGGAGGTCTACGCGTACGTCTCGAACCCCGTCAACATCCCCTGCTGGGCCCCCGGCCTGGCCCGCTCCCTGGAACGGGTGGACGGCCGGTGGGTGGGGGAGTCCCCGATGGGGCGGATCGAGGTGGCCTTCACACCGGACAACGACTTCGGTGTGCTCGACCACGACGTCACCCTGCCCTCGGGGCGGACCGTGCACAACCCGATGCGGGTGATCGCCGACGGCCCCGGCTGCGAGGTGGTGTTCACCCTGCGGCGGCAGCCGTGGATGAGCGACGAGGACGTCCGCCGCGACGCCGAGGCGGTGTCCGCCGACCTGACCAGGCTGAAGCGGCTGATGGAACAGGGCTGACCGCGCGCACCGCCCGCAGCGGCGAAAACCTCCGGCGCCCGGGCACGCCCGCACGCGCTCCTGATCTCGTAGGTTCGGATGTCATGGCACCCCGACTGCTCGTGTACACCCGGACCACCGGCTACCGGCACGACTCCATCCCGGCCGGCGTCGCCGCGCTGCGCACGCTCGACGGCTTCGAGACCGACGCCACCGAGGACCCGGCGGCCCTCGAACAGCCCCTCGACGCCTACGCGGCCGTCGTCTTCCTCTCCACCAGCGGCGAGGTCCTGACCCCGGCCGGACGCGAACGGCTCGCGGCGTACGTGGAGTCGGGCGGCGGTTTCGTGGGCGTGCACGCGGCGGCCTGCACGGAGGAGGACTGGCCGTACTACGGGGGCCTGCTGGGCGCCCGGTTCGCCCGGCACCCCCGCCACCAGCCCGGCAGGGCCGTCGTCGAGGACCACGACCACCCGGCGACCCGGCACCTGCCGGCCGTCTGGCACTTCACCGACGAGTGGTACGACTTCAGCGGCAATCCGCGCGGAGCGGTCCGGGTCCTGGTGACCGCGGACGAGTCGTCCTACGAGGGCGGCGGCATGGGCGACGACCACCCCCTGTCCTGGTGCCACCACCACGGCACGGGCCGGGTCTTCTACACGGCCTTCGGCCACGCCCCGGAGGCCTACGAGGACCCGGCCTTCCGTACCCACCTCTTCGGCGGCGTCGCCTGGGCGGCCGGGGTGCCCGGGCCCGGGCCGCACGGGCCGTCGGACGACCCGGCCCGGTAGGGACGACTCCGACCCGTCTACCTCCGCGGCGGCGCCGTGCTCGCCCGCTCCACCAGCCGTGTCGACAGTTCCGTGCGCGTGCTCTCCGGCTGGTGGCCGTCCATCATCCGCAGCAGGGACCGCAGGGCCGTCGCCGCCATCTCCGACAGCGGCTGGCGGACCGTGGTCAGCCCGGGGGAGGCCCAGCGCGCCTCGGGCAGGTCGTCGAAGCCGACCACGCTGATGTCGTCCGGGACGCTCAACCCCCGTTCGGCCAGCGCCTCGTACACCCCCAGCGCCATCCGGTCCGAGCAGACGAAGACGGCCGTCGGCGGCTCGGGCAGGTCGAGCAGTTCCCGCATGTGGCGACGGGCCAGGCCCTCGTCGAAACCGGCGTACCGGACGTGCTCGGCACGCTGCCGCACACCGGCCGCCGCGAGCGCCGAGCGGTACCCGGCGACCCGCGCGCTGCTGCACAGCGTGCGCCGGGGACCGGCGATGACGGCGATCCGCTCGTGCCCCAGGGACAGCAGGTGCTCGGTGGCCGTCAGACCGCCCTGCCAGTTCGCCGCGCCCACCGAGGCCACGCCCTCCGGCGGCTCCTGCACCGGGTCGATCATCACGAACGGGATGCGGTGCTGCTCCAGCCAGGCGTACTGCGACGCGCTCAGCTCGGCCAGGTTGAACAGCACCCCGGAGGAGCCGCGGGCGACCAGCTTGTCCAGCCAGCCGCGCTCCGGGCGTCCGGCCCGCGAGCGGGTCAGCGCCGCCGACACCACGACCTCGAGGCCCGCGTCGTGCGCCGCCTCCTCCACCCCGTGCAGCACCGCCCCCGACCAGGAACTCTCCAGCGAGTGCACCACCAGATCGACCAGCCGGGGCGGCTTCGCCGCGTCGAAGCGGGGTCTGCGCACATAGCCGAGCCGGTCGAGCGCCTCGGTCACCCGGCGGCGGGTCTCGGGCGCCACGTCCTCCCGGCCGTTGACCACCTTCGACGCGGTCGGCACCGACACCCCCGCCTCGCGCGCCACGACCGCCAGCGTCGGACCGGCGGCCGCGCTCGCACTCGCCGTACGGACCATGGGGAACCCACCTCTCCGGCCCGCCCGAGGGCCGTGGACAGCTGCAACCGACTCTGCACACGGCGGTTCACGGTCCGGGCCGGGCAGAAAGCGCTTCCTACTCTAGGTGGGCCGCCGGGCGGCGGGTAGACGGAGGAATCGAATGCGGGCCGAACACCGGCCCGGGCCAGGGGCCTTGGACGACGCCCCGTGCCTCGGCCCGAGGGGTGCCGGCGTGCCGAGGTGCCGGGGTGCCGGGGTGCCGGGGTGCCGGGGTGCCGGGGTGCCGGCGTGCCGGCGTGCCGGGGTGCCGGGGTGTCTCAGCCGGCGGGCGGCATGTCCGTGGGGCGGGAGTCGAGGCCGGGCCTGTCGTCCGCCCAGCCCCCGCGGGTGAAGTCCGGGAACTCGACCGGGCGCCCGTTCCGCGCCAGGGACGCGGCGCTCAGCGGGACCGCCGCGCACCAGGCCGCCGAGTCGTACACGTCGATGTCGGGCACCAGCCCGGCGCGCATCGACTGGACGGTGCGCCACTGCAGGACGTAGTCCATGCCGCCGTGGCCGCCGTTGTTCGCGGCGTCGTCGCCCACCTTGCGCCACAGCCAGTGGTCGTACTCCTTGCGGTAGTCGGCGAAGTCCCGCCAGGTGTGGCCGCCGTGGTCCGGTTCGAGGTAGACGCGCGCACCGGTCGGGGCGGGCCCGGCGTAGTCCTCGACGATGCCCCGGCTGCCGGCGAGGGTGTTGATGCGGCTGTAGGGGCGGGGCGCGCTGACGTCGTGCTCGGCCCGGATCGTCCTGCCCTTCGCCGTCTCGATCAGGCAGGTGACCAGGTCGCCGTTGACGTAGGTCTCCTTCCAGGACGGGTGGTCCCGCGGCACGAAGCGCTCGCGGTAGTCGGCCAGCCCTCGCGGGGCGGTGGCGGTGGCGCGCAGCGTGGTCATCCGGTCGCCGCGGTGGACGTCCATGGCCGCCGCGATCGGGGCGAGCCCGTGCATGGGGTACAGCGACGCGGTGCTGCGGGTGTGCCACAACCGCCGCCAGGAGTCGGTGTAGTAGGTGTCGGAGAAGAGCAGTTCCCGCAGGTCGTGGAGGTAGCCGCCGTGGCCGTGGGTGAGGTCGCCGAGGAGCCCGGCGTGCGCCATCCGCAGCATGGCCAGCTCGTTGCGGCCGTAACTGCAGTTCTCGGCGAGCAGCAGGTGCCTGCGGGTGCGCTCGGAGGTGTCGACCAGGTCCCACAGCTGGCGCAGTTCGGTCGCCACGGGGAGCTCCACCATCGCGTGCCGGCCGCTGAGCAGCGCGGCTCTGCCGTGCTCGTGGTGGAACTCCCACGGCGTGGCGACGTACACGAGGTCGATGTCGTCGCGCCGCAGCATCCGCGCGTAGGAGTCCGCCGATCCGCCGTACTCGGCGGGGCGCGGGCTGCCCTTGCCCTCCAGCCGGTCGGCGGCGCGCCGCGCGCGGTCGGCGCGGATGTCGCAGACGGCCGTCACGGTGCAGCCGGGCACGGCGGCCCAGCCGGTGATCATGCCCGCGCCGCGGTTGCCCAGGCCGATGACCGCGACGCGCACGGTGCGGTGGACCTCGAACGGCACACCGATCATCGACTTCTGCCCGGGCCGCCGGCGCGGTGCCCGCGCGGTCGCTGCGGTGGCGTCGGGGGCCGCGGCGGTCATCCCGGCCGTGAGCGCCCCGGTGGCGACGGCTCCGCCAAGGAGCCGTCGGCGGGAGACAGCGGGTGTTCTGGACATGACGGCAACACTCCTCGGTGGGGTGGCTTGCATCACTTCCGTTGCACTGTCGGTTCGGGGCATGACTCTGGGGGTCTGGGCAGGCGCATGTCAATATGTGCTCGGTAGAGGGCTGTTTCGAGCAAGATCGAGCACGAGGTTCGAGCAGGCGGTGATGGTGTCCGCACGCCGGCGTACGCCGAACGGGCCCACGCCGGCGCGGGGGTCCACCGAACGGCGGTCACGCCGCCCCCTGCGCCGGAATACCGGCGAACGCTGTGGTGCTCTGGAGATACCGGTGGGGTTACCGGTGGGTTTCGCCGGTGCCCGGCGCCGGCGCAGGTACGCGGCGAAAGGCTGGTGGCACATGACGGCAGACCAGACGGACCCCGTGGTCAGGAGCCCGTACGGAGCGGTGCGCGGGCGCTACGAGCGCGGCGTCGCGGTCTTCCGCGGCATCCCGTACGCGGCCCCGCCCTTCGGGCCTCGTCGCTTCCGCCCGCCCGTGCCCCTGCCCCGGTGGGACGGCGTCCGCGACGCCGTCGCCTTCGGCCCCACCTCGCCGAAACCCCCCTACTCCGACGCCTTCGCCCGCTACCTGTCCGACCCGCTCATCCCCGGCGACGACTGCCTCAACCTCAACGTCTGGACCCCCGACCCGAGCCCCACGGCCCGCCTCCCCGTCCTGCTCTGGCTGCACGGCGGCGCCCTGACCAGGGGCTCCTCGGCCGTCCCCGTCTACGACGGCCACACCTTCGCCCGCGACGGCGTGGTCTGCGTGTCGATCAACTACCGGCTGGGTGTCGAGGGCTACGGACTGTTCCCGGACACGCCCCCGAACCCGGGCCTGCGCGACCAGCTGGCCGCACTGATCTGGGTGCACGAGGCCATCGAGGCGTTCGGCGGCGACCCGGCCCGCATCACCGTCGCCGGCCAGTCCGCCGGGGCCATCAGCATCGGCGCGCTCCTCGCCGCCCCGCAGTCCCAGGGACTGGTCCGCCGCGCGATCCTGCAGAGCGGGCCGCCCGAGGCGTCCGAGCGGGCCAAGGTCCGCCGCATGGTGCGCCGGATGGCGTCCCGGCTGAAGATCCCCGCCACCGCCGAGGCCTTCGCCGCCGTCGACCGCGACCTGCTGCTGCGCACCCAGGCGGAGGTCGGCCGGCTCAGCAGCCCCGTGGTCGGCGGCCCCGCCTTCGGCATCGTCACCGACGGCGACCTCGTCCCCCGCGACCCGCTGGAGGCCCTCACCGACGGCGCCGCGCCCGGCGTGGAGATCCTGACGGGCTGGACCCGCGACGAGCACCGGCTGTGGCTGGTCCCCGGCGGCCTCCTGGACCGCGTCGACCGCCTCGGGGCCGTCGCCCTGGCCGGGGCCATGGCCCGCTGCCACTGCGGCAGCGAGGTGCCGCGCGGCTACCGCGCCCTGCACCCCGAGGCCGGCACGGCGGACATCGTCGGCCAGCTGGTCACCGACCACCTCCTGCGGATCCCGCTGCACCACCTGGCCGACGCCCGTACGGAACCGTCGTACGTCTACGAGTTCGCCTGGCCCTCCGGCCTCCCCGGCCTGGGCGCCTGCCACGCCCTGGAGCTCGGCTTCGTCTTCGACACCGGCGAGGTGCCCGAGTCCCGGAAACTCGCCGGGGAGGACGCCCCGCAGGAACTGGCCGACGCGATGCACACGGCGTGGGTCCGCTTCGCCGCCGACGGCGACCCGGGCTGGCAGCGCTGGGACGAGACCCACCCGGTACGCGTCTTCGGCGACCGCGCCCCGGACGCCGAGAACGGCCTCGCCTACACGGCGTTCGGCCCGCGGGACCGCGAACTCGCCCTCTGGACAGCCCCGCAAACCGTCACGCCCTCACCCTCTCCTGCCGAAGAGCCTGCGCGCACCAGGGAGTTGAGGTCGGTGGTACGCCGACTCCGCCACACCGGCGCCCTCCGCCGTCAGTGACGTCACGCCGCCCAGCGGGACAGGAACGCGTTCCAGGCGGCGGGGGTGACGGTGAGGTGGGGTGTGGTGGGGGTCTTGCTGTCGCGGATGTGGACGGCGGTGGGGTGGGTGGCGACTTCGAGGCAGGCGCCGCCTTCGCTGCCGCTGTAGCTGGACTTGCCCCAGGGGTAGGCGACTTCGATGCAGTTGCCGCCCTCGTCGCCGCTGTAGCTGGACTTGCGCCAGTGGTAGGCGACTTCGATGCAGTTGCCGCCCTCGCTGCCGCTGTGGCTGGACTTGAACCATTCAAGCGCGGTGCCGCTCATGCCTCTCCCGGAAGACGGTCCAGCAGGCCCCTCGTGTCCTCGGGCGTGAGGGCCTGTGACCGCAGCATCGCACACTTCTGAGTAAGGATCGCCACCTCATCCGGGTCGGCGATGAGCTGGCTGCCGCGCTGATTCTCCGTATAGGCGAGCCGCTGGTGTTCGGGTGTCTCCAGCAGGACGAACGGGCCGTTGAGGCCCGCGTGGCTGGTGCGGTTCAGCGGCAGAACCTGAAGCATGAGCCCAGGCAGCTCCGAGCACGCACGCAGGTGCCGCAACTGCTCGGCCCAGACCTCCCGGCCGCCGATGGGGGCCCGTACCACCGGCTCCCAGATGACGAAGCAGCTGATGGGCGCGCTCTTCGCCCGCAAGATCCGCTGGCGTTCGATGCGAGCCGCCGTCAACTGGGCGATCTTCTCCTCGTCGTAGCACGGCACGCGACTGCGGAACACAGCGCGCGCGTACGCCTCCGTCTGGAGCAGCCCCGGGACCACCTGGTTCTCGTACGAGGAGATCGCGATGGCCTCCTGCTCACGGTCCAGGAACTCCTCCGCCCAGAGCGGTACGAGATCCACCTCCGGCATCTCCGCCAGCGCCGCCGCCAACGCCCCCTTCGTGTCGAGGAGCCGGTCGAGCTGCTCGGCGAGGTCCGGCTTGAGGGGTCTTCTGCCCTGCTCGATGGAGGCGATCTGCTGCTCGCCGACGACGAAGATCTCCCCGAGGGACCTCTGCGTGTGCCCGGCGGCCTCCCGGAAGACGGCGAGCAGGGCGCCCACCATCCTCATCGCCGAGGCGTTCCTGCGGGACCGTCGGGACCGTGTCGTGGTGCTCATGGCGGCGAACTCCCCACCCGTGCGCGTACTTTCACCGGCGCCCGCCCGTACGGAGCAGCTGTACGGGTGCGCGCACTGTTCCATGATGACCACGGAGTGTGACTGTCGTCCCGTGAACGACGAAACTCCACCCTTGCCCCACCCCCCGTCCCCGCGCGAGCGGTTCTACCGCCGGGAGCGCCGGTCCGTACCGGCGGCAAGGGCGTTCGCGCGGGAGGCGCTACGGGACTGGGGAGCGCACGGGCGGGCGGACGACGTGCTGTTGTGTGTGAGCGAGCTGGCGACGAACGCCCTGGTGCACGGCGTGCCGCCCGGCCGGGGCTTCCTGCTCAGGCTGGTGCCGTACGGCGAGGGCGGTGGCGTCCGGGTCGAGGTGCACGACAGCGGCGACGGCGTACCGGCCGCGCCGCAGCAGGACGTCCGGGAGCCCGGCGAGGGAGGCCGGGGGCTGCTGCTGGTGTCGGAGCTGGCGGACAAGTGGGGGGTGGGGGAGAGGTGCCCGGGGAAGGTGGTGTGGTGCGAGTTCGAATCGCCTGATCGCCGCTCAGGTCCCCATTCCCCGGCCTGCGCTTTCGGGACGCACGCGACGAGCCGTGTCCAGTCAGCAGATCTCGCGGTCTCGAAGGCCGTGCTCGGTCCCGGTGATCGCCAGCCGGGCGAGTTCTCGTCTGGGGTTCGCCCGCCGGAGCCCGGTCACGCAGGTGTTTCGCCGAGCTGATTGCGCCGGGCGATCAGGTAGGCGTGTTCTGCCTGGTTGCTGGTGAGTGAGGCTGCGGTGTCGAACGCTTGCCGGGCCTCGCCGATCCGCCCGAGGCGGGCGAGGAGGTCGCCGCGGACTGCGTGGAACAGGTGGAAGGCTGTGAGGTCCAGGTCGTCCACCAGCCGAAGCGCCGCCGCGGGTCCTTCGATCTCGGCGAGGGCGACCGCGCGGTTGAGCGCGACCACCGGACTCGGGTCACGTTGTACGAGTTGGTCGTAGAGCGCGACGATCTGAGTCCAGTCGGTGACCGGGTCGGTGTGCACGGCGTTTATCGCGGCGAGCAACTGGAAGCGGCCGGGCTGGTTGCGGCGCAGGCAGGCGCGCACGGTCGCCCTGCCCTGGGCGATCAAGTCGGCGTCCCACTGGGAGCGGTCCTGGTCGGCGAGTCGCACGAGAGCGCCGTCGGCGTCGGTGCGAGCGGGGCGGCGCGCCTCGGTCAGCAGCATCAGCGCGAGCAGTCCGGCCGCCTCCGGCTCGTCGGGCATGAGCTCCACCAGAAGGCGGCCCAGTCGGATCGCTTCGACGCACAGTTCGCCACGGGCGAGCTCTGTGCCGGACGTGGCGACATAGCCCTCGTTGAAGATCAGGAAGATCACCGCGAGCACCGCGTCGAGGCGTTCAGGCAGGTCGGCCTCGTACGGCACCCGGTACGGAATGCGCGCGTCGCGGATCTTCGCCTTCGCCCGCACAAGCCGCTGCGCCATCGTGGCTTCGGGCACGAGGAAGGCGCGGGCGATCTCGGGCGTAGTGAGCCCGCCGAGCAGGCGCAGGGTGAGCGCCACTTGGGCGGGGCGGGCCAGGGCCGGGTGGCAGCAGGTGAATACGAGCCGCAGACGGTCGTCCGGCACGGCGCTCTCCTCGGCGGGTTCGGCTGCCGGGGCGGTGAGGAGTGCGGCCTCGGCGTGCTTGTCCGCGCGGGCACTCTCGCGGCGAAGGTGGTCGATGGCCCGGTTGCGGGCGGTGGTGATGATCCAGCCGGCCGGGCGGGGCGGGGCGCCGTCGACCGGCCATCTGACCAGCGCGGTCTCGAAGGCGTCGGCGACCGCGTCCTCGGCCAGGCCGATGTCGCCGAGCCTGCGCACGAGTACGGCAACGGCCTTGCCGTACTCGGCGCGGAAGACGGCCGCGATCTCCTGCGGCGTCATCGAGGTAGGGCTCAAAACGGTTCGACGTCCTGGAACGGGCGGACCTCGATCGGCAGCGTGGTGGCGGCCGCCGCCTTGCGGCCCCAGGACAGCGCCGCGTCCAGGTCGGGCGCGGTGATCACCCAGATACCGCCGATGTGCTCCTTGCCTTCGACGTACGGACCGTCGGTGAACATGCCGTCGGCCCGCACCACCGTCGCGGTGCCAGGCGCGTGCAGGCCGCCGGTGAACACCCATGAGCCGCTCTCTCGCAGCTCCTCGTTCAATTGGTGAAGGTCGGCGGCGATCTGGGTCATGGTCTCGGCGTCGGGCGATGGGCCGTCCGGCTGGTAGATCGAGAGCAGGTACTGAGGCATAGCCCCTCCCTCATCGGCGAGAGCAACGGGCGACGATCACGCCCTTGGTGGTGGTGACGGCGGGTTCGGTGAGCTCGAACTCGGTGAGCGGCGCGGGACCCTCGAACAAGCACGTGCCGCCGCCCAGGGTCAGCGGGTGGATCAGCAACCGGTCGTGGCCGACCAGGCCGGCGGCGTGCAGGTAGCGGATGAGCGAGGCGCTGCCGATGATCGACAGATCGTTGCCGGGGCCGGCCTCGGGGTCGGCCACCGTCTGGTCCATGACCTGGTCGTTGTACTGCCCGCCCCAGCCCCGTGGGTGAATCCGCCGCGGGTGTCCTCGTCCGGGCGGCCAAGGCCCTGGACAACTCCATCGAGGGTGACGCGACATCGTCGCCATGATCGACCGCATGATCCGCTCCTGCCCTCCGCGGACCGCTCTTCCGCGGCCCGGCTCACCTCCTACACGAACGGCCCCTGGCGAAATCGACACCGTCCATGTCACCAATTTCCCGCCCAGCCACCACCGGAGCCGCCGATACGCACGATCATCGCTCTGACCTGCATCGAAAGGCCGGAAACAGGCTCTGAGCTTGTCTCTCAACCTCGGCGTGAGACGAGACGGGCGAGTGACTCTGTGGGCCCGCCCCACGGCGAAGGCCACCCCAGAGGTGCAGACGCTAGCGACCGCCTTCGTCCGGGCCTCCGCCGCACACCACACCCCGGAAGAGGATCCCGCACCCGCCCCACCCCTACGCCACCCCCAGCACCCCCGCGATCCCCGAGATCGCCCCCGGCCCCACCCGGCAGCACCCGCCGATCAGCCGTGCTCCCGCCTGCTGCCAGCCCTTGACCTGGTCGGACGTGAAGGAGGAGCTGCCGGTCCAGGTGCGGGTCGTGGCGTTCCAGGTCTCGCCGCTGTTGGGGTAGACGACCACCGGCTTGCCGGTCACCCGGGACGCGACCGACGCCGCGGCGTCCACGTCCTCGGGGGCGCAGCAGTTCACGCCGACGGCGATGATCTCGTCCGCGTCCGAGGCCGGTGCGAAGGCCTCCTCCAAGGGCTGTCCGGCCCTCGTGCGGCCTCCGGCCACCGAGTACGTCAGCCAGGCCGGGACCCCGAGCCCGCGCACCGCCCGCAGCAGCGCCGCCGCCTCGTCCGCGTCGGGCACCGTCTCCAGCGCGAGGACGTCCGGGCAGGCCGCGGCCAGCACCTCCAGGCGCGGCCGGTGGAAACGCTCCAGTTCGTCCACGGTCAGCCCGTAGCGGCCCCGGTACTCCGAACCGTCCGCCAGCATCGCCCCGTACGGACCGGCCGAGGCCGCCACCCACAGCGGCCGGGGGACGCGCGCCCGGCGGGCCGCTTCACGGGCCAGCTCCACGCTCAGCGCCATGAGTTCGGCCGCCCGGTCGTGGTCGATGCCGCGCCGCGCGAACCCCTCGAACGTGGCCTGGTAACTGGCGGTGATCGCCACGTCCGCACCCGCCCGGAAGTAGGCCAGGTGCGCCTCGGTGACCGCCTCGGGCCGCTCGGCGAGCAGCCGCGCCGACCACAGCTCGTCGCTCAGGTCGTGCCCGGCCGACTCCAGCTGGTTGGACAGGCCGCCGTCGAGCACGACCGTCCCGGCGGTGAGGGCTCCGGCGAGGGTGAGGGTGCTGGTCATGCCGACGACGGTAGTCGACGTACCGGGCGGACCCCGGCGGTCGATGTCCGGGAAGTGGGCGGGGTGACCAGGATGTGGGACGGCGCGGTTGTGATCCAGAACCCCAGCAGAGGTCGGACCGGAACGTGTGGCTGCGGGGGCGCGAGGACACCGCGGAGGCGTCCGCGTCGGCATAGCATCGGGGGATGCCCGAGGTCCCTGCCCCCGCCCCCACCGCTGTCGCCGCAGCAGCAGCCGTCGCCGTCGCACGAGCCGAGGTCCGTGAGGTCCTGGGAGTCCCGGCGGGCCGGGCGAGGTTCGAGCCGCTCACGCACAATCCGCGCAACGGCGTCACGGCCGGGGTGTGGCGGGTGACCGGCGCAGGGCGTTCCGCCGTGCTGAAGGTGCTGACGCGGACCAAGGAGAGCGCCGTCTCCTGGGCGGCCTCCAACGACCCCCGGCACTGGAACTTCTGGCGCCGCGAGGCGTACGTCTACCGCTCCGGGCTCGCCGGGGTCTGGCAGCGGCACGGCATCCGGGCGCCCCGGCTGCTGGAGTGCGTCGAACGCCCCGACGGCGACGTGGCGTTGTGGCTGGAGGACGTGCCGGGCGAACCGGCCACGGCCTGGCCGCTGGAGCGCCACGTCGAGTACGCCCGGCGCCTCGGCGCGGCCCAGGGCGCGGTCGGCGCGGGGGAGGACCACCCGTGGCTGTCGCACCGCTTCCTGCGCGACTACACGGCCGACCGGGCGCCGGGCCAGGACCTGCTGGCCGACGACGGCGCCTGGCAACACCCCCTGATCCGCTCGCACTTCCCGCCCGGCCTGCGCGAGGACATGGTCCGCCTCCGCCACGACCGCGAGTGGTTCCTCACGCTCATGGAGTCGCTCCCGCGCGCCTTCTGCCACCTCGACCAGTGGCCGGCGAACCTCCGCTCCGACGGCTCCGGCTCCGGCGTCCTGCTCGACTGGGCCTTCGCCGGTGACGGCGCCCTCGGCGAGGACCTCGGCAACTACCTCCCCGACACCGTCCTCGACCACTTCGTCCCCGCCGCCGACCTGCACGGCCTCGCCAAGCAGGCCTACGACGCGTACGTCCACGGCCTGCGCGGGAGCGGCTGGCACGGCGACGAGCACCTCGTACGGCTCGCCGTGTGCGCCTCGGCGGTGAAGTACGACTGGCTCACGGCACTGATGCTGGCCAGGGCGGACGACGAGCCCGTGGGATACGGCGGCGCGGGCACCGTCCCCGCCGCCCTCCGCTACCGCGAACGCGGTCTCGTCCTGGCGTTCCTCGCCGAGTGGGCGGCCGAGGCACGGCTGCTCGCACCCCGGCTCGGCTTCCCCGAGGCCCCGAGCGGCCGCTGAGCCGCGGAAACCCGCCTGGCCCTCGTCCGCCCGGCCGTCACGGACGACGGCGGCCACCTCACGCTCACCGCGCCCGGGACCGGGCCACTCCGCCTCCGGGTGGACACGCCGATGCCCGTCGGACCATCGATCTGTTCGGCACCGCCTATCAGGGCATCGACCAGGGCGACGCGGTCGCCGAGTGACTCTCGGACGTGCTGGGCCTGCGTCGTTTCGTTGGACTGGTGACCTGGGCACCCTCCCCTCGTTCGGCATCTGTGCCGGTCAAAGCCCTGAGGGCTGGTGGAACGGTGGCCGACAGATGTCGTGCATGAAAAGGACCCGATGTCACTCGGCACGGCCGGATTTCCCGGTACCCGGACAGCACCGCCCCAGCCGGACAACTGGCGCCGTGCGGCGGCTCCTGACGGGCGCACGGGAGATCATGGTCGCGGACCAATCGGAGAAGACACAGGGGTAGGGGAACCATGGTGACGTTCCACGCGTCCGCGCTGGACGGAGTCGCCCGAAATCCGGCACTGCCGACACGGCTGCTACTGCGCCTGCTCGCCTTCGAGGGGGACGGTGACGGTCCGCCCCGTGACGCCCTTCAGCGGGCCGGACTCCCTGAGCCGGCCGTCGTGGCGATCCTGGCCCACCCGAACCCGGGCGCCCGGATCGACTTCGCCATGAGCGCCAGGGCGGAGTCCGCACAGCGGGCCCGGCTCGCGGACGATCCTTCTCCGAAGGTGCGGGCAGCTCTTGCATATGGACCCCATGTGTACGATCCGCGCACAAAGGTCGCACCGCTCCCGGACGCCGTGTGTGTCCGCCTGCTCGACGACCCCGCGCCTTCCGTCCGCTCGGCACTTCTGGGCTCGCCCCATCTGGCGCCGTCGTTCGTGGCCTCGATGGCCACTCATCACCGTGCGGCAGCGCGCCGGGAAGCGGTGCGTGCATGGGAGATCCTGCCGCCGGGCGAGCGGTCGGCACTGCTGGCCGATCCCGACCCCGAGGTGCGACGGGCCGCCGCGCTGCGGGAGTGCCGGCGGGACGCACGCCTCACCGCCGAACTCCTCCGCGACCCGAAGTCCGCCGCCGAGGCGCTGCGCCGTGGGCTCCTTCTTCGTGCCGACGCCGAGCGGTGCGTCGCCGAGCGGACGCACCTGGCGGCTCTGGCCGGGAACCCGTCGCTGCCCGCCGACCTCGTGGAGCGGCTCGCCGTCGACCCCGACGAGGCCGTACGGCTCGCGGTCTCCCTCAGGCCCGAGCTGGATGAGGCACGGCGCATGGCGATCGACTTCACGGTCGGGGGCCTCGACAGGGGCGACGACGTGCAGTGGGTACGGGACGGGCTCGCCGACCCCGAGGTGCTGCGCCGGGCCGCGGCCTCCGCCCACCCGCTGCTCCGTCGAGCCGCCGCCCGGAGCCCTCATCTACCGCCCGACCTGCTGCGCCTGCTCGCGCGCGTCGAGGACCCGGTGGTGGAGAACCGCCTGGGCATTCACCACCCCGACACCCCGGAGGAGGTTCTCATGCGTGTGTACGCGAGGCTTGGCGGGACGTTCTCCGCCTGGATGGCGGAGACGCACCCTCGCTTCCCCCGCGAGGGCCTTGCCGCGCGCTACGCGGACCACCCGGACGGGAAGTACCGTCGGCTGGCTGTCCGGGACCCGGCCGCCACGCCCGCGCTGATCGAACAGCTCAGCCATGACCCCGAGGTCTGGACGCGTCAGGCGGCGGTCCGTGACCCGCGCCTGCCGCTGCACCGGCTTCGCGAGGCGCTTCATGTCCCTGAACTGGCCTCCAGCGCGGGTGCCAACCCGGCGCTGCCCGAGGATGAGATGGCCGCCGTCCTGGACCGGGCTGGTGTTCCTGCCTGACCGGCGAGCAGAATCGACTTGCTCGCATCCCCGGTGCAAGTCGAGCTGCGAGCCGCTCGGGGCGAGCCGGAGCCGTGTGCCGTGTGCGGTCCGGTCCCCGCCGGTGGGAATTCCGTGGCCGCCCCCGCGCCGGGTCGCGAGAATGCCGGGGTCCGGCTGCCTGGGGGAGGGAGACGTGCGTGGCGGTCTTCGCGTGCGCGCGGTGCGACGCCGAACTGACCGTGCCCGTCTCGCGCGTGGCCCTGCCCGTCCACGCTCACCAGTACGTCGGACACGAGCTGCTCCCCGTGCTCATGGAGCCGGGCACGTACGCCGTGGACCCCGAGCCCTCCGGTCCGCCCTGGCGGACGTGGAGCGAGACCGGGGCGGACGAGGCAGCGGCCCGGGGCGTCCACGCTCCCGTTCCGGTCCTGTCCTGCGGGCCGGCGGGCGCGGTGGTCGTGGCGCCGGGGGACGTGCGCGGCACGAGGCTCGTCCCCGGGCGGTGCGACGGGTACTGCATGGGGCTCGACGGGCGGGACGGCCCCAATCTGGCCTGCGTCCGCTGCGGGCAGCCGGTGGCGACGCGCCTCGACGACTGCACGTTGTGGCAGGCCGTGTGGTTCGACCCGGACGCCGTGCGTGCCCTCGCCGCCGACGACCCCGCCCCTGCGGCCGACTGGGACGCGCTGCGGCACGAGTACGAGGGCGTCCCGCCCCTGGAGCAGCCCGGGTGGTGGAACCCCCGGTGGGAGGCGGCTGTCGGGGCGGCGCTCGCCTGCGTGCTGGCCGCCTCGGGCGGATCCGCGGTGGAGGTCCCCGGCGGCCTCCTCGCCGAGACGTTCGGCCGCGCGCTGGACCTCCTGCTCCCGCCTGGGCGTGGACCGGGGAAGCTGCTGGCCCCGTCCGGCCCCGGCCTTCACGGCCCCGCCCCCGACATCGCCCTCGTCCCGCGGCACCCGCGGACCGGGGAGGTCTGGCAGCCGCCGCCCGGCGTCGCGCACGCCGTGCCGGTCCATGCCGGGGTGTGGATCGGGCTGGCCTTTCCCCGGGCGCATCTGCCCGTCCCCGTGAGCGGCGGCCTGCCCGACGGTGTGGAGCGCGACGATCCCCTGCCGCTGCGCCCGCGGAGCCTGTTCCAGCCCGATCACCGGCTGTTCCTGCACACGCTGGCCCGGCTGCCCGCCGTCCGTGAGCCGTGGCTGCGCGGTGTCTACGACCGGGTGAGCCGGGACCCCTACCGGCGTCCCTTCTGACGTCACATCAGGCAGCTGAATTCGGTAACTGGTCTGACGCCCGGCCGGGTTCGTCCCGTCAGACCCGTTGACCTCCCCGTGCCACCCCCTTACCTTTCCAGCGTTCGTAATCACAGATGGCGTTCGAGATTTCAGACGGCGTGGCCGGATCGCGACGCCGCGTGTCCCCCACGGAGAGGCAGGCCCCCCGCATGAGCCGCGACAGCGACCACGCTCTGCCCCAATCCCCCAGCCGCAGGCGACTGTTGATGGGTGCCGCAGCCGCCGGTGCCCTGGCCGCAGTCCCCGCCCTTCCCGGCACCGCCGCTGCCGCCACCCCCCAGACGGCCGCCGCCCCGGCCGGGCGCCGCGCGCAGGACCCCTTCGTCAACCCGCTGGTCCGCAACCGCGCCGACCCGCACGTCCACCGCCACGGGGACGGCTTCTACTACTTCACCGCCACCGTGCCCGAGTACGACCGCATCATCCTGCGCCGCTCCCGCACCCTCAACGGACTGGGCGCGGCCGCCGAGTCCGTCATCTGGCGCGCCCACCCCACCGGCCCGATGGGCGCGCACATCTGGGCGCCCGAACTGCACCGCATCGGCGGCAAGTGGTACATCTACTTCGCCTCGGCGCCCGCAGAGGACGTCTGGGCGATCCGCATCTGGGTGCTGGAGAACGCCCACTCCGACCCCTTCCAGGGCACCTGGGTGGAGAAAGGCCAGGTGAAGACGGCCTGGGAGACCTTCTCCCTGGACGCCACCACCTTCACCCACCGCGGCAAGCGCTACCTCGCCTGGGCGCAGCACGAGCCCGGCATGGACAACAACACCGGCCTCTTCCTCTCCGAGATGGCGAACCCCTGGACCCTCAAGGGCCCTCAAGTACGGCTCTCCACCCCGGAGTACGACTGGGAGTGCATCGGCTTCAAGGTCAACGAGGGTCCCTACGTGCTGAAGCGCAACGGCCGCCTGTTCATGACCTACTCGGCCAGCGCCACCGACGCCAACTACTGCGTGGGCCTGCTGACCGCCGACGCCGACAGCCACCTCCTGGACCCCCTGAGCTGGACCAAGTCGCCGACCCCGGTCTTCACCAGCAACGACACCACCCGGCAGTACGGCCCCGGCCACAACTGCTTCACCGTCGCCGAGGACGGCCGCACCGACGTCCTCGTCTACCACGCCCGCCAGTACAAGGAGATCGACGGCGACCCGCTGCACGACCCCAACCGCCACACCCGCGTCCAGAAGCTCGGCTGGAAGGCGGACGGCACCCCCGACTTCGGCGTCCCCGTCGCCGACACGGCCCCGGCGGGTGACTGACGTGAGACGACTCCACGCCGCCCTCCTCGCCCTGTGCCTCGGCCTGTTCGGCGCCCTCGCCACCGCCGGACCCGCCCAGGCCGCGCCGCAGACGATCACCAACGGCACCCAGTTCACGGACACGTCCGGCAACCCCGTCCACGCGCACGGTGGCGGGGTGATCAAGGTCGGCTCGTACTACTACTGGTTCGGCGAGCACCGCAACGCCGACAACACCTTCCGGTACGTCGACGCCTACCGCTCGACCGACCTGAAGAACTGGGAGTTCCGCAACCACGTCCTCACCGAGGCGAGCGACCCCGAACTCGCGACGGCCAACATCGAGCGTCCCAAGGTCATGTACAACGCGTCCACCGGCCAGTTCGTGATGTGGATGCACAAGGAGAACGGCACCGACTACAGCGAGGCCCGCGCCGCCGTCGCCGTCTCCGACACCGTCGACGGGAACTACACCTGGAAAGGCAGCTTCCGGCCGCTCGACCGGCACATGTCCCGTGACATCACGGTCTTCGTCGACACCGACGGCGCCGGCTACATGATCTCCGCCGCCCGCGAGAACTACGACCTCCACATCTACCGCCTCACCGCCGACTACACCGGCGTCGCGAGCCTGGTCGCCAACCCCTGGCCCGGCGGCCACCGCGAGGCCCCCGCCCTGTTCCAGCGCAACGGCGTGTACTTCATGCTGACCTCGGGGGCCACGGGCTGGAACCCCAACCAGCAGCAGTACGCAACCGCCACGAACCTCGCCGGACCCTGGTCGGCCATGAGGAACATCGGCGACTCGACGGCGTACGGCTCGCAGACCGCGTTCGTCCTGCCGGTGCAGGGCACCTCGGGCACCTCGTACCTGTACATGGGTGACCGCTGGGGCAACTCGTTCGGCGGCACGGTCAACGACTCGCGGTACGTGTGGCTGCCGCTGGCCTTCTCCGGCTCGACCACGATGTCCATGTCCTGGTCGCCCGAGGTCACCCTCGACACGGCCGCCGGGACCGTCAGCGGGACGAACGCCACGTACCAGACGCTCGTCGCCCGCCACTCCGCCAGGTGCGCGGACGTCACCAGCCAGTCGCTTCGGACGGGCGCCCAGCTCAAGCAGTACGACTGCAACGGCGGTGCCCACCAGAAGTTCTGGTTCAAGCCCGTCGGAAGCGGTTACCACCAGCTGTCGGTCCGCAGCAGCAGCCTGTGCGTGCAGGAGAACGCCGCCACGGTCACCCAGGAGAACTGCGACGCCTCGGCGGCCGGCCAGCAGTGGTCGGTCACCACCACCGGCTCGTACGTGATCGTCCGCTCCCGCGCCACCGGCGAGTGCCTCGACGTCAGCGGCGGGTCCACCGCCAACTCCGCCGCCCTCATCACGTACACCTGCAACGGCGGGACCAACCAGCAGTGGACGCGCGGGACCTGAGCGATCCCGGGAATGCCGCTCCCGGTATCTAGAAAGCGCTTGCCGGGAGCGGTACGGTCCAGCCCCAGGTCGTGTCGTCCGCGGGGAGGAACCCGGAGTGAGACGTTTCAGCATCGCCGCCGTCGCGGCGGTGACCCTGGCAGCCGCGTTGTCGTCCCCACTGGCCCAGGCCCAGGCCCAGGCCCAGGCCCAGGAGCGGGACCGGGCCCAGGAGCGGGCTCGGTCCCAGGAGGGGGCTCAGCCGGACCGGCCGTCCGCGGGCCTCGCCCACTGCGCCGACGGCCTCTGCCACTTCGACGTCCCGCCCGGCACCTACGACGTGCGGGTCACACTCGGCGCCCGGGACGCGTCCCGCACCAGCGTGAGCGGCGAGAGCCGCCGCTCCCTGCTGCCGGAGACGGCCGTCGCCGCCGGGGAGCGCGTCACCCGCGGCTTCACCGTGAACGTCCGTACCCCGGAGGGCGAGCCCACCGGACCCGAGGGCAGCCCCGGCCTCGACCTGCGCATCGGCGGCAGCGCGCCCGCCCTGGCCGGCATCCGCGTCACCCCGGCCCGGCACGTCCGCCAGATCCTCCTGATCGGCGACTCCACCGTCTGCGACCAGCCCGGCGACCCCTACTCCGGCTGGGGCCAGCAACTGCCCCGGTACCTCCGCGCGGGCCTGTCCGTCGCCAACTACGCCGATTCCGGGGAGAGTACGGTCTCGTATCTGGGGAACCCGCGACTGTGGGCCACCGTACGGCCCCTGATCCGCCCCGGCGACCTGGTCCTCGTCCAGCTCGCGCACAACGACAAGACCACGGACGAGGCCACCTACCGGGCCAACCTGGAGACCCTGGTGGCGGGCGTCCGGGAACGGGGCGGACAGCCGGTCCTTGTCACTCCGATCGTGCGCCGCTGGTTCAGCCCCGACGGCACGCTCAACAACGGAACCGCGCTCCTGGTCAACGGACTCGGTGTCGACCACCCGGCCGTCATCCGCTCCGTCGCCGCCGCCCTGGACGTCCCGCTGATCGACCTCACGGCGAGGACCAAGGCGCTCGTGGAGTCCCTGGGCGCCGAAGCGTCCAAGGCGCTGTACCTCACCGACGAGGCGCGGGACAACACGCACACCTCCGTGCGCGGTGCGGCCGTCTACGCGGGCCTGGTCCGCGACGAACTCGTCACCCGGCATCTGGTGCCGAAAGGCAGGGTGCGGGTGGGATGAACCCCTGGGGCGCCCCGACCGGAACCGGGGCGCTCCAGGCTCCACCCGTTCCGGCCGCACCGAGCGTCCCGAGCGCACCAAAGTCCCGAGCGCACCGAGCGTCCTGAGCGCACCGAGCGTCCCGAGCGCACCGAGGGCCCCTAGGGACCCGGCCGTCCTGAGCGCCCCGGGCGTTCCGAGCACGAGAGAGAACGAATGCAGCTGCCGCCC
This sequence comes from Streptomyces sp. NPDC006624, assembly GCF_040611555.1. NCBI lineage: Bacteria > Bacillati > Actinomycetota > Actinomycetes > Kitasatosporales > Streptomycetaceae > Streptomyces > Streptomyces sp. NPDC006624. The sequence goes on along the minus strand of NZ_JBEXOM010000004.1, from coordinate 106,259 downwards.
GCCGACCGCACGACGTCCCCGTTCACCGGCTACGGCCGCGCGCACTGGGAGGCCGCGGCCGACGCCCTGCTCACCGCCGTCGAGCCGTACGCGACCGACGACCGCGCGCTGTACCACCTGCCCGGCGACCGCACCAGCTGGTCGGGCCGTCTCTCCGACGGCCTGGAGGGCTACGCCCGCACCCTGCTGCTGGCCGCCTTCCGCCGCGACGAGAAGGCCCTGGAGCGCTACGCCACCGGCCTCGCCGCCGGAGTCTCGGGCGTCTGGCCGCGCATCGAGGACCGTGGCCAGCCCCTCGTGGAGGCGGCGTCCATCGCCCTGGCCCTGCGCCTGACCCGGGACCTGCTCTGGGACCGGCTGGACGACGGCGTACGGCAGCGGACGGCGCGATGGCTGGCCGGCGCGCTCACCGCCGAGCCGTGGCCCTGCAACTGGGAGCTGTTCCCGGTCACCGTGGGCGGATTCCTCGCCGACATCGGCCACGAGCCGGAGGCGTCCCGCGCGGCGATCGACCGCGGCCTGGAACGCGTCGAGCAGTGGTACGCCGGCGACGGCTGGTACACCGACGGCGACGGCCGCAAGTACGACTACTACAACGGCTGGGCGATGCACCTCTACCCGGTGCTGCACGCCTGGCTGGAGCGCGACGAGACGCTGCTGGCGCGGTACGGCGACCGCCTCGCGCGCCACCTCGCCGACTACGCCCGCCTGTTCGGAGGCGACGGCGCCCCCCTGCGCCAGGGCCGCTCCCTGACCTACCGCTTCGCCACGACCGCCCCCCTGTGGCTCGGCGCCCTGACGGGCCGCACCCCCCTGCGGCCCGGGGAGACCCGGCGCCTGGCCTCCGGCGCCCTGAAGTACTTCCTCGACCGGGGAGCGGTGGACGACCGGGGCCTGCTGACCCTCGGCTGGCACGGCCCCGACGCGTCCGTGCTCCAGGGCTACTCCGGCCCGGCCTCCCCGTACTGGGCGAGCAAGGGCTTCCTCGGTCTGCTCCTGCCTCCCGGGCACGAGGTGTGGACGGCGCCGGAGGAACCGGGCCCCACCGAACGCGCCGACGCCGTCACACCGGTCGGCCCGCCCAACTGGCTGCTCCAGTCGACCCGTTCGGACGGCATCGTCCGCCTCCACAACCACGGCAGCGAGGACGTCCGCTACGACCCGTACTACACGCGGCTCGCCTACTCCACGGTGACGGCCCCCGCCCCGTCCCACGACAACAGCGTGGTCGTGGACGGCGACCCGAGCCGTACGGGCATCGAACCGCTGGGCACGGGCGAGGGCTGGGCGGCGTCCCGGCACACGGCGGGCGGGGGAGCGCGGGTGACGAGCGCGGTGCTGGCCCGCGGCGCGGTGGAGGTCCGCGCCCACCTGGTCGAGGGCGCCGCGCCCGGCACACAGGTCCGGGTGACCGGCTGGAGCGCCCCGGACGGCATCCGGGCCGAGCTCCTGCCCGTCCTCCACCTCGACGACGACCTCACCGGCGTCACCGCCGGGGACGCCACCCTGTTCGTCGCCCTGGCCCGGCTCACCGGCGAGCCGGATCCGGTACCGCTGGAACGGGCGGCGGCCGTCGGCGTCGCCGGGGACGGCACGGTGACGGTGCGCTGGAGCGACGGGACCGAGGCGCGGTTCCGGCTGGACGGGTCCGGTGCGCACCTCGCCTGACCCGCTCCGGCAGCGACGGTTCGGCCGGCGCCGAACGGACCCGGGTCTAGCGTGGCGCCATGACCGCGAACCCCGGGCCGACCCCGCCCGTCACCGCCTTCGCCGCGCTCCACCACGCCGAGGAGCCGCTGCTGCTGCCCAACGCCTGGGACTGCGCGTCGGCCCTGGCCCTCGCGGGACAGGGGTTCCGGGCGGTCGCGACGACCAGCCTGGGCGTGTCGGCGGTCGCCGGGCTGCCCGACGCGGCGGCGGCCACGCGCGAGGAGACACTGCGGCTGGCCCTCGCCCTCGGCTCGGCGCCGCTGCTGCTCTCCGTCGACGCCGAGGGCGGCTTCAGCGAGGACCCGGACGAGGTGGCGGAGTTCGCCCGGGAGCTGTACGCCGCCGGAGCCGTCGGCATCAACCTGGAGGACGGACTCGGGCCCGCCGCCCGGCTCGCCGCGAAGATCGCCGCGGTGAAGCGTGCCGTCCCCGCGCTCTTCGTCAACGCCCGCACCGACACGCACTGGCTCGGCGACGGCGACAGCGCGGACACCCTCTCGCGTCTCGACGCCTACCAACAGGCGGGCGCCGACGGCGTGTTCGTGCCCGGGCTGACCGACCCGCACCGGATCGCCGCCCTGGTGCGCCGCCTGGACGTCCCCCTCAACGTCCTCTACACGCCCACCGGCCCACCCGTCGCCCACCTCGCCGACGCCGGCGCGCGTCGCGTCAGCCTCGGCTCCCTGCTGTACCGGCGGGCCCTGGGCGCGGCCCTGGAAGCGGCCGCGGACATCAGGGCGGGCCGCACACCGACGGGCCCGGCACCGTCCTACGCCGACGTGGCGGGACTGCTGCCGTCCACGGACGGGGCGCCGAAGCGGGCAGGCGAGCGGGCCCGGTGATGTTCAGCCGCCGGGAGTCCTGCCCTCGCGGGGCCAGTTGAGGAGCAGGACGTGCAGGGCGTCGATCGACTTGTCCCAGGACTCCTGCGCGTCGCGGGGTGCGCCGAAGGCGCCGGTGGACTCCAGAGCGCAGTACCCGTGGAAGGTGCTGCGCAGCAGGCGTACGGCGTCGGTGAGGTCGGGCTCCTCCAGGCCGTAGGCGCGGAGCATGCCGTAGGTGACCTCGGCGGTGCGGCGCAGGACGGGGGAGTCGGTGACCAGGGCCTGGTCGAGGGGGATCTGGGCCGCCGCGTACCGGCCGGGGTGTTCCAGGGCGTAGGCCCGGTAGGCGCCGGCGAAGGCGGCGAGCGCGTCCCGGCCGGTCCGGCCCGCGACCGCCGCCGCGATCCGGTCGACCAGCTCGCCGCCCGCCAGCAGGGCCATGCGCGTCCGCAGATCCGCGAGGCTGCGGACGTGCGAGTACAGGCTGGCGTCCTTCACCCCGAAGCGCCGCGCCAGTGCGGACAGGGTCACGTGTTCGTAGCCGGCCTCGTCGGCGAGGTCGGCTGCCGCCGCGACGAGGCGCTCGGGGCTGAGGCCGGCTCTGGGCATGGACGGACGGGCCTACCTCTCCGACGGGGCTCGGACGGTTCCGACAGGGGGCGGACGTTCCGACAGGGCTCGGGCGGTGCGATCGTAGCCTGCGGTGCGTACCCGGGGGCCTCCGCCGAGACCTCTCGTGCCGGGACCGGCGGCCGAGGTGCCGGGCCCGGTCAGCGGACGGGCGCGTACAGCACTCCCAGCTTGTCGATCTCCTCGCCCGCCCGGCCCGTGAAGCCCACGATCTGCCAGCCCGCGGGGGCCGTGAAGGTCTTCGCGTCGGACGTGGCGGTACCGGCGGACAGGGTGCGGCCCCGGTCCGTGGCGAAGGACGCCGAGAAGATCCGTGTCCGGCCGTCCTTCCGGCCCTGCGTCAGCCGCACCGACGTCAGGTGCTCACCGGACGCCAGGGTCAGGGACCTCGCCGTGCCGCCCGTGCCGCCGTGGGTGAGGACCGTACCGCCGTCGTGCGTGAGGGACACGGCGTCCAGGCGGGCGTCGCCGCGCAGCGTGAGGGTGCGCGGGGCCGGGGTCGCCGGGAGGTCGTCGGCGTCGTTGAACGCCGTGCCGTGCGGGCCGCCGAAGAAGTCGCCGGCGCGCAGCGCGGAGTCGAGGGTGTAGGAGAAGCCGACCGCGTGCGGGAAGTGGTCGGAGAGGTGCTTGCCGTCGGAGCGGAGGAAGGACGCCCAGTCGTTGGCGTACCGCGTGGCGGTGAGGTCCACGAGTTCGCTGCCCCGGTAGAGGACCTTGTCGACCACCTCGCAGTCGTCCGCCGGCGCCGCCGCGTCGCAGACCAGCGCGTCGCCGCCCTGGGCCGGCGGTGTGCCGCCCCTGACCAGCCGCACCCACGCGTCCGTCAGGCCGTTCTCCGACAGCAGGGTGCGGATGTTGTCGCCGGCGCGGGTGTAGCGCGTGTTCGTGTCGCCCATGACGATCACCGCGTTGCCCGAGGAGTTCGCCTGGATGAAGTCGGAGAGCTGCTCGATGTTGGCCCGGCGGGCCGCCAGCGCGTCGTCCGTCGCGTCGGCGTTGGTGTGGACGTTGTACAGGTCGACGTAGACGCCCTCGGCCAGCCGGACCCGGGCGAGCGAGAAGCCCTTCGGGGTCAGGCAGTTGGTGCCGGTGCAGTCGTTCCACCGCACCCGCTCGAAGTCCTCGAAGGGATGGTCCGAGAGGGTGTTGAGGCCGTCGCCGAAGCCCGCGCCGCCGCTGGTCGCCGTGCGGTACGGGTGCGTGTCGTGGGCGTAGAGCGCCGCGTGGTAGTTGAAGTCCTCCTGCACGTTCACGATGTCGTACGGCCCGAGCCGCGCGCCGATCAGCGGGGTGTTCGTCTCCGGGTCGCTGTCGCCCAGGCCGAGCGGAAGCCCGGCGATGTTGTACGTCAGCACGCTGAACGAGCCGGTCGTGGCCGCCGCCGCGGGCGTCCCGGAGGCGGCGGTGAGTCCGGTGAGGGTCAAGGCGGCGGCGGTGAGGGTGCCGAGGAGTCGTCTCATGGCGGGGGAGTCTCCGGTCGGTGGGGGCGCGGGAAACATGAGCAACGTTCAGGTTCGAGGTCAAACCCGTTGAGCACAAGGGGAGTTCGGGAAACAGTGGAGGAAGGCGTGACGGGCGGGACGTCGGGGGAGGCGGTTAGGACGCACGAGGCGGCGCGACGCGAGGACGGACCGGACGGTGGGACCCCCTCGGACGGCGACGGCGGCGGCTCACGGCCCGGCCGGCCCCTGTGGCGGCAGCGCGACTTCGGGGTCTTCTGGGCCGCGCAGACCCTCTCCGTGCTCGGCGACTCCTTCGCGCTGATCGCCCTGCCGCTGCTGGTCCTCCAGGCCACGGGCTCGGTCGCGCGGATGGGTCTGCTGACCGCGGTGGGCGGGGCGGCGTCGGTCGTGGCGGCCGTGTTCGCCGGGGCGGTGGTGGACCGCGTGGACCGGCGCCGGCTGCTCATCGCCTGCGACCTGGTCCGCATGGTGCTGTACGGGCTGATCCCGCTGGTGTGGCTGTCCGGCGCGCACATCTGGCTGCTGTACGCGGTGCTGCCGCTGTGCGAGGCCGTCGGCATGCTGTTCGCGGTCGGCTACGTCACCGTCCTGCTGTGCGGGTTCAGCTTCCTCACCCTCGGCCTGCACGACCTGGTCATCTACCACCTCAAGCACGACCTCGGCCACGACGACGGCACGGTCGGCACCGTCCTGGCGGTCGGCGCGCTCGGCACCATCACCGGAGCGCTGCTGGTGGCCCGGATCCGCCGCCGCCTCGGCTTCGGCCCGACCTGGACCGGCTCGGTCGCGGTGTGCGGCCTCGCCTTCGCCGGTCTCGGCTGGGCCCGTGACGTCCCCGCCGTCGCGGCCCTCAGCGCCGCCTTCCTGGCCTGCGCGGGCATGGCGGGCACCTGCTCGATGTCCCTGCGGCAGGAGGTCACCCCCGAGCCGCTCCTGGGCCGTGTGACCGCCGCGTTCTGGACCCTGCAGTACGCGGCGGCCCCCGCCGGCGCGGCCGTCCTCACCTGGGCCGCGGAACGCCGGGGCACGGCCCCGGTCGCCCTGGCGGCCGGCACGGCCTGCGTCCTGCTCGCCGCGACCGTCCTGCTCACCCCCATCAGGGCCCACCGGGACAAGGGCTGAGGCGGCCTCCGGGCCGCCGGAACGCCGGATCACCTGTACGGGGTGAGTCCCCGGGGCGCGCGAGGGCGGAGCATCGCAGGGGAGGAGACGGAGCCGACCCCCGCAGGCCGCCCGCAGGAGAACGCCATGCGCTACGAGATCCGCGTCGACGGGCTGATGTCGAAGACCCTGACCAGGGCCTTTCCCGAGCTGGAACACGTGGTGATGTCCGGTCGGACGGTCCTCTACGGCCCCGTCGTGGACGAGGCGCACCTGTACGGGCTGCTGGCCCGCCTCCAGTCGTTCGGGCTGCGGGTGGTGGAGATGCGCCGGCTGCCGGAGTGAGGCGGCCGCCGGATCACCGGCGCGGGGCCGGGATGACTCCACGGCAGGGGCCGGGCGCGTGTGGCCCGCGGCGGCTCGCCGGACCGGGCGTGACGGCCGGACACGCGTGAGGGTCACCCACCCGGCCGGGGCACCCACCCGGGCGGGTCACCCAACGGGCCGGGACGCCGAGGCGGTGAGGGCCTGCCCGGCGGACGCTTCGGCGGGCGGGCGCGCGAGGACCTCGAAGACCCCCGCCAGTCCGGCGCCCCGAAGGGTGCGCCGGACACAGGCGCTGTCGGTGACCAGGCGCAGCCGCCCCTTCCGGGCCAGCACCCGGTTGCGCGCCCGGCACAGCACCCCCAGCCCCGCGCAGTCGATGAAGGACACCGGGCGCAGGTCCAGCACCAGGTCGGGGCAGGGCACGGCGGTCAGCGAGTCGAGGCGCGACCGGAGCTCCGGTGCCGTGAGCAGGTCGATCTCACCGCGCAGGGTCACGACGGCGGGCCCGCCGCCGGCCCGGGCGGCCGGGCGCGGCGCGGGGGGCGGAGTGGACCTGCCGGGGGTGTGCTCGGACATGATCCGAGCACACCGCGTCACCGAGGGAGCACGCTAGGGCCGATAGGCCCCATTGGGCCGGGCGCAGGGCGCGACCGTCGGCCGCTCACGCCCGTGCGCCGCCCCGGGCTCCGTCTCCCCGGCCCGCGCGCCCTCGGAGAGCCCGGACGGTCCGGACGGCCCCGGAGGGCCTGGACGGTCCGGACGGACCCGGAGAGCCCGGACGGTCCGGACGGCCCCGGAGAGCGCGCGTCCTCACCCGGCGGCCGAGAACACGAACGAGAACTCCGCCGGCTCGGCCCTCAGGAAGTACTGCGGCAGCGGCCCCGGGCCGCAGGACTGCGAGCCGATACCGTGCTGCCCGTGGTCGAGGTTGACCCAGACCGTGTCGCCGGGCACCAGGTCGCTGCGGTGCGTCGCCGCGTCCAGCTGCTCGGTCGTCCAGCGCCGCGCCGTGAACCAGAACTCCGGATCGCCCTCGACGCGCAGCCCGCCGATCTCCACCCAGCGGACGTCGGCCCGGGCGCCGTTCTCCTGCGGACGCACGTACGGCGTCTGCAGCCGGTCCACCGAGGACCGCCAGCGGCCCACCCGGGACGCCTTCGCGGTGTCCGGGTACGCCTCGCCGGGACCGCCACCGAACCACTCCACCGCGTCGGCCTCCGCCAGGCCCAGGCGCACCCCGAGCCGGGGCAGCGGCAGCGTCCAGTCGCCCTCCGGCGTCACGGACACCGTCAGCCGCAGCCGCTCGCCGTCGGACGTCCAGCGGTACACCGTGTCCAGGCCGACCTCCCGGGCGGCGGGCGCCACCCGGGTGCGCACCGTCAGCGCGTCCTCGCCCGCCTCGACCGCGACCAGGCGGTGCCGCATGCGGTGCAGGCCGAGCGTGCGCCACAGCACGCCGTAGCGGGTGTCGCTCTGCCACTCGGCGCCGTCGTCGTTGTCGGTCGTCGCCCGCCACACGTCCAGCCGCGGTGCCGCGCCGACCTCCACCGCGCCGACCGAGAGCAGCGCCCCGGTCCGGGCGTCGAAGGCGGCCGGGCCGAGCGTGATCCGGTCCCCGTCGCGCACGGGCCGGTCCGAGGCGGGGAGCACCGGCAGCGGGCGCGCGCCGACGGCGAACTGCCCCCAGGCCACCTCGTGGTCCTTCGCGGCCCAGGGCGTGTCGTCCGCGAGCAGCGCCCGCACCGTCCACTGCCGCTCGCCGCCCCGGCCGTCCGCGGGCGGCTCCGGCAGCTTCAGCTCGGCGCTCTCGCCCGGCGCGAGTGCCGGCACCGCGAGCGCACCCGCCTCGACGGTCTCGCCGTCCACCTGGCAGGACCATTCGAAGGCCAGCGCGGACAGGTCCGCGAAGTCGTGCTTGTTGGTGATGCGCACCGTGCCGTCGGTCCCGTCGCCCTCGATCAGGACGGGCTCGATGACCTTCTTGTACTCCACCAGGCCCGGCGACGGCGTACGGTCCGGGAAGACCAGCCCGTCGCAGACGAAGTTGCCGTCGTGCAGCTCCTCGCCGAAGTCGCCGCCGTAGGCGTAGCCCAGCTCGGGGTGCCGCACGCCGTGGTCGATCCACTCCCAGACGAATCCGCCCTGGAGCCGGTCGTACCTCTCGAACAGCTCCTGGTAGTCGGCCAGCCCGCCCGGGCCGTTGCCCATGGCGTGCGCGTACTCGCACTGGATGAAGGGCAGTTCGCGGCGCTTGTGCGTGCCCCCGTCGAGGTTGCGGCCGATCTTCTCGACCTCGTCGTGGAAGGCGTACATCCGCGAGTAGACGTCGGTGTCGCGGCAGTTCCAGTCGCCCTCGTAGTGCACCAGCCGCTCGGGGTCGCGGGCGCGGATCCACTCGGCCATGGCGGTGAGGCCGCGGCCCGTGCCGGCCTCGTTGCCCAGGGACCAGAACACGACCGACGGGTGGTTCTTGTCCCGTTCGACCATCCGCGCGGCACGGTCCAGCAGGGCCGGGGTCCAGCGGTCGTCGTCGACCGGGTTGTCCCGCCAGTCCTGCTCGGTGAAGCCGTGCGTCTCCAGGTCGCACTCGTCGATGACCCACAGCCCGTACTCGTCGCACAGGTCGAGGAAGGCCGGGTGCGGCGGGTAGTGCGAGGTGCGCACGGCGTTGAGGTTGTGCCGCTTCATCAGCAGCACGTCCTCGCGCATGGTCTCCAGGTCCAGGGCGCGGCCCTTCTCCGGGTGCCACTCGTGCCGGTTGACGCCCTTGAACAGCACCGCCCGGCCGTTGACCTTGACCAGCCCGTCCTCCAGCACGACCGTCCGGAAACCGATGCGCAGCGGCACCCGCTCGCCCTCGGTGGCCAGCACCCCGTCGTACAGCTTCGGCGTCTCGGCGGTCCACGGCTCGACGGCGACCGTCACCGGCTCGCCGGTGGCGACGTCGATGTCCAGGGCCGGGACGGTCACCCGCCCGTCGACGTCGGAGTCGACGCGCAGGGTGCCCTCGCCGGTGGTGTGGTCGTACGAGGCGTGCACGAAGAAGTCGCCGACGCCGCCCGCCGGGCGGTGCAGCAGCGTCACGTCACGGAAGATGCCCGGCAGCCACCACTGGTCCTGGTCCTCCAGGTACGACCCCGCCGACCACTGGTGCACGCGCACGGCCAGCACGTTGCCGCCGGGCTTCAGCAGGTGCCCGACGGCGAACTCGTGCGGCAGCCGGGAGCCCTTGAACTCGCCCAGCTCCGTGCCGTTCAGCCAGACGCGGGCGCAGGACTCGACGCCGTCGAAGCGCAGCACCGCCGAGCCGTCCGCCGGCCAGTCGTGCGGCAGGTCGAAGAGGCGCAGATGGTCACCGGTCGGGTTCTCCGTCGGCACGTGCGGCGGGTCCACCGGGAAGGGGTAGAGGTGGTTGGTGTAGATCGGGGAGCCGAACGCGCCGTCGCCCTGGAGGACCCAGTGCCCGGGGACCGTGACCTCGGCCCAGGTCCCGGCGTCGTGTCCCTCCTCGGCGAACGAGTCGTCCTCGGCGTCGGCGGTCGCCGACAGCCGGAAGCGCCAGGTGCCGTTCAGCGACAGGGACCGGGCGTCCGAGGACGCGTACCAGGCGCGGGGCGGCAGGGCCCCGCGGCCCGGGGAGACGTCCTCGACGTAGTCGGCGGGGGTGCGGAAAGACATCGGTCTCCTAGCTCAGCCCTTGATGCCGGTCTGCGCGATCCCCTGCACCAGCCAGCGCTGGAGGAAGAGGAAGACGAACACCAGGGGCAGGATGGATATGGCGGTGGCCATGAAGATCAGGTGGTAGTTGACGGTCTGGTTCGTCATGTACGACGACAGCGCCACCTGGACGGTCCAGGCGCTCGGGTCCTGTCCGATGACCAGGGGCCACAGGAAGGCGTTCCAGCCGTTGATGAAGGTGATCGTGGCGATGGCGGCGAAGAAGTTCAGCGAGTTCGGCACGACGACGCGCCAGTACGCGCCCCAGTAGCCGAGCCCGTCCACGCGTGCCGCCTCCTCCAGCTCCTTGGGGAACCCCAGGAAGTACTGCCGGAAGAGGAAGCACGTGAAACCACTGAAGAGGCCCGGGATGATGAGTCCCCGGTAACTGTCGACCCAGCCGAGGGACGACACCAGCACGAAGCTCGGCACGAAGGTGACCGCCGTGGGCACCATCAGGGTGACCAGGACGGCGTAGAAGACCTTGTCGGCGTGCTTGTAGGGGATCCGGGCCAGGCCGTACCCGGCGAGCGAGCAGACCAGCAGGATGCCGGCGGTGTGCAGGACGGCGACGACCACCGAGTTCCACAGGGACCGGGCGAAGTCGACGGTGACGTCGTCGAACGGCTCGGTGATGTTGCCCCACTGCACGGTGGTGGGGAACCACTTCCACTCCTCGCCCGTGATCTCCGGGTCCGTCATGAACGCGTTGCGGACGATCAGGTAGAAGGGGATCAGGAACAGGACGGCGGCGACGCCGGTCGCGAGGTACAGGCCGGTGTTGCCCATGACGCCGCCACGCCTGACCTCGCCCGGTTCGGCGGTCTTCCTGATGTCGGGTGCTGTGGTGGTCACTTGGACTCCTCACCCCTTCCGAAGCCCATGATCCTGCCCTGGAGCAGGGTGACGACGCAGATGAGCAGGGTCAGGACGACCGCGCCCGCGCTGCCCGCGCCGTAGTTCTGGTTCTCGCCGAGGGCCATCTTGTACAGCTCGACCAGCGGGGGCTGGCCCCAGGTGGCCTTGCTCAGCAGGTTGAAGAACTCGTCGAAGGCCTGGTAGGCGGCGATCAGCAGGAGCAGGATCACCGCGGTGGAGGTGGCCCGCAGCTGCGGCAGCGTGATGTACCGGAAGGTCTGCCAGCCGGGCTTGGCGCCGTCGATGGCGGCGGCCTCGTACAGCTCCCGCGGGATGTTCTGCAGCGCCGCGAGGAACAGGATCATGAAGAAGCCCGACTGGAGCCACAGGCGCACGGTCACGATGACCAGCCAGTACCAGGGCGGGTCCGGGCTCGCCAGCCAGGCGATGTTGTCCACGCCGAACCAGCTCAGCACGGTGTTGGCCAGACCGAAGCGCACCCCGTTGAACAGGGACATCTTCCAGATCAGCGAGGCGGCGACGTAGCTCACCGCGGTCGGCAGGAAGAACACCGACCGGAAGAACGCCCGCATGAACCGCAGCCGGTTCACCAGCAGCGCCAGGCCGAGCGACAGGGCCCAGGTGGCGGGCACGATGAACGCGGCGAACACCGTGAAGGTGACCAGGGAGTTGAGGAAGTCCTCGTCCGTCAGGACCTGCCGGTAGTTGGCGAGGCCGACGAACTCGCTCGGTGTGACGGTGAAGCGCGCCTCGAAGAAGCTGAGCCAGACGCTCCAGCCGATCGGCACGAAGACGAAGACGACCAGGCCGATCAGGAACGGCCCGGTGAACAGCCAGAAGTTGAAGGTGCTGCTCGCCCGCAGGCTGCGCCGCGGCCGGTGCCCGGAGGCCTCGGCCGGGGCGGGCCGGGCGAGGCCGCGTGTGGTGGTGGTCGACATGTCGCGATCCGTCCGGCGGCTTATCCGAAGAGCTTCTTGAGCTCGGCGCCGACCTTCTTCTCGCAGGCCGCGAGCTGCGCCTTCGGGTCGCCGTTCTTGCGGACGGCGTTGGCCATCACGTCGTTGAACGCGGCGATCATGGCCTGCGTCCAGCCGATGTTGTCGAAGTGGCCGAACTCGTTGAAGAGCTTGACGCCTTCGGCGGGCAGACCGGACTTCAGCTTGTCCGCGGACTCGGCGAGGGAGGTGCGCGGCGGGATGTGGAAGCCGTAGGAGGTGGCGAAGTCCTCCTGGTACTGCTTCTGGTCGATCCACAGCCACTTGACGTATTCCTTGGCCGCCTCGACGTTCTTGCCCTTGGCGTTGACGAACATCGACCAGCCGCCGTTGTAGACGGATTCCTTGCCCGCCGAACCGACCTTCGGGAAGGGGAAGACGCCGATGTCGTCGCCGAGCGCCTGCTGCATGGCCGGCATGGCCCACATGCCGCACCACTGGATCGCGGTCAGGCCCTGGGTGAAGGCCGACGGGTCCCACCAGTCGGCGGGGGCGCCGAGCAGCAGGTCCCCGCTGGTGAACAGGGAGCGCAGCTGCTTGAGGCCGTCGGCGACCGCGTCGGTGTTGAAGGCGGGCTGGTTGTCGGCGGTGAGGGTGTCCGCGCCGGCCGACCAGATCAGGTTGTGCTGCACGGGCGTGAGGTCGTTGCCGAGGTAGGCGCCCTTGACCTTGCTGGTCCTGAGCTTGGCGGCGGCCTCGACGAGCTCCTCCAGCGTCGTCGGCACCTCGACCCCCGCCTTCTCGAACATCGAGGGGCGGTAGAAGAAGAACTGCGGGTCGTCGATCATCCGGACGCCGTATATCTTGCCGTCGACCGTGTGCGACGTGATGTCGGCCTGGTTGAAGTCGCTCTTGACCGGCTCGATGATGTCGGTCAGGTCGGCGACCTGACCGCTCTTGATGAGCTGGATCTGCGGGTGGAACTCGAAGACGTCCGGCGCGTTGTCGGTGAGGAGCGCGGCGAACAGCTTCTGCTCGAAGTTGTTGCCGGTGATCCACCGCGTGGTCACGTTGGCGTCCTTGTAGGCCTTGGCGTACTTCTTGACGGCCTGCTCGACGCCGGCCTCGCCGTAGGCGTGGAAGTACTGGACCAGGTTCTCGCCCGACCCGGACCCGCCGCCCCGTCCGGTGTTGCTGCCGCACGCGGCCAGTCCGCCGGCGGCGGCCAGGCCCATCGCGGCGCGCAGTACGGTTCGGCGGTCCCAGGTGCTGTTGCTCGATGCCGACATGCTGACGTCCTTGTCTCGAGTGCGGCTGCGGCTCTGCGGCTCACTGCCTGACGGCTCACGGCTCGGTGGCTGTTGGCTCAAAGGGAGGTGCGGTGCGGGACGCTAGAGCTTCTGCTAAGGCTTCGGCAAGGGGTTGGACGAAGTCGGTTCGAAGCGTTGTCTCCGGTTCGCGATGTCGAACGCCCGGGGCGCGGGAAGGTGCCGCTCCCGCAGCTACGCCGGTGGCGTCGCGGTGCGCGTCCGCACGGGGGAAGCGCCGGGGGAGGCGCCGGGGGACGCGCGCTTGCCGTTCTTCTGCCCGACGGTCCGGAGCGCGCCCTCCAGCGCGAACGTGGCCGCCCCGAGGCACACCGGGTCGGTGGGGATCGGGGAGAGGACGATCTCCGTGGCGGCCAGCGGCCGCGGCAGCGCGTGCCGGGCCACCGCCTCGCGCACCTCGCGCAGCAGCGGCTCGCCCAGGGCCAGGGCGACCCAGCTGCTCAGCACGACGATCTCGGGGTTGAACAGGTTCACCAGGTCGGCGACCCCGGCGCCCAGGTAGCGGGCGGTCTCGTGGACCGTCCGGCACGCCACCGGGTCGCCCTCGGCGACCCCGCGGGCCAGCGCGTCGATGGTCGCGGTCTGGTCCTCGGGGTGCAGCAGCGGGCTGTCCGGGGCGAGTTCGCGCAGGTTCGTCATGATGCCGCGCGCGCCGACGTACGCCTCCACGCAGCCCTGGTTGCCGCAGCGGCACGGCCGCCCGTCCAGCACCATCGTGGTGTGTCCCCACTCGCCGGCGCTGTTGCTGACGCCGCGGTGCAGCCCGCCGCCCAGGACGAGCCCCGCGCCCACCCCGGTCCCGAGGTTGACCACCACGGCGTTCCGGGCGCCGCGTGCCGCCCCGAACCACAGCTCGGCCACCGCGCTGGCGCGCAGCGGGTTGTCCAGGTACAGCGGATAGGCGATGTGCTCGGTGAGCAGGTCGAGCAGCGGCACCTCGTGCCAGTCCCAGTTGGGCGCGTACTCGGAGATGCCGGTGGCCCGGTCGACCTGCCCCGGGACGCTCACCCCGACCCCGAGCACCCGGGCGCCCTCGATCCCGGCCTGGGCGACCACCGAGCCGACGGCGGTGGCCACGTGGGCGACCACCTGCCCGGGCAGGCTCTCGCCGGCCCGGACGTCCTCCTCGGCGCGGGCCAGGACGTTCAGCCCCAGGTCGAACAGCTCGACGTGGACGTAGGTCTCGGCGATGTCGACGCCGATCAGCGCGCCGCCCGAGGCGTTGACCGCGACCAGCCCCCGGGGGCGGCCGCCGGCCGAGTCCTCGAACCCGACCTCCGTGATCATGCGCAGATCGAGCAGCTCACCGACGAGGGTGGCGACCGTGGCGAGGCTGAGGCCCGTGGCGGCCGCCAGCTCCTGCCGGGAGGTGGGTGACTCCGCGATGATCTGGCGCAGCACCTCGTAGCGGTTCGCGGTGCGGATGTCGCGTGATGTGCGCTTCACCGGGGTGCCCATCCCTTCCCAGACCGGCTCGGGCCGGGTCGACGTCGGCACCGGCGCGGCGCAAGGCTATGGGCTGCCGGGGACTTTCGACAAGGGGTTAGGAAAGGGGCTTTATAAAGTGCGCCGCCGGTAGCGGCCGGTGGTGGCCGGGAGGCGTCCGCTCATCATGCCTCACGGGACGGAGTCCGCCGGTTCCGGGGCACGTCCGGCGCCCCGGCTCAGCCCCGCTCGGCGACCGCTCCGCTCACGGGACGCCTCGCCGCCTCCGGCCGGGCGGCGTCCGTGCCGGAGGCCGCCACCGCGAGCCGCCGCCGCGCCCGGCCCGGCAGCGTGCCCCCGTGCGCGGCGCCCGCCGGGACGGTCACGCCCGGCTCCGCGAACAGCTCCCGCGTGCCCGTCAGGTCGAGCAGGCGCTCCACCGCCCGGCCGACCGAGCGGATCACGACCGTCTTGCCCTGGTCGAGGGCGCGGCCGCGCAGGTCCAGCAGCATGTTGACGCCGGAGCAGTCGCAGAACCCGACCGCGTCCAGGTACAGGTCGATCCCGCCGCCGGACAGCGCGAGGGCGTCGTAGAGGCAGGGCAGGAGCTGCCGGCTGCCGAGGTCCAGTTCGCCCCGCACCGTCACGCCCACGCGGTCGCCGTCCGCGGTGACGTCCAGGGTCGCCATGCAGGGCGGGACCGCCCTCCGCGCACCGTCGCTCGCCGTGGGTGCGGCGCCCTGCTGGGTGTGAGACCGCGCGTACGCAGACTCAGGCATGGCTCTGTTCTCCCTGTCTGTTCGCTCTGTCCCCGCATCAACTGTGCGTCTCTACCCCACATACGTCAACCGATACGTGAAACGCAGTACGTGTTTCTGCGTGCATGAATTCCAGGTCGTTAAAGTGGAGGCATGGATGGAGTGCCCGAGCCACACACCGGATGGACGTTCCTCACCAACCACGCACGCGTGCTGGCGGCCATCGCCGACAACCACAGCGCCCGCATCCGGGACATCGCGGCCCACTGCCGGCTCACCGAACGCGCCGTGCAGAAGATCATCGCGGACCTGGAGCAGGACGGATACCTCTCCCACACCCGGGAGGGGCGCTCCAACACGTACCGGATCGACCCCGCCAAGGTGCTGCGGCACCCGGCCGAGGCCGGTCTGACCGTGGCGTCCCTGCTGTCCCTGCTCGCCCAGGACGAGGCCGACCGCGCGACGACCCCGGGCCCCGGCCCCCGGCCGCACGCGGCGACCTGACGGGGCGGATGCCGTGACGCGACCGGCCGGATGCCGTGACGCGACGCGACCGGGCGGGCGGGCGCCGGGACTGACCGGCCGATGGCTCGCCGTGACCACAGGCTCGCCGTGGCCACAGGCTCAACGTGACCGCCGGCACGCGGTGACCGCCGGCTCGCCCCGGCGGTCACC
Source organism: Streptomyces sp. NPDC006624 (assembly GCF_040611555.1). Lineage (NCBI taxonomy): Bacteria > Bacillati > Actinomycetota > Actinomycetes > Kitasatosporales > Streptomycetaceae > Streptomyces > Streptomyces sp. NPDC006624. The sequence goes on along the minus strand of NZ_JBEXOM010000004.1, from coordinate 90,487 downwards.
CGAAGCCGTCCGCTTCCGTGGGCCGTTCCCGTGGTCTCGTTCCCGCGGTCCGCTCCCGCAGCCCCGCCCGCGCTCTACGCCTCCCCCACGACGTCCCGCACGAAGGTGTTGGCGAACTTCCCCGTCGGGTCCAGTTCGCGCGTCAGCGCCCTGAAGTCCCCCAGCCGCGGATACAGCCCGCGCAGCGCGGACCCGGGCACGGTGAACACCTTCCCCCAGTGCGGCCGGGCCTCGAACGGGGCCAGCGCCTCCTCCACGCGCCGCACCACCGGCAGCACCGCCGCCGTGTCCTCGATCCAGGTGAAGTGCGCCGCCACCGTGTCCCGGCCGTGGCAGGGGCTCAGCCACTGGTCGTCACCGGCGACGGTGCGCACCTCGCAGGTCTGCAGCACCGGGGCGATCGTCTCCCGGATCGCGTCCAGCGCCCGCAGCATGCCCACGGCGTGCCCGCGCGGCAGCAGGTACTCCGACTGCAGTTCCACCCCGCTGCTCGGCACGAACTCCGCCCGGAAGTGCGGCAGTCGCTCGTGCCAGGGGCCCGGCACTCCGAACTGCTCGGTGCAGTTGACCGCCGGCATGCCCGGCACCGGGTGCATCTTCTCCCTGGCCTCGGCGGCCCAGGGGAAGGCGGGCAGCGGCTGGTCGGTGCGCCGCTTCAGCCACACCTGGCGAAAGCCCGGCTCCCGCCAGTCCGTGAACAGGCTGACGCTGTACGCCGTAGCCATCACCGTCTCGAACGTCCCGGTGTCCAGCCCTTCGAGGGGCAGTTCGGTGAAGACGTGCTGCTCGACCTCGTAGGCCGGCTCCAGGTCGAGGGTGAGCGCGGTGACGACGCCGAGCGCGCCCAGCGAGGTGACGGCCCCGCCGAACCGCTCCTCGTCCCGCCCCACGGTCACCGTCGCACCGTCCGCCGTGACCAGCTCCACCTCGCGCACCGACACCGACAGCGGCCCGTTGAGCACCCCCGAGCCGTGGGTGCCGGTCGCGACCGACCCGGCCACCGAGATGTGCGGCAGGGACGCCATGTTGGGCAGCGCGAGTCCGTGCCCGTGCACCCGGCGGGCCAGCTCCGCGTAGCGCACGCCGCCGCCGACCCGGACCGTACGGGCAGCCGTGTCGACGTCCACCTCCTCGGGCAGACCGGCCAGCGACAGCAGGACGCCCGCAGGGCCCGGCTCGGCGATCTCGTTGAAGGAGTGCCCGCTGCCCAGCACCCGCACCCGGTCGCTGTCCGCGACGAGCGCCCGCAACGCGCCGAGCGAGCCCGGCCGGTGCAGTTCCTTGGCCGCGTACGTGACGTTGCCCGCCCAGTTGGTCACGGTGCCGTTCATCGCGTCGTCCTTCCCCGAGGCAGCGGGAGCCGTAAAAGCCCTTGCCGGAACCTACCCCGGCCGCGTGTCCGTTGCCGTCGCCGCCCGTCCCGGCATACCGTGGGCCCTCGTAGAGAGCGGTTTCTGCGCGGTTGCCCGGAAGGGCCGGGCGGGGCCGCCGAGCCGGAAGGTCACCGCCTTGAGCCAGCGTCCCCAGGCACTGTTCGCCCTGGCCGCCGAGCACGTGCCGCAGGTCTTCCCGCCCGAGGTGCTCGCCCGGCTGCGGGAGTCGGTGGACATCGACCCCGGCCTCGTGGCGCACGACCTCACGAGCCCCGGCGTCCGCGAGGTGCTCGCCCGCACCGAGATCCTGGTCACCGGATGGGGCTGCCCCCGGCTCGACGATGCGGTCCTCGACGCGGCCCCCCGGCTGCGCGCGGTGCTGCACTCGGCCGGCTCGGTCAAGTCCTTCGTCACGCCCGCCCTGCGCGAGCGGAAGATCGCCGTCTCCTCGGCGGCGGCCGCCAACGCGCTGCCCGTCGCCGAGTACACCCTCGCCATGATCCTGCTCGCCGGGAAGGACGTCCTCGCCGCCCGCGAGCGCCTGCGCACCACCCGCACCTCCGCCGGCTGGGGTCTCGTCCCCGGCATCGGCAACCACGGCCGCCGCGTCGGCGTCGTCGGAGCCTCCCGCATCGGCCGCCGCGTCCTGGAACTGCTCCGCCCCTTCGACCTGCGCCCCGTCCTCACGGACCCCTATGTCGACGAGCGGGAGGCCGCCGCGCTGGGCGTCCCGCTGCTGCCGCTGGACGAGCTGCTGCGCACCTCCGGCATCGTCACCGTGCACGCCCCCGAGACCCCCCGCACCCACCGCATGATCGGCCGCCGCGAGCTGGCCCTGATGCCCGACGGCGCGGTCCTGATCAACACCGCGCGAGGCTCCCTCATCGACCACGACGCCCTCGTGGCGGAACTGCGCACCGGGCGCCTCACCGCGATCCTCGACGTCACCGACCCCGAGCCGCTCCCCGCCGACTCGCCCCTGTACGACCTGCCCGGCGCCTTCGTCACCCCGCACCTCGCCGGCTCCCAGGGCAACGAGCTGGCCCGGCTCGGACTGGCCGTCGCACAGGAGGCGGAGCGCCTGGTCACCGGCGCGGAGCTGGCCCACGCGGTCGATCTGGCGGACCTGGACCGCGTGGCCTGACGGCCCGGGCGCGGCAGGCCGGAACGGCAGGCCGGCTGCTCCGGGACCGTCCCGGGGGGACCCGGTACCGGGCACGCGCAGCCATGGGCATACCGTGAGGAGTCGTACGTCCGAACCGGGAGGAGACACGGGATGGGCAGCCGAACCGCGCTGGTCGAGGATCTGATGGAGCGCTTCCCGCACGTTCCGCGGGAAGCGGTCTTCAAGGAGGACCTGCTCCGGGGCGGCGTCGCCTTCGACGCGTCCGCGCTCAGCGACAACGAGGGCGGTGAGGTCAAGCCGAAGTCCTACTTCATCTTCTCCTTCGACCACGGCACCCTGCCCGAGCTCGGCGAGGCCGCGCTGCGCCGCCCGCCCGAGGAGATCATCCTCACCGGCGGCCCGTACGACCTGCGCCGTACGGTCGTCTCGGTCCGGGTGAACCCCTCCTCGCCGTACCGCGTCGCCGCGAACGAGGACGGCGTGCTCGGCCTCTACCTCGACGGCAGGCGGATCTCCGACGTCGGCGTGCCGCCGATGCCCGAGTACTACCGGCACACCCTCTCCAACGGGAAGTCGGTCATGGAGGTCGCCCCGACCATCCAGTGGGGCTACCTGATCTACCTGACCGTCTTCCGGGTCTGCCAGTACTTCGGCGCCAAGGAGGAGTGCCAGTACTGCGACATCAACCACAACTGGCGCCAGCACAAGGCCGCCGGCCGTCCGTACACGGGTGTGAAGGACGTCGAGGAGGTGCTGGAGGCCCTGGAGATCATCGACCGCTACGACACCGCGAAGACCTCCACCGCCTACACCCTCACCGGCGGCGCCATCACCAAGACGGTCTCCGGCCGCGACGAGGCCGACTTCTACGGCCACTACGCCAAGGCCATCGAGGAGCGCTTCCCCGGCCGCTGGATCGGCAAGGTCGTCGCCCAGGCGCTGCCGCGCGACGACGTGCAGCGCTTCAAGGACTACGGCGTGCAGATCTACCACCCCAACTACGAGGTGTGGGACGAGTACCTGTTCAAGATGTACTGCCCCGGCAAGGAGCGGTACGTCGGCCGTGACGAGTGGCACAAGCGCATCCTGGACTCCGCCGAGGTCTTCGGCGCACGCAACGTCATCCCCAACTTCGTGGCGGGCGTGGAGATGGCCGAGCCCTTCGGCTTCAAGACGGTCGACGAGGCCATCGACTCCACCACCGAGGGCCTGCGCTTCTTCATGTCGCACGGCATCACGCCCCGCTTCACCACCTGGTGCCCGGAGCCCACGACCCCGCTCGGCAAGGCCAACCCGCAGGGCGCGCCTCTGGAGTACCACATCCGCCTGCTCCAGGCGTACCGGCAGACGATGGAGGACTTCGGCCTCTCCTCGCCCCCCGGCTACGGCCCGCCCGGCGCCGGCAACGCGGTCTTCTCCGTCAGCTCCTTCATGGACAGCCTCCCGGCGGACGAACCCGTCGAGGTCTGACCCGCGAACCCGTCGAGATCTGACCCGCGAACCCGCCGAGACCTGACCCGGCCCGGTCGACCGGACCCCGCGCCCGGTCGACCGGACCCCGCGCCCGGTCGACCGGGTCACGCGCCCGGTCGACCGGGTCACGCGCCCGTCCGGATCCCGCGCTCGTCCGATCGAGACGAACGGGCCTGCCGTCGATCGAGACGAACGGGCCTGCCGTACGTATCACCTCCCGGAGCCGGCCGGGAGCAGCGCGGGCGGGACCAGGCAGCGGGACCGGTGCGCGGCCGGACGGCCTTGGTCCGGCCGCGCGCCCGGAGCCCGGAATTTGAATACGCCGCTTGTCAGTTGTGTCAGAAGCGTGAAAAGCTCGTCCCCTGCCCCGAGGTTCCCCCAACTCCATTGATGACGTGGTGAGTTGACCTCGCTTGTGGATGCAGGAGACTCATGCCCGACCTGCCGACACCTCAGGACGCCACCGAGGCCGCGCTGTTCTCCGAGTGCTGGGACGCGGTCCTCGCCTACGCCGACCTGTGCACGTCCGGCTCCACCGCCGCCGCACAGCTGGGCCGCGAGGCGTTCGCACACGGCATGCGCGAGGTCCGCGCCGCCGAAGCCGGCCCGGTCCGCGGCACCGGCCGCCGCCCCGCCCGGCTGCCGCGCATCCCCCTGCTGCTGACCGCCGTACGCACCACGGCCGCCGCCTGGGAGGAGGAGGGGCAGGGCCACAAACTCGACCCCGATCTGCGGCTGTGGCTCAACTCGGACAAGGCCGCACGCTACACCGGACCGCCCCTGCAGCGCCCGCTCGCGCTGCGCGGCCTGCGCGACCTGCAGCAGGCGGACGCGGAACTGCTGTGGCTGGCCGAGGTGGAGGCGCTGCCGCTGTCGCTGGTCGCCCGCCGCCTGGGCCTCGACCCGGCCTCCGCCGGCGAGGAACTCCAGCAGGTGCGCACCCTGTTCCGGGACCGCTGCCACCGCAACCACCTCGACACGCCGATGGACGCGCAGTGCCGCAGCTACGCACGGCTGCTGGACGCCGTCACCCGCGCGGCCGACGCCGACGCCCCCGGCGACCTCTCCCGGCACCTCGCCACCTGCGTGCAGTGCGCCGAGGCCGCCGCCTGCCTGCGTCTGCACGGCGGAGGACTGCCGGGCGCGCTGGCCGGCGGCGTGATCGGCTGGGGCGGGCTCGCCTACCTGGAGCGGCGCCGCCGCGCGGCCGAGGTACGGCTCGGCGCCGGCCGGCCCGGCTCGGCGGGCGGGACGGCCGACGACCCGGAGGCCGGGGCACAGAAGACGCGCGTCGCCCGCAACGGACTGCTCGTCGCCGCGGTCCTGGTCTCCGTGCTGGCACTCGGCGTCACCCTGCTGCCCTCCGGCGGCTCCGGCGACGGATTCGAGGCGCGCGGCGACGCCGACCGCCAGCCGGTCGCCGACCCCGGCCCCTCGCTGCCGGACGCCCCTTCCCTGCCGCCCGCCACCTCGAAGCCGGCCGGCCACGCCTCCGAGGGCACGAAGGAGCCCGGCAAGACCGGCAAGCCCGGCGAGTCCGGGGGCGAGAACCGGCACACCGAACCGCAGGGCACGTCCTCGCCCACCGAGGACCGGACCGAGCCGGAGGAGAGCAAGGACCCGTCCTGCCGCGTCGAGTACGACCTGGTCAACCAGTGGCCCGACGGCTTCCAGGCCGCCGTCACCGTGACCACCGCCGAACCCCTCGACTCCTGGCGCGTGTCGTGGTCCTTCCGGGACGGCCAGCAGGTCGGCCAGATGTGGGACGCCTCCGTCTCCCAGGACGGCTCCCGCGTCACCGCCACCGCCGCCGACTACAACAAGTCCGTCGCCGCGGGCGGTGACCTGTCGTTCGGCTTCCTCGCCTCCTGGCGGGGCAGGAACACGCCGCCGTACGACTTCGAGCTGAACGGACGCGCCTGCGCGAAAAGCAGTTGACGCGGCTCCGCCGTGACGGGATACCGTTACGGCGTTCTGCGAAGAGCAGGGCACAGAAGCTCACAGCCGAAAGCCGAAAGCCGAAAGCCGAAAGCTGAACGCTGCAGAAGCACAGAAGACGAGAAGGACGAGGAGGTGTCGACCGATGGCTGTCACCGCGACGAGCGCTGCGCGCATCCAGATCATCACGTCCACCTCCATGGCCGCCGGCTGATCCGACCGACTGTCGCGCCGGGGCCGACCTTGGAAAGGGTCACCCTTGTCTTCCACCAGCTCTGCCTCCTCCGTCTTCTCCGCGCTCGCCCCCTACGGCTGGGACGACGCGTGGGCGGACGCGTTCACCCCCTACGCCGGCGAAGGACTGCTGCCCGGACGCGTCGTCCGGGTGGACCGCGGGCAGTGCGACGTCGCCACCGCCGGCGGAGTGCTGCGCGCCGACACCGCGTTCGTCACCCCGCACGACCCGATGCGGGTCGTCTGCACCGGTGACTGGGTCGCCGTCGAACCCGGCGGCAACCCGCGCTACGTCCGCGCGTACCTGCCGCGCCGCACCGCCTTCGTCCGCTCCACCTCCTCCAAGCGGTCCGAGGGACAGATCCTCGCGGCCAACGTCGACCACGCCGTCGTCGCCGTCTCCCTCGCCGTCGAACTCGACCTCGGCCGCATCGAGCGGTTCGTCGCGCTCGCCTGGGAGTCCGGCGCGCAGCCCGTCGTCGTCCTGACCAAGGCCGACCTCGTGCCCGACGCCGTGACCCGCGCCCACCTCGTCCAGGACGTGGAGACCAGCGCGCCCGGCGTGCCGGTGCTGCCGGTCAGCTCCCACGACGGGGAGGGACTCGACGTCGTCGCGGCGACCGTCGGCGGCGGTACGACCGTGCTGCTCGGCCAGTCCGGCGCGGGCAAGTCCACTCTCGCCAACGCACTGCTCGGCGAGGACGCCATGGCCGTCCAGGCCACCCGGGACGTCGACGGCAAGGGCCGCCACACCACGACGACCCGCAACCTGCTCCTCCTGCCCGGCGGGGGCGTCCTCATCGACACGCCGGGGCTGCGGGGCGTGGGCCTGTGGGACGCCGAGACCGGCGTCGGGCAGGTCTTCTCCGAGATCGAGGAACTGGCCGGGCGCTGCCGCTTCCACGACTGCGCCCACGAGGCCGAGCCGGGCTGCGCGGTCCTGGCCGCCGTCGAGGACGGCGAACTGCCGGAACGGCGGCTGCACAGTTACCGCAAGCTCCTGCGGGAGAACCAGCGCATCGTCGCCAAGACCGACGCGCGCCTGCGCGCGGAGATCCGCAAGGACTGGAAGCGGAAGGGAGCGATCGGCAAGGCGGCGATGGAGGCGAAGCGGGGGGCGCACTGGCGCGGATAGCGCGGATAGCGCGGATGGCGCGGATGGCGCGGGACCGGGGGGCCGGGACGGAGCGCACCGGCCCCGCCGGCCCACCCGCCACGCATCCTGCCCTCACGCCTCCGAATGCCGTGTCCGATTTCCGCCAGCGGGGACCGGCGCGGCAGCCGAGACTGGAGTCGTGATGGAGGAGAGAACCGACGAGGACACCAGGTACGAGGCCGTGCGCAGTCGTGACGCACGGTTCGACGGGGTGTTCTTCTTCGCCGTCGAGACGACCGGGATCTACTGCCGGCCGAGCTGCCCCGCGGTCACCCCGAAGCGGGCCAACGTGCGGTTCTTCGCCACGGCCGCCGCCGCGCAGGGCTCCGGTTTCCGGGCCTGCCGGCGGTGCCGTCCGGACGCCGTGCCGGGCTCCGCCGAGTGGAACGTCCGCGCCGACGTGGTGGCCCGCGCCGTACGGCTGATCTCCGACGGCGTGGTCGACCGGGAGGGCGTCGCCGGGCTCGCCGTCCGCCTCGGTTACAGCGCACGGCAGGTGCAGCGCCAGCTCACCGCCGAGCTCGGCGCCGGACCGGTCGCCCTCGCACGGGCCCAGCGGGCCCACACCGCGCGCGTGCTCGTGCAGACGACCGGGCTGCCCATCACCGAGATCGCGTTCGCCTCGGGCTTCGCCAGCGTGCGGCAGTTCAACGACACGATCCGGGCCGTCTACGCGGCGACCCCGAGCGAGCTGCGTGCCGCCGCCGCGCCGAAGGGCGGCCGGGCCCGGCGCACCCCCACCCCGGACGCCGGCATCCCGCTCCGGCTCGCCCACCGCGGCCCCTACCAGGCCGGACCCGTCTTCGACCTGCTGGAACGCGAGGCCGTGCCCGGCGTCGAGGAGGTGAACGGCCCGCCCGGAGGGCGCACGTACCGGCGCACGCTCCGCCTGCCCTACGGCACCGGCATCGCCGCCGTCCACGAACGCCCCGGCACCGCCCGCACCGGGCTCGGCGCCCACCCGGGCGGCTGGCTCGACGCCCGGCTGCACCTCACCGACCTCCGCGACCTGACCACCGCCGTGCAGCGGCTGCGGCGGCTGTTCGACCTCGACGCCGACCCGTACGCCGTCGACGAGCGCCTCGGCGCCGACCCCCGGCTCGCGCCCCTGGTCGCCGCCCGGCCCGGCCTGCGCTCGCCGGGCACCGCGGACCCGGAGGAACTCGCCGTGCGCGCACTGGCCGGGCCCGTGGAGGCGGAGCGGCTGGTACGCCGGTACGGCAAGGCCCTGGACGCCCCCTGCGGCAGCCTCACCCACCTCTTCCCCGAGCCGTCCGTCCTCGCCGGGGCCGAACCCGGCGGCACCCTCGGCGCGCTCACCGCCGCCCTGGCCGACCGGGCCGTGCGCCTGGACCCGGGCGCCGACCGGGACGACGCCCAGGACGCCCTGCGGGCCGTGCCCGGGCTCGACGCCCGTACCGTCGCCGAGATCCGCACCCGCGCCCTCGGCGACCCGGACGTGGCCCCGCCCGGCCCCGACGTCCCCGACAGCTGGCGCCCCTGGCGCTCGTACGCCCTGAACCACCTGCGCGCAGCGGGGGAGTGGGAGATTTGATGACCGACCCGACCTACTGGACCAGTGTCAGCTCCCCGCTCGGGCCGCTGCTCCTGACCGCCGCCCCCACGGGAGCGCTGACCTCGCTGTCCGTGCCCGGGCAGAAGGGCGGGCGCGCGCCGCTGGACGACTGGCGGCGGGACCCCGGGCCCTTCCGCGCGGCTCAGGAGCAGCTGCAGGCGTACTTCGCCGGGGACCTGAAGGAGTTCCGGCTGCGGTGGCACGCCGAGGGCACCGCGTTCCGGAAGAGGGTGTGGGCCGCGCTCGACGACATCCCCTTCGGCTCGACCGTGACGTACGGGGAGATCGCCGCGCGGATCGGGGCGCCCCGGGCGGCCGTACGGGCCGTCGGCGGGGCGATCGGGGCGAACCCGCTGCTGGTGGTCCGGCCGTGCCATCGGGTGATCGGGGCGGGCGGCGCTCTGACGGGGTACGCGGGCGGGCTGGACCGCAAGGTGCGGCTGCTGACGCACGAGGGGGTGCTGCCCGCCTGAAGGGATCGGGTCCGGGCCGGACGCCGGGACCGGGGTCAGCCCCAGAACACCGCGCCCACCCAGGCCGCGGCTATCAGCTGGCAGGTGAACAGCTCGGCCAGGACGCTGGAGCCGCCCGAGCGCATCACGGTGCGCACGGCGGCCGCCGCCCCGGCGCGGCGGCCCAGGCGGTGCCGTTCGAAGAGGTAGATACCGGCCAGAAAACCGGGGATCGCGCCGAGTACGGGGAGCAGGACGAAACCGGCGGTGGACGCGGCACCGGCGTAGAACAGCATGCGGTGGTTGGTGCCGTCCGCGCGCAGCCGGCGCGGCGGCAGCGCCCAGCGCACGGCCTGCGAGACGAGCAGCAGGACGGTGGCGCCCACCAGGACCCACCAGGCGACGGGCTGCGGGTCCTTCAGGGCCCACCACAGGACCGCGGCCCACACCAGCCATGACCCGGGCACCGCGGGCAGCAGCACTCCGCACAGTCCGAGCAGGATGACCAGCCCGACCAGCAGGAGGTCCCACACTCCCATCTGACCAGACTGCCGGAACACCGGAGAAGGCGCAGGTCAGGGCCGTAGCCGTGCGTGAGACCCCCAGGTCAGCGTGGCGGGGTCGCCGGTACGGCCCGTGAATCGCACGGCCGTTCCCTCCCTCACCCGAGGCGCGGTTCGTGGCGGGGCGGGGGCCGGTTTTTCCACAAGCCCCGTTTTCAACCGGCCCGTGCGGTGGACAATTACGGGCATGAGCCAGCAGGGGGGAAGGCCCACCGGTCACGAGGACGACTGGTGGGGGCAGTTGTACGACGACTCCACCGGCGACACGGGCCCCGCACCGGCCCCCGATTCCCTGGACGACCGCTTCGCCTCGGCGGCGGGGACGGTGGGTGTGCCGGAGGAGGGTTCGGACGGAGTGCGGGATCAGCGGTCCGCGTCCGGTTCGGCGGGCGCGGGTCCCGACCGGCGGCCGGGCCCTTCGCAGCCGGTGGTCCCCGCGCCCCGGGCCGGAGCCGACGACGTACCGGACGCCCCGCGCCGCGCCCCCTGGGAGCCGCCGCCGGTCCGGCCTCCCGGGCCCGTCCCCCTCCCGGCCGCCGCGCGGCCACCCGTGCCGCCGCCCCCGGCCACGGACCCTCCCGGGTCGCACGGCCCGCGGGACACCGCGGCCACCGCGACGGACCGGCCCTGGAACCCCGCGCCCCCGGCAGCCGCCGACGAGCCCTCCGCTCCCGTCGACCCCCGCACCGCGCCTCCGCCCGCGGCCCCCGCCGATCCGCCACCCGCACCCCGGGCACCGGCCGACGCGCGGCCCACGTCACCGGCCGCCGGCCGGCCGTGGACCGCGCCCCCGCCCCCGCCTCCGGCCCCGGCCGACGAGCCGCCCGCCGCACCGGGTCCGGCCGTCCACCCGCCGGCGTCCCGGGCTCCCGGCAACCCGCCGGCCCCGGCCGATCCACCGTCCGCCGCACCGGACCCGGCCGTCCGGTCACCGGCGTCCCGGAGCCACGACAACCCACCGATCCCCGCCGACCCGCCACGGTCCTCACCGCCACCGTCCTCACCCGCTCCCGCCCCACCGCCTCCGGCCACCCCGCCATCTGCCTCACCCGTGCCCGCCCCACCGCCTGCAGCCGCCCCGCCATCCGCCTCACCCGCGCCCGCCCCACCCCCTCCAGCCACCCCGCCCCCCGCCTCACCCACCTCCACCGCCCTCTCCGCCACGCCGTTCCCCGCACCGCCGCACCCCTTCACCCCCGGCCCCGGTGACGATGTCGACGGCGATGACGACGGCGACGGCGACCCGGGACCCCGCGTAGAACCGCTCGCGCCCGCCCCCGGGGCCCGGGCCCACGTCGGGTCCCGGCCGCCCACCTACGACGCCGAACCCACCGCGCTGCCGGCCGCCGACCCGGAGGCGCTGGACGATCTCGTCCCGGACACCGTGCTCGACGGGGCGCGGCACGGAGCCTGCACGCTGCGGGCCGCGTCCGTGCGGGGGGACTCCGCGCGGTACCGCGGGGAGCCCCGGCGGGACGCGCTGCTCACCGCACGGTTCGGCACCGGGGAGCGCGCGCTGCTGCTCGTGGCGATGGCGACCGGGGCCCGGGCCGCGCCGGGGGCGCACCGGGCCGCCGCCGAGGCCTGCCACTGGATCGGGCGGGCCGTGGGCCGCAGCCACGCGCGGCTGGTGGAGGACATACGAGGCGGCCGGCGCGGTGACCTCAAGTCGGGGCTGCACCGCCTCACCGACCGCAGCCTCGGCAAGCTCCGCGCCAGCGCCGCCGAACAGGGCGTCGATCCGGAGGAGTACGCGGCGAGCCTGCGCTGCCTGCTGCTGCCGGGCGACCCCGCGTGCCGTACCCGGGTGTTCTTCGGCGTCGGACCGGGCGGGCTGTTCCGGCTGCGGGAGGGGGAGTGGCAGGACATCGAGCCGCGGGTCACCGAGGTCAAGGGCGAAGCGGTCGTGGGCTTCGGGTCGCCGCCGTCCGAGACGCCCGGGGGCGACCGGCTCACCATGGACCTCGGCATCCCGACCCCGCCCAGCCCCTACGAACCGGCCCCCGAGCCGCCCCGCGAACCCTTCCGCTTCCGCACCTCCATCGCCCGCCCGGGTGACACGCTCCTGCTGTGCAGCGGCGGCCTCGCCGACCCGCTGCGCGGCGAACCCGAACTGGGCGAGCACCTCGCCGACCGGTGGTCCGGGCCCGAACCGCCCGGCCTCGCCGCGTTCCTCGCCGACTCCCAGGTGCGGGTCAAGGGGTACGCGGACGACCGGACGGTGGCCGCGGTGTGGGAGGCGTGAGCGCGTGCCGTGTGACTTGATGGACCTCGGAGGGATCTCAGGAGACCGAAGGGGCAGACGAGAACCATGGCCAAACAGAACGTCGCGGAACAGTTCGTCGACATCCTGACCCGTGCCGGGGTCAAACGCCTCTACGGAGTCGTCGGCGACAGCCTCAACCCCGTGGTCGACGCCGTCCGCCGCAACCCCGCCATCGACTGGATCCACGTACGGCACGAGGAGACCGCCGCGTTCGCCGCGAGTGCGGAGGCGCAGATCACCGGAGGGCTCGCGGCCTGCGCCGGCTCCTGCGGTCCCGGCAACCTCCACCTCATCAACGGCCTCTACGACGCCCACCGCTCGATGGCCCCGGTCCTCGCCCTCGCCTCGCACATCCCCTCCAGCGAGATCGGCCTCGGCTACTTCCAGGAGACCCACCCCGACCGCCTGTTCGCCGAGTGCAGCCACTACAGCGAGATGATCTCCAGTCCGCGGCAGATGCCCCGGCTGCTGCAGACCGCCATCCAGAACGCCGTCGGCCGCAGCGGCGTCAGCGTCGTCACCCTGCCCGGCGACATCGCCGACCTGCCCGCCCCCGAGCAGGCCGCCGAGACCGCCCTCGTCACCTCCCGGCCGACCGTCCGCCCCGGTGACGCCGAGATCGACAAGCTCGCGGACATGATCGACCGGGCCGAGAAGGTCACCCTGTTCTGCGGCAGCGGCACCGCAGGCGCGCACGCCGAGGTCATGGAGTTCGCCGGGAAGATCAAGTCCCCGGTGGGGCACGCCCTGCGCGGCAAGGAGTGGATCCAGTACGACAATCCGTACGACGTCGGCATGAGCGGCCTCCTCGGGTACGGCGCCGCCTACGAGGCCACCCACGAGTGCGACCTGCTGATCCTGCTCGGCACCGACTTCCCGTACAACGCCTTCCTCCCCGACGACGTCAAGATCGCGCAGGTCGACGTCCGGCCCGAACACCTCGGCCGCCGCTCGAAGCTGGACCTCGCGGTGTGGGGCGACGTACGGGAGACGCTGCGCTGCCTGATCCCGCGGGTGAAGGAGAAGAAGAACCGGCGCTTCCTCGACCGGATGCTGAAGAAGCACGCCGACGCGCTGGAGGGGGTGGTGAAGGCCTACACCCGCAAGGTGGAGAAGCACGTGCCGATCCACCCCGAGTACGTGGCGGCCGTGCTCGACGAAGTCGCCTCCGACGACGCCGTGTTCACCGTCGACACCGGCATGTGCAACGTCTGGGCCGCCCGTTACCTCTCACCCAACGGCCGCCGTCGCGTGATCGGTTCCTTCTCCCACGGCTCCATGGCGAACGCCCTGCCCATGGCGATCGGCGCGCAGTTCACCGACCGCGACCGGCAGGTCGTGTCGATGTCCGGCGACGGCGGGTTCTCCATGCTGATGGGCGACTTCCTGACGCTCGTGCAGTACGACCTCCCCGTCAAGGTCGTCCTCTTCAACAACTCCTCCCTCGGCATGGTCGAGTTGGAGATGCTGGTCGCGGGCCTGCCCTCGTACGGGACGGCCAACAAGAACCCCGACTTCGCCGCCGTCGCCCGCGCCTGCGGTGCCTACGGCGTACGCGTCGAGAAGCCCAAGGACCTCGCCGGGGCGCTGAAGGACGCGTTCAGGCACAAGGGCCCGGCCCTCGTCGACGTCGTCACCGACCCCAACGCGCTGTCCATCCCGCCGAAGATCAAGGCGGAGATGGTGACCGGGTTCGCCCTGTCCGCGTCCAAGATCGTGCTGGACGGCGGGGTCGGCCGGATGCTGCAGATGGCCCGCTCCAACCTGCGCAACGTGCCGAGGCCTTAGCCGGTGCCTCGGCGGTGCGGCGGGGCTAGCCGTACGGGGTCCACTGCCGGGCCGAGGTGTCGTACATGTACCGGGGCAGGCCCTTGAGGGCGCTGGTGCGGAACGGGCTGCCGCCGTCGTCGACGCGGACCGTGCCCCGGCGGCCCTGGGAGGACCAGTCAAGCTCCAGGTACCAGCGGCAGTCGCACCCCTGCGTCCGGGCGGTGACCAGCAGCACCTCGGGGTCCCGCGCCGAGACGCGGTACGGCAGGCTCACCGCCGGGATCGGCGTGCCGGCGTCGCTCCCGGCGACCGGGCGGGCGAGCGGGCGGTCCTTGTCCAGGTCCACGTCGAAGTAGCGCGGGGTGAGCGCGCCGCCGCAGCCCTGGTCCATGGCGTAGGCGTTGCCCCGCGCGGGTTCCTGCCGCCCGGCCACCCGCACGCGCAGGGCCTCCAGCACGACGGCCGTGTCGCTCAGCCCCTGCACCGTCAGCCGCACGACCGTCTCGCCCGCGTGCACCGCGCCCTGCGTCGCGGCCCAGGTCCCGGCGTCCTGCGGGGCCGGGGGCGGCGGCACCTGACCCGGCGGCTTGGCGATCACGTAGTCGTGCCCGCAACCGGCCTTCCAGGCCTGGGAGTCGGCCGACCAGGCCAGGGGCGGGGTGGCGGCCGTGCCGCGGTCCGGTGGGGCGGTGGTGCCGCGGACCGAGGGCGAGGGGGCGGCCTTCTCCTCCGGCGGGGTGGCGGAGGGCGAAGGCCGCCCGGAAGCGGGGGAGCCGCCCGGGGTGGGGGAGGCGGAGCGCCCGGCGGATGCCTCGGCGCGTGCCGTACCGGTCGCCGCGGGGCCGGACGCCGTACCGGCACGGTCCCCGGCGGACGCGCGCCGCCCGTCGGGCAGCGCGGCCAGACTCCCGAGCGTGGCCAGCACCGCGCAGGCGGCGGCCAGTCCGACGGTGACCCGCCTGCGGCGGTACCCGGGTCGGGCGGGCGCCCCGCCCGGGGCGTCCGCGGGTCCGTCCGGGGCGTCTACCGGTCCGTCCGGGGCCTCCGCCGGTCCGTCCGGGGCCTCCGCCGGTCCGTCCGGGGCCTCCGCCGGTCCGGCCGGGGCGTCCGCGGGCCCGGCCGCCGAGCCGGGCGCGTCCCGTCCCTGCTCCTGTCCCGGCTCTCGCCCGTGCTCCCCGTGCTCCTGTCCCGGCTTCTGTCCCGGCTCCTGCCGGTCGTCCTGCCCCGGTTTCCGCCCGTGCTCCTGTCCCGGCTTCTGCCCCGACTCCCGCCCGTGCTCCTCGGCACCCGGTGCCTCGTCGCTCGCGCTGTCCGTGACCGGCTCCTCCCCGGGCGTGCCCGCGGCGGCCGCCGTGCGGGGTCTCTGCCGTGCCGCCACCGCCGCGAGCCAGCGGCGGTGGACCTCCAGGCGTTCCTCCGGGCTCGCCCCGCACAGGGCCGCGAAGCGCTCGACGGGGGCGAAGTCGACGGGGACCGCGTCGCCCGCGCAGTAGCGGTGCAGGGTCGAGGTGTTCATCGCCAGACGGCGGGCCAGGGAGCCGTAGCTGCGGTCCGTGCGGTCCTTCAGCGACCGCAGCAGCGCCGCGAACTCGCCGACGTCGCCGAGGTCCTCGTGTGCCGACACCGTTCCCCCGTCTCCTGGGTCCGACCCGGCCCGGGACGGCATCCCAGGCACCCATGTACCTGCACGTCACAGGGGCTGGGATGGTTCCACCCCCGCCGGCCGGGCGCGGGCCGTTGCGCCGGGCCGCCGTGACCGCCGATGCTTCTGGTGCCGCACCGGACGGGCCCGGGCCGACCGGGCCGAGCCGTGACGGCAACCGACATCCACGCACTCACCCACGGGGGGACACCCATGCCCATGCGCACCCGGACCGGCGCGCTCACCGCACTCACCGCCGCGGCCCTCGCGGCCGGCGCGGTCCTCACGGCCCCGGCGGCCGGCGCCGCTCCGAAGGCCGTCCAGCCGAAGTTCCTGTCGGCGTCCCAGCTGCCGCCGCACCCGTCCTCGGCCTGGACCGCCGGCCCGGTCACCGACGGCTTCCCGGAGGAACTCGCCGCCTGCCTGGGCCAGGAGGGGCTGCCCGGCTACGACTACCGGCACCGCGCGTTCTGGACGGAGCTGGAGACAAGCGCCGTCCAGGTCACCGTCGTCACGGGCTCCACCGCCAAGGCCAAGGCGCTCGCGAAGGCACTGGACGACAGGATCCGCACCTGCGCCGACCGCATCGAGGAGTCCGACCCGGACACCCGGGCCGAGGGCCGGTACTACGGCACGCTGCCGGTGGAGGAGGGCGCCCGCGTCCGCGGACTGCACACCGAGACGTCCTGGGGCGCCACCGACGTCTCCCTGCTGTCGGTCGGCCGCGACGGCAAGACCGTCACCGTCGTCGAGTGGGGCCAGATGGGCGACTTCGGCGACGCCCCGGTGGGCGCCTTCAAGAAGACGACCACGACCGCCGTCAACAAGCTGTACTGACGGCCGGACCCGGGGCCGTCCTCCCGCCACGGGGGTGGGGAGGACGGCCCCGTACCGGTCGGTGCCCCGGAAAGACCGTCGTAGTTCGGCCAACTTCCCCGGACCCCCGCGGAAGGTGATCAGCCGCCCCGGCCCGTCACGGCGTACGCCCGGATCGGCAGACGGCCCTCGGCCCATCGTCCGATCTCCGGCGGTCAGCATCCACTTGAGGACTCCTGGCCGTTACCCTCTTGTCCCCCACCCCGCCCCCGCGGTAGCGCTCAAGCGCTCTGAGCATGTGCCATCCGCCCCGTCCGTGTGGCCGAACACCGGTTGTCGACGATCCGGGATGACTGCCGCGTGTGCGACGGGGCATGGATCCCCGTGAACGTGTTCGAGCTGGGGGAACCGACATCGGCGCGCGGGCGGGGGTCATGGAGAGGCAGGTACGAGGGGGCGGTCCCATAGCGGTGGAGGCCCACCCGGCCAAGACCGTGGAGGACAGGGCCGACGACATCGCGGAGCGGGCGCCGGAGCCTCAGCTGAGGCGCAGACTCGGGCGGGCGGACCTGCGGGCCGTGCCGGAGGCGCGCAGGGCGCTGCGGGAACTGCTCGGGCACTGGGGAAGACCGGAGCGGTCGGACCTCACCGACGTGGCGGAGCTGCTCACCAGCGAACTCGTCACCAACGCGATCGTCCACACCGACCACGACGCGCTCCTGACGGCCACCGTCGGACCGCGCGGACTGCGCGTGGAGGTGAGGGACTTCGTGGCCCGCAGGCCGCGGCTGCGCGTACCGGTCGCCGACGAGGGCACGAACGGCAGAGGGCTGTTCCTGGTGCAGTCCCTCGCGGACGCCTGGGGAGTGCGGCCGCACGGCGTGGGCAAGGCCGTGTGGTTCGAACTGGGCGCCGAGGCGGCGTGAACACCGAGGGGGCGCGGCCCGCAGGCCACGCCCCCTCGCCGTTCCGGTGCGGCTCGGTCAGCCGAACTGCTGCTCCAGGTCCTTGAGCTTGCGCTCCAGGGAGTCCAGCCGCGGCAGCGCCATCGTGTCGTCCTCCGCGGTGAGGTCGACGGTCACCGGGTCAGACCCTTTGCGGACCGGCTGAAGGGAGGGACGCGAGCGGACGGGCAGGGGCTCCGGCGCCGATATGGCAGGCTCCGAGGAGACCTGCGCGGGGGCGCGCTCCACCTGGACCTCCAGCTCCCGGCCGCCGCCACCGCGGCCGAGGTAGCCGCGGTGACCGCGGCTGATCGCCTTGAGCTGGGCCCGCTCCACCCGCTGCTGGTCGCGGCGCCGCTGCCGGGCCTCGTCCTTCTTGCGCTTGTCGTCGCGCACCTCGTCGACCGCTTCGTCCAGGCTGCGTACGTTCTCCAGCAGCATCAGCGACCAGGCCCTGTACGTCTCCCGGGGGGCCCGCAGCCAGCGCACGATACGGATCTGCGGCAGCGGACGCGGCACCAGGCCCTGCTCGCGCAGGGCGGCCCGGCGGGTCTGCTTCAGCGCGCGGTCGAACAGCACGGCGGCCGACAGGGACATGCCGGCGAAGAAGTGGGGGGCTCCGTCGTGGCCGATCCCCCTGGGCGCGTGCACCCAGTTGAACCAGGCCGCGGCGAAGGCGAACGTCCAGACCAGTATCCGGGAGCCGAGCGCGGCGTCACCGTGGCTGGCCTCGCGCACCGCGAGCACGGAACAGAACATCGCCGCGCCGTCCAGACCGAACGGGACGAGGTACTGCCAGCCGCCGGTCAGGCCGAGGTTCTGCTCGCCGAAGCCGACCAGGCCGTGGAAGGAGAGGGCGGCGGCCACGGCCGCGCAGCAGAACAGCAGGACATAGGAAACAGTGCCGTAGACGGCTTCCTTGCGTCTGCGGCGCTCCTCGCTGCGCTCCCAGGAATCGTCCGCGCTCGTGTCCTTGACCGAGGAGCGCTTGCCGCGCGCGAGCACCGCCACCGCCGCCAGCATGCCCAGGAGAAGCACGGCGCCCGGTAGCAGCCAGTTCAGCGATATGTCGGTCAGTCTCATCTGGGTGGTCCCTTGCATTGGGATAGGGCGTAACGCCCGCCATAGTGGCCCAATCCCGACGGCCCTCAGGGGGTTTCGGGGCAAGAGGCCGCCAAGGAAGTGCAAGGGGATGCCCAGGGCGGCGTTCTGCTCGAACTGCCGCGTGAGGGGCGGGAGTTGAGTTCGAATAAGACTACCTGTACGAGTGGTTCCGCGGAAAGTTCCCGTGACAGGTGAGGAAGATGTGAAGCGTCTGTGGGAGTGCGTGGCCGGGAGCGGGGGGTGCCTGGGGTGCCTGGGGTGTCGGGGTGCCGTGCGGCGGCAGCGGGAGCGGCGTGGGCACGGGGTGCGGCGATCTTACGGCACGGCCGGGGTCCGCGTTGTTCGACGGTCCGTCAACTCGCCGTCGCCAGCAGCTTGGTGACCCGGTCCGCGTCGCAGGTGCGCGGGCAGGTGGCGCAGGTGTCCTGCGGGCGCAGCGTGTAGAACATGCAGCAGCTCACGCGGTCCCGGGTGCGCAGCGGCTCGCCGGCCGGGCCGGTCAGCTCGCGGAACGCCGCCGTGCCGACGTAGGGCTTGGTCGCGCCCGGCAGGAGCAGCTCCAGCTCGCGCATCGCGCGCCGCTCCTCGATCTCGCCGAACAACTGGGCGACGTACCACAGGCCTTCGACGATCTCGTCCGTCGCCATGCCCCACAGGGCCCGGCCGCGGCGCCGCATCCGGGGGCCGAAGCCGGTCAGGACGGGCTCGAGGTGCTCGGCCACCGCCGACCGCACCTCCGCCCGGAGCGCCTCCTCGTCGGGGACGACCCGGGCGCCGGGCAGCGCGGCCGCCTCGTCGCCGGGCAGGCAGGCGAAGCCGGACGGGCGGACGGCCAGGTGCCCGAGCGGGCGGCCCGGGGCGGTGCGGTCGTACGACACGTGCGTCAGGGGGTAGCGGGGGACCCGGCGCTCCAGGAACCACGGCACCGTGAACAGCAGGCACGCGGGCCAGGAGTAGCGGTGCAGCCCGAAGCTCGCGACGACGTCGGGGCGGGCCGGCTGGGCGTAGTCCCGCTGGATCTGCGCCTCGTCCCAGGCCAGGAACGCGTCGAGCGCGGGGCCGGCGGCGGCGAGGTCCGCCGCGGTGACGCGGTGGCCGCCGCCCGGGGCCTGTTCCCCGGGGGCCAGTTCGGTGACGGCGAGCCCCGGCAGGACCTCGGCCAGGCGGGCGTAGGCGCCGGAGACGGCCGAACGGGGCACGGGCATGCGATCACCGATCCACGTCTGGGTGGGAGGCCACCGGGAAGGGGCTTTCTAAAGGTAAGCCTAACCTAACCGATGATCGCCGGGATTTGAACTGGTGGCCGAGGCGCTTATCGTGCTTGGCGGGCGAGTAACAACCCGCCGTAATGACCTCAAGTGCCGTAAGTGCCGACACGTCCCCGGGAGGACCCTTGAAGCAGGGCGCACAGGGCTCCGCCGGGAGGGAGGCCGAGCAGCTCCGGGAGTCCGAGCAGCCCCGGGGGGCCGAGCAGCTCCGGGGGGCCGCCGCCGGGCGGGCCCGGGTGCCGCGGCAGGCCGGGGCGGCCGGGGCGTTCGCGGCGAGCGGGGAGGCCGGTGGGGCCGGTGGGGCCGGGGCGGTGCGGGGTGAGCACACGCACTCCGAGCCGGCCGCCCCGCGGGTGCGGCCGGTCGTCCAGCGGGCCTCGGTACGCGGGCAGATCCTCGACGCGCTGCGGGCCGCGCTGGTGGCGGGGGACCTGCGGCCCGGGGAGGTGTACTCGGCGCCGGTGCTGGGGGAACGCTTCGGGGTGTCGGCGACGCCGGTGCGCGAGGCGATGCAGCAGCTGGCGCTGGAGGGCGCGGTCGAGGTGGTGCCCAACCGGGGGTTCCGGGTCGTCGAGCGGGGGGCCCGGGAACTGGCCGAGCTGGCCGAGGTGCGGGCGCTGATCGAGGTGCCGGTGATGCTGCGGCTGGCCCGGACGGTGCCCGCCGAGCGGTGGGCCGAACTGCGCCCGCTGGCCGAGGCGACGGTCCGCGCGGCGTCCTCCGGCTGCCGCGCGACGTACGCGGAGGCGGACCGGGGCTTCCACCGGGCGGTGCTGTCCCTGTCGGGGAACGGGCAGCTGGTCCAGATCGCGGAGGACCTGCACCGGCGGGCCCAGTGGCCGCTGGTCGGGGCCGGGCCGGGGGTGCGGGGGCGGGCCGAACTGGTGGCGGACGCGCATGAGCACACGGCGCTGCTGGACGCGTTGATCGCGCGGGATCTGGACGTGGTGCGGGTGCTGGTGGGGGAGCATTTCTCGGGGGCGGCGGGCGCGGGCTGAGCGGGACCGGCGTGCGTGGTGATGCCTGCGGCGGCCTGTGGCTGTTTCGGTGGGGGTGCGCGTCGCGCCTTCCGGCGGTGGTGGGGCGGGGCCGCGCCGGGGGGTGTCCGTCCTCGGATCGGCGCGATGGAGTTCCTTACGGCTGACTGTTCTTTGACGCGCCGACCGCTGCGGGCGGACACCCCCCGGCACGTCCCCTTCCGTGCGTGCGCGGGTGCGGGTCCGCCGCGTCGCGTGCTCAGCCGCGGCGTCCTCTCACGCCGTCGCGGCCGGTGGTGCCGGGGCCAGGTGCCGGGCCAGCCAGGTCGGGACGCCGCCGAGGAGGCGGAACAGGCGGCGGGCCTCCTCGCGGAGCCGGGAGGCCTCCGGTTCCGTCTCCGTGTCGGCCAGGGAGACGAGGGCCGGGGCCGTGCCCACGAGGTAGCCCAGTTCCTCGCGGATGCGGAGGGACTCGGCGAAGCCGTGCCGGGCCTCGGCCAACTCGCCGTCGCGCAGGGCGAGTCCGGCGAGGTGGCGCCAGGTGAAGGAGAGCAGCAGCGGGTCGGAGTGGGCCGTGGCGCCCGCGTGGGCGCGGCGGTAGGCGGCCCGGGCGGCCTGGGGCGCGCTCGTCAGGTTCTCCGCCAGCAGGCCCCGGCGGAAGTCCAGCAGGGCCCGCTGCGGGGCACCCGGAGGGACCAGTGCCGCCGCCCTGCCCAGTGCGGCCCGTGCCTCGTCGGCCCGGTCCCGCACCGCGAGGATCGTCGACGCGTAGGCCAAGTACCCGCGTTCACAAGCGGCCGCGCCGCGCTCGTCGTCGCTGTGGGCCAGTGCCTCGGCCGTGCGCAGCGCGTCCTCGGCCTCCTCCCAGCCCTGCTCGGTGTACAGGCATCGTTCGACCAGCAACGACGCGCGTTGCAGCGCCGCCGCGGGAGTGGCCGGCAGCAGCAGTGCGGCCGCGTCGGCCCAGCATCCGCGGGAGCGCAGCCGCCATACCGCGGTCTGGAGGGGATCGTCACCTGCGGTCGTTCCGTTACCAGACATGGCGGTATGCGCCACGTTGCCCTCCCCGAGCACGCCATCGAGCTGTTGAGTGGTGGCGGCATCTCAGCACGAATCGCGGCGCCGGGCCAAGAGGGTGGGTGAAGTATTTCACAAAGTCGTCGGCCTGAAAGGCGCCCCGGGTCCGGACCGGTGCGCCCCTTGTCTCAGCTCATCCGCAGGGCCAGGAAGAAGTCGAGCTTGTCCTCCAGGCGCGACAGGTCACGGCTCGTCAACTGCTCGATTCGGCCGACCCGGTAGCGCAGCGTGTTGACGTGCAGGTGCAGTCGGGTGGCGCAGCGGGTCCAGGAGCCGTCGCAGTCGAGGAAGGCCTCCAGGGTGGGGATCAGTTCGGCGCGGTGCCGGCGGTCGTAGTCGCGCAGGGGGTCCAGGAGGCGGGCCGTGAAGGCGCGGCGCACGTCGTCGGGCACGAAGGGGAGCAGCAGGACGTGGGAGGCCAGCTCCTGGTGGCCCGCGGCGCAGACCCGTCCCGGGCGGGCCGCGGCGACGCGCCGGGCGTGCCGGGCCTCCTCCAGCGCGCCGCGCAGGCCCTCCGCCGAATGGACCGCCGCGCTGACGCCCAGGGTGAGGCGGCCGTCGTCGAGGCCGGCCGTGAGCGGGTCCCGTACCGACTCCAGCAGCGCGTCCGCGAGGACGCCGGTCTCCGAGCCGTCGTGCTCCGCCGCGACCGCCGGGAGCGGGACCAGGGCGATCGCCTCGTCGCCGGTGTGCGCGACGGCGATGCGGTCCGAGTGCTCCGGGCCCGACGACAGCGGGTCGACCAGGATCTCCTCCAGGAGGGCCTGGGCGACCGGGCCCGTCTCGATCCCGGGCCCGTCCCAGTCGACCCGGGCCACGACCACCTGCCAGTGCGGCGCCGCGCCCAGGCCGGGCAGCAGGACCGGGGCGGCCACCCGCAGGCGGGCGGCGATCTCGCCGGGGGCCGCGCCCGTCTGGACCAGCTCCAGGACCTCCTGGGCGAGGCGGCGGCGGACCGTGCGGGCGGCGTCGCGGCGGTCCCGTTCGACGGCGATCAGCTGGGTGACGCCGTGCAGCAGGTCGAGCCGCTCCTCGGCCCAGTCCCCGGCGTCCGCCTCGACGGCCAGCAGCCAGTCGGACAGCACGGTCTCGCGGACGTCCCGGACGGTCTGCGGGGAGCGGCCCGTCGAGCGGATCGGGAAGAGCGAGTAGGTGGTGGAGCCCAGGATGACACGGTGGGGGCCGCGGCGGCCGGTGCGGGTGGCCGCCAGGTGCTCGCCCGCGAGCCGGGCGCAGGCCTCGGCGGGCAGGGCGGGCCCGGCGGACTTCGAGCCGGCGATCAGGCGGCCGGTGGGGGAGAGCACCCAGGCGCGCAGGTCCAGGTCCGAGCCGAGCAGGTCCAGGACCACGTCCGGGCCGCCGCCCGCCGGGCCCGACGTCATCATCCGGCGGTGCCGGTCCACCACCGCCGCGAGGTCGCCGGCCCGCTCGCCGGAGACCTGCCGCACCACGTGCTCGGTGATCGTCGCGAACGCCACCGACTCGTGCACCGCGAACAGCGGCAGACGATGGCGGGCGCAGGCCGCGACCAGGTCCTCCGGCACGTCGCCCAGCTCGGCCTCGCCCGCGGCCAGGGCCGCCACCCCGGCCTGCACCAGGATCCGGACGAACGGCTCCGAGTCCGCGGCGTCCCGGCGCCAGGCCAGGCCCGTGAGGACCAGCTCGCCGCCCGAGAGGTAGCGGCTGGGGTCGCGCAGATCGGTGGTCATCACGCCGCGCACGGTGCGGTCCAGCTCGTCCTCGCCGCCAAGCAGCTTGAGGCCCAGCGCGTCCGTGTCCAGCAGTGCGCGCAGCCGCATTCTCGTCGCCGCCGTTCTGTGTCTCGAAATATGAGGTGGATCGGGTAGGGGTACGGAGGGATCACCTGATCGGCCGGCCGGTGGGCGGCACGCGCCGCCCCGGAGCCGGATCCCGACTGTGTCCCAGGTCACGCGGCTGTGTCGCGCGTTTCCACAGGAAAACGAGGAGGTTTCCGAGGGCCTCCGTTCATACGAATCTACAAGATGCCCGTCCTGGCCAGCCAACTCCTTCATGGTTTCCGTGACTGACCCCGTCGGAGCACCGCGCTGTGTACTGAGGCCATTACGCGTCAACACCACAGGAACGAGCCGGGACCGCCGCACACGGATTGGCTCAATCTGAACGCCCCACGAGAAGACGAAGAAGAGAGCCGGTCATGGACTTCCTTCGCCCCGCCAGCTGGGAGGAGGCGCTCGCCGCGAAAGCCGAGCACCCCACCGCTGTGCCGATTGCGGGTGGCACCGACGTGATGGTCGAGATCAACTTCGATCACCGCCGGCCCGAGTACCTCCTGGACCTGAACCGCATCGGCGACCTCTCCGAGTGGGAGGTCGGTGAGGAGAGCGTGCGGCTCGGTGCCTCCGTGCCCTACACGAAGATCATGGAGCACCTGCGCGCCGAGCTGCCGGGCCTCGCCCTCGCCTCGCACACGGTCGCCTCCCCGCAGATCCGCAACCGCGGCGGCGTCGGCGGCAACCTCGGCACCGCCTCCCCGGCCGGAGACGCCCACCCCGCCCTGCTCGCCGCGGGCGCCGAGGTGGAGGCCGAGTCGGTGCGCGGGTCCCGCCGCATCCCGATCGACGCGTTCTACACGGGCGTGAAGCGCAACGCGCTCGAGCCCGACGAGCTGATCCGCGCCGTGCACATCAAGAAGGCCGACGGGCCGCAGCAGTTCTCCAAGGTCGGCACCCGCAACGCCATGGTCATCGCCGTGTGCGCCTTCGGCCTCGCGCTGCACCCCGGGACCCGGACCGTGCGCACCGGCATCGGCTCCGCCGCCCCGACGCCCGTGCGGGCGAAGGCCGCCGAGGAGTTCCTGAACGCGGCCCTGGAGGAGGGCGGTTTCTGGGACAACGGGAAGATCGTCACCCCGTCGGTCGCCAAGCAGTTCGCGGACCTGTGCTCCGCCGCCTGCAACCCCATCGACGACGTCCGGGGCACCGCGAGCTACCGCCGCCACGCGGTCGGCGTGATGGCCCGCCGGACGCTGACCTGGACCTGGGAGTCCTACCGCGGTACCCGCCGCGCCACCGAGGGAGCTGCGTGATGCGCGTCAACTTCACCGTGAACGGACGTCCGCAGGAAGCGGACGACGTGTGGGAGGGCGAGTCCCTGCTGTACGTGCTGCGGGAGCGGCTCGGGCTGCCCGGGTCGAAGAACGCCTGCGAGCAGGGCGAGTGCGGCTCGTGCACGGTCCGGCTGGACGGCGTGCCGGTGTGTGCCTGCCTGGTCGCCGCCGGGCAGGCGGAGGGCCGCGAGGTCGTCACCGTCGAGGGCCTCGCCGACTACGCCAGGCAGCGCGACGAGGGCGGCTGCGCCTCAGGCGCCTGCGGAACCTCGCTGCAGGACGCCCGGACGTGGCAGGCCGAGGGCACCGACTCGCAGACCGGCGAGGGCGCCGGACTCTCCCCGATCCAGCAGGCGTTCATCGACGCCGGCGCCGTCCAGTGCGGCTTCTGCACGCCCGGCCTGCTGGTCGCCGCCGACGAGATGCTGGAGCGCAACCCGAACCCGACCGACGCGGACATCCGCGAGGCCCTGTCGGGCAACCTGTGCCGCTGCACCGGCTACGAGAAGATCATGGACGCGGTCCGCCTCGCGGCCGCCCGGCAGGGAGAGGCGGTCTGACCATGTCCTCACCCAGCGGAACGCCCACGAAGATCACCCAGGGCTCCCGGACCAAGGGCGGCATCGGCGAGTCCACGCTCCGGCCGGACGGCGTCCTCAAGGTCACCGGCGAGTTCGCGTACTCGTCCGACATGTGGCACGAGGACATGCTGTGGGGCCAGATCCTGCGCTCCACCGTCGCGCACGCCGAGATCGTCTCCATCGACACCGGCGAGGCGCTCGCGACGCCGGGCGTCTACGCCGTGCTGACGTACGACGACCTGCCGACCGACGTGAAGAACTACGGGCTGGAGATCCAGGACACCCCGGTCCTCGCCCACGGCAAGGTCCGCCACCACGGCGAGCCCGTCGCGATCGTCGCCGCCGACCACCCGGAGACCGCCCGCCGCGCCGCCGCGAAGATCAAGGTGGAGTACAAGGAGCTGCCCGTCATCACCGACGAGGCCTCCGCCACCGCCCCGGACGCGATCCTCGTCCACGAGAACCGCGACGACCACCACAGCGGTCACGTCCCGCACCCGAACATCGTGCACCGCCAGCCGATCGTGCGCGGCGACGTGGCGAAGGCCCGTGAGCGGGCCGACGTCATCGTCGAGGGCGAGTACACCTTCGGCATGCAGGACCAGGCCTTCCTCGGCCCCGAGTCCGGGCTCGCCGTACCCGAGGAGGACGGCGGCGTCCACCTCTACATCGCCACCCAGTGGCTGCACAGCGACCTGCGCCAGATCGCGCCGGTGCTCGGCCTGCCCGAGGACAAGGTGCGGATGACGCTGTCCGGCGTGGGCGGCGCGTTCGGCGGCCGCGAGGACCTGTCGATGCAGATCCACGCCTGCCTGCTCGCGCTGCGCACCGGCAAGCCCGTCAAGATCGTCTACAACCGCTTCGAGTCCTTCTTCGGGCACGTCCACCGCCACCCCGCCAAGCTGTACTACGAGCACGGGGCCACCAGGGACGGCAAGCTCACCCACATGAAGTGCCGGATCGTCCTGGACGGCGGCGCCTACGCCTCCGCCTCCCCGGCGGTCGTCGGCAACGCCTCCTCCCTGTCGGTCGGCCCGTACGTCATCGACGACGTGGACATCGAGGCCATCGCCCTCTACACCAACAACCCGCCCTGCGGCGCGATGCGCGGCTTCGGCGCGGTCCAGGCGTGCTTCGCCTACGAGGCGCAGATGGACAAGCTGGCCGCGAGGCTGGGCATGGACCCGGTGGAGTTCCGGCAGCTCAACGCCATGGAGCAGGGCACGCTCATGCCCACCGGCCAGCCCGTCGACTCCCCGGCCCCGGTCGCCGAACTGCTGCGCCGCGTCAAGGCGATGCCCATGCCGCCGGAGCGCCAGTGGGAGTCCAGCGAGGGCGCCGACGTACGGCAGCTGCCCGGTGGCCTGTCCAACACCACGCACGGCGAAGGCGTCGTCCGCGGCGTCGGCTACGCCGTCGGCATCAAGAACGTCGGCTTCTCCGAGGGCTTCGACGACTACTCCACCGCCAAGGTCCGCATGGAGGTCCGGGGCGGGGAACCGGTGGCCACCGTCCACACCGCCATGGCGGAGGTCGGGCAGGGCGGCGTCACCGTCCACGCGCAGATCGCCCGCACCGAGCTGGGCGTCACGCAGGTGACCATCCACCCGGCCGACACCCAGGTGGGCAGCGCCGGTTCGACGTCGGCCTCCCGGCAGACGTACGTCACCGGCGGCGCCGTGAAGAACGCCTGCGAACTCGTCCGCGAGAAGGTCCTGGAGATCGGCCGCCGCAAGTTCGGCTCCTACCACCCCGCCTGGGCGACGGCCGAACTGCTCCTGGAGGGCGGCAAGGTCGTCACCGACGGCGGCGAGGTCCTCGGCGACCTGGCCGACGTCCTGCAGGGCGAGGTCGTGGAGGTCGAGGAGGAGTGGCGGCACCGGCCGACCGAGCCCTTCGACCTGCGCACCGGCCAGGGCAACGGGCACGTGCAGTACTCCTTCGCCGCGCACCGGGCCGTCGTCGAGGTCGACACCGAACTCGGCCTGGTCAAGGTCATCGAGCTGGCCTGCGCCCAGGACGTCGGCAAGGCCCTGAACCCGCTGTCCGTCATCGGCCAGATCCAGGGCGGCACCGTCCAGGGCCTGGGCATCGCGGTGATGGAGGAGATCGTCGTCGATCCCCGCACCGCGAAGGTCAGGAACCCCTCCTTCACGGACTACCTGCTGCCGACCATCCTCGACACGCCGACCATCCCGGTCGACGTCCTCGAACTCGCCGACGACCACGCCCCGTACGGGCTGCGCGGCATCGGCGAGGCGCCCACCCTGTCCTCGACGCCGGCGGTCCTCGCGGCCGTCCGGAACGCGACCGGGCTCGAGCTGAACCGGACCCCGGTACGGCCCGAGCACCTCACGGGACAGGGCTAGCACCCAGACCCTCCGGGCGGCGCAACGGAACGTCACACCCTCCGCGCCGCCCGGAGCACCCGGGCACCGCACCGCTCGCGGTCCCCGCAGGAAAGATCCGCTCATCGTTCGTCTCGGGCCGTCCCCCGGGTCGTGCGGCCGCAGCACCATCCCAAATCCCGCACAACGCCCAGAGCCACCGCGGGTGCCCCTTTGAACCTTGGGAGTAGGCCCACATGACCCAGCAGTCAGTAGAGCCGAGGACCACAGCCGACGACGCGGGCGAAGGCACCCGCGTCCCGGCCGGACGGTCCTGGCTCGACCGGTACTTCCACATCTCCCACCGGGGGTCGACCGTCGCGCGCGAGGTGCGCGGCGGCATCACGACCTTCATGGCGATGGCGTACATCCTCCTGCTCAACCCCCTGATCCTGTCCGGCGAGGACGCGGCAGGGAACACCCTCGCGCAGCAGCCCCTGATCACCGCGACCGCGTTCGCGGCGGCGCTCACCACGCTCCTGATGGGCTTCGTCGGCAAGGTGCCCCTCGCCCTCGCGGCGGGCCTGTCCGTCTCCGGGGTCCTCGCCGCCCAGGTCGCGCCCGAGATGACCTGGCCGCAGGCCATGGGCATGTGCGTGATGTACGGCGTGATCATCATGCTGCTGGTCGTCACCGGCCTGCGCGAGATGATCATGAACGCGATCCCGCTCGCGCTCAAGCACGGCATCACCATGGGCATCGGCCTGTTCATCGCCCTCATCGGCTTCTACAAGTCCGGGTTCGTGCACCAGGGCAAGGCCACACCGGTCACCCTGGGCCCGGCGGGCGAACTGGCCGGCTGGCCGGTCCTGCTCTTCGCCGGCACCCTGCTGCTGATCTTCATGCTGCAGGCCCGGAACATCCCGGGCGCCATCCTCATCGGCATCGTCAGCGGCACGCTCGTGGCCGCGGTGCTCAACACGGCCGGTGTCGTCGACCCCAAGCAGTGGGCGGCCGGCGCCCCCGAACTGCACGGCGGCGCCGTGTCGATGCCCGACTTCTCGCTCTTCGGCGACGTCGAGTTCGGCGGCTGGGGCGAGGTCGGCGCGATGACCGTCGGCATGATCGTCTTCACGCTGGTGCTCGCCGGGTTCTTCGACGCGATGGCCACCATCATCGGCGTCGGCACCGAGGCGAAACTGGCCGACGACAAGGGCCGGATGCCGGGCCTGTCCAAGGCGCTGTTCATCGACGGCGCCGGCGGCGCGATCGGCGGTGTGTCGGGCGGCTCCGGCCAGACCGTGTTCATCGAGTCCGCGACGGGCGTCGGCGAGGGCGCCCGCACGGGCCTCGCCTCCGTGGTCACCGGCCTGTTCTTCGCGGCCTGCCTGTTCTTCACCCCGCTCACCGCGATCGTGCCGCAGGAGGTCGCCTCCGCCGCCCTCGTCGTCATCGGCGCGATGATGCTGATGAACGCCCGGCACGTGGACTGGGCCGACCGGGCCACCGCCATCCCGGTGTTCCTCACGGTCGTGCTGATGCCCTTCACGTACACCATCACCACCGGTGTCGCCGCGGGCGTCATCTCCTACGCCGCCATCAAGACCGCCCAGGGCAAGTGGCGCGAGATCGGCGCCTTCATGTGGATCCTCACGGCGGTGTTCGTCGTGTACTTCGCCCTCAACCCGATCGAGGGCTGGCTGGGCGTCCACTGACCCCCGCCGCAGCCCGCACGCCGCAGCCTCAAGGAGACCGAGACAGATGCTGGACATCGCCGAGGAACTCGACCGGTGGGTCGGGCAGGGCCGTGACTTCGCCGTGGCCACCGTGGTGGCCGTCGGCGGCAGCGCCCCCCGGCAACCCGGCGCCGCGCTCGCGGTGGACGCCGAGGGAACGGCCGTCGGCTCGGTCTCCGGCGGCTGCGTCGAGGGCGCGGTCTACGAGCTGTGCGAGCAGGCGCTGCGGGACGGCGAGACCGTCCTGGAGCGCTTCGGCTACAGCGACGACGACGCCTTCGCCGTGGGCCTGACCTGCGGCGGCGTCATCGACATCCTGGTCACCCCGGTACGGGCCGCCGACCCGGTCCGCCCGGTGGCGGCGGCCGCGTTCGCCGCCGCCGCCCGGGGGGAGGCGGCGGCGGTGGCCCGGATCGTCTCGGGTCCGCGGGAGCTGACGGGCCGGGCCCTGCTGGTCCGCCCCGACGGCTCCCGCGCGGGCGGCTTCGGCGCCCACCCGGAACTGGACCGCACGGTCGCCGCCGAGGCGGGCGCCTTCCTCGACGCCGGCCGCACCGGCACCCTGGAGATCGGCGAGCAGGGCTCGCGCTGCGGGGCCCCGCTGACGGTCCTGGTCGAGTCCTCGGTCCCGCCGCCCCGCATGATCGTCTTCGGTGCGATCGACTTCGCCTCCGCCCTGGTGCGCGTCGGCAGGTTCCTCGGCTACCACGTCACGGTGTGCGACGCCCGGCCCGTCTTCGCTACCCGCGCCCGCTTCCCCGACGCCGACGAGATCGTCGTCGAGTGGCCGCACCGCTACCTGGAGCGCACGGACGTCGACGCCCGCACGGTCCTGTGCGTGCTCACCCACGACGCCAAGTTCGACGTCCCGCTGCTGGAACGGGCGCTGCGCCTGCCGGTGGCGTACGTCGGTGCCATGGGCTCCCGGCGCACCCACCTGGACCGCGCCGCCCGTCTGCGCGAAGCCGGCCTCGGCGAACTGGAGTTGAACCGCCTGCACTCGCCGATCGGCCTGGACCTGGGCGCCCGGACGCCCGAGGAGACGGCGTTGTCGATCGCCGCGGAGATCGTCGCCGTGCGGCGCGGGGGCAGCGGGGTCCCGCTGACCGGGGCGCACACGCCGATCCACCACGAGCCGGGGGCGACGCCGGCGGGGCGGATCGGGTCGGTGGCCTGAGAGCCGGCCGAGCCGCCGGTGGCGCGGGCCGGGATCAGGGCCGCCTGAGCAGGTGGTTCAGCGCGCGCCCGAACACGTGCCGCGCCGAGGTCCGCACCAGGCCGTCGAGGACCGACGGCACGAGGGGGACCCGGATCTCCTCCCGCCAGAGCACCCGGGTACGGCCTCCCGGTCCGGGCAGCACCTCCAGCTCCGCCCAGCCCCGCACGATTCTGCCCCGCTTCTCCAGCCGGCACATCCCCGGTTCTCCGTCCCGCGGAGGCCGCCACACGGTGACCTCCATCGGGTCGTCGAAGGCGAGCGGCCCGACCCCCGACCGGGCCACGACGCGGGTCCCCTCGCGGGTCGGCGCGGACGGTTCCACGCGGACCCGCGTCAACGGCACGGTGTCGCCGTGCCGTTCCCAGTGCGTGATCCGCCGCCAGGCCTCGTCGAGGGGGAGCGGAGCGGTGCGTTCGAGCAGGATGTTCGCCACGGGACGATCGTAGGGAATCCCCGCAGTTCAGCAGCCGTTCCGTGCAAGGCTCACCCACTCGGCCCAGCCTCGCCCCGCCCCAACTCCCCCTCGGGGAACGGGGTTACCGGTATACCTCACCCGGTTCCGCCGTGCCGGGTGCCAGCAGCTGAGGCACCGTCACGAACACGTAGCCGCGTTCCTTCAGCGCGTCGATGATCCCCGGCACGGCCGGCACGGTGCCGTCGTAGAGGTCGTGCAGCAGGATGATGCCGTCCCGGTCCGCCCCGGCGAGGACACGGCGGGTGATCAGGTCCGAGTCGGTGGTCTGGTAGTCCTTCGCCGTCACGCTCCACAGCACCTCGGCCAGGCCCAGTTCGCGGCAGATGTCGTGCACGGTGGCGTCGGTGCGGCCCTGCGGCGGGCGCATCAGGGTGGGGCGGCGGCCGGTCAGGCGCTCTATCTCCTCGTTCGGGCGCTCCAGCTCCTCGCGTATCTCCTGCGGTCTCAGCCCGGTGAGGATCTTGTGGTCCCAGGTGTGGCTGGCCACCTCGTGCCCTTCGCGGGCCATGCGCCGCACCAGCTCCGGGTACTTCTCGATGTGCCGCTTGCCGAGCAGGAAGAAGGTCGCCGGGACCTGCTTCTCCTTCAGGATGTCCAGCAGCCGCGCGGAGTGTTCGCTGGGTCCGGCGTCGAAGGTGAGCGCGATGCACTTGGTCTCGCGGCAGTCGACGGTGCCGAACCGGGCCGCCTGCGGTCCGGCGGCCCCTTCGGCGCGGACGGCGCTGGGTGCGGTGGTGGCGGTGCCGGCGCAGCCGCTCAGGGCGATCGTGAGGGCGGCGGCCGCCGCGAGCGTTCCGGCGGCGCGGAACGAGGTCCCCGTTTTCTTCATCTTCTTGGTCCGAGAAGGCATGCGGGGACTATACACAGCGTGTATACGCACCGTTCATAGTTTTCCGCCGTCCGCCTGGTCACCCGCGCCTCCGCGTGAGCGAGAGCCGAACGAGGGGAGGAGAAGGCCGTGAACGGACCTGCCTGGCGTGCGCCGGCCCTGGTGACCGGCGGTGCCGGATTCGCGGGATCCCACCTGTCTGGGCCCCCGCACGCCTAGAGCTACCGAAAGTTACATATCGCCACCGAAGCCGCCAGTTGGCATCAAGTGTTTGAGGCAACTGCAACACGGCACTCGCCAGCACCAGAGTCCCCACCCCCACACGGGACGGAGCACCACCCTCATGCGCATCCTCGGTATCGACGCCCTGTTCCACGACCCGGCCGCAGCCCTCGTCATCGACGGCCGGACGGTGGCGGCCGAGGAGGAACGCTTCAGCCGGCGCAAGCACGGCAAGCGCCCCCTGCCGTTCTCCGCCTGGGAACCGCCCGAGCCCTCCGCCCGCTGGTGCCCGGAGCGGGCCGGACGGCGCCCCGCTGACCGGGACGCCGTCACCTGCTCCATCAACCCGTCGCTCGCCCGGCCCACGCGCGAGATGGGCCTGGACGACCCCTGGGACCCGCTGCGCCTGGAGTGCGCCCGCCGCGCCCCCGAGTTCCTCGCCGAGGCCCTGCCCGGTCTGGACCCCGCTCGGGTCGTCTTCGTCCCCCACGCCGCCTGCGCAGGGCCCGCCTCCCCCCACCCCGACGGCGCCGTCCTGGTCTCCGACGGCCGCGGCGAGGCGGCCTCCGACCTGCTGGCCATCGGGCCGTTCGCGGTCCGCCGGGGGCAGGTGTTCACCCCGGGGAGGGCCGCCGCATGACCCCGTACGCCGTCGTGGTCCCCACCCTCGTCCGGGACACCCTCGCCGACTGCCTGGCGTCGCTCGCCGCCGCGACCGGGCCGCGCCCCGAGCAGATCGTCCTCGTCGACGACCGGCCCGACGGCGACCCCGGGAAGCTGGAGCACCCGCTGAGCGTCCTCGGCGACCTGCGGGAGCGCACCACGGTGCTGGGCGGCGGCGGTCGTGGGCCCGCCGCCGCCCGCAACACCGGCCTGCGGGCGGTGACCGCGCCGTGGACCGCCTTCCTCGACGACGACGTCCAGGTCGGGCCCCACTGGTGCGCCCAGCTGGCCGAGGACCTCGCCGACGCGCCCGCCGACACCGCAGGCGTCCAGGGCGTGATCGCCGTGCCCCTGCCCGGCGAACGCCGCCCCACCGACTGGGAGCGCGGCACCGCCGGACTCGCCCGCGCCCGCTGGATCACCGCCGACATGGCCTACCGCACCGAGGCGCTGCGGCAGGTCGGCGGCTTCGACGAACGCTTCGAGCGGGCCTTCCGCGAGGACGCCGACCTGGCCCTGCGCCTGCTCGACGCGGGCTGGCGCATCCGGCAGGGCCGCCGCACCACCCGCCATCCCGTACGCCCCGCCTCCCGCTGGGTCTCGGTGCGCCAGCAGCGCGGCAACGCCGACGACGCCCTGATGCGGCACCTGCACGGACCCGACTGGTGGGACAAGGCGGTCGCCCCGCGCGGCCGGATCCGCCGCCACGCGGCGATCACCTCGGCGGGCCTGGCCGCCTGCGCCCTCGCCGCCGCCGGACGCCCCCGCGCCGCCGCGGCCTGCGCGCTCGGCTGGGCCGCCGGTACCGCCGAGTTCGCCCGGGCCCGCATCGGCCCCGGCCCGCGCACCCGCCACGAGGTGACGACCATGCTCGCCACCAGCGTGCTCATCCCGCCCGCCGCGACCTGGCACCGCCTGTCCGGAGCCTGGCGTCACCGCCACGCCCCCGCCTGGGAGGAGGAGAGGACCCAGTGAGCCCGGTGAACCCCGTGAAGGCCGTGCTGTTCGACCGCGACGGCACCCTCGTCGAGGACGTCCCCTACAACGGCGACCCCGACCGCGTACGCCCCGTCCCGGGCGCCCGCGAGGCCCTCGGCCTGCTGCGCGACCGCGGCGTGCGCACCGGAGTCGTCACCAACCAGTCCGGCGTCGCCCGCGGCCTGATCACCGAGGCCGACGTCCGCCGCGTCCACCACCGTCTCGACGAACTCCTCGGCCCTTTCGACGTGTTCGCCGTCTGCCCGCACGGCCCCGGCGACGCCTGCCGGTGCCGCAAACCCGAGCCCGGCATGGTGCTGTGGGCGGCCGGGCGGCTGTGCGCCGACCCCGGCGCCCTCGTCGTCATCGGAGACATCGGCGCCGACATGGAGGCCGCCCGCCGGGCCGGCGCCCACGGCGTCCTCGTCCCCAACGCCGTGACCCGCCCCGAGGAGACCGCGGCGGCCGACCACGTCGCCCCCGACCTGCTGACCGCCGTCCGCGCGCTGCTGGACGGGGTGCCGCGCGGCCGGGTCCTGGTCGACGAACGGCCCATCCGGCAGGCCTACACCGGCGGCCCACCGCAGGAGGTGGGCTCATGAAGGCCCTCGTCACCCGCCTCGACAGCTTCGGCGACGTGCTGCTGGCCGGGCCCGCGATCCGGGCGGTCGCCGCCCGCGCCGACACCGTCACCCTGCTGTGCGGACCACGCGGCGCCCCCGCCGCCCGGCTGCTGCCCGGTGTCGACGACATCCTCGTCTGGGACGCGCCCTGGGTGGGCTTCGCACCGCCGCCCGTCGGCCGCGGCGAGGTCGAGCAGCTCATCGACACCATCGACGCCGACGCCGCGCTCGTCCTCACCTCCTTCCACCAGTCCCCGCTGCCCGCCGCCCTGCTGCTGCGCCTGGCCGGCGTCGGCT
Organism: Streptomyces sp. NPDC006624; assembly: GCF_040611555.1. Taxonomy (NCBI): domain Bacteria; kingdom Bacillati; phylum Actinomycetota; class Actinomycetes; order Kitasatosporales; family Streptomycetaceae; genus Streptomyces; species Streptomyces sp. NPDC006624. The sequence continues at coordinate 55,694 of NZ_JBEXOM010000004.1, read as the reverse complement.
TCCTCGCCGCCGACAGCGAGGACTACCCCGGCTCCCTCCTCGACGTGCGCCACCAGCGCGCCCCCCACGCCCACGAGGCCGAGGCCGCCCTCCACCTCGCCGAAGCCGCCGGCTTCCCGCCCGTCGACGACGGACGCCTGCAGGTGCTCCCGCCGCCCGTCACCACCGGGCTCACCGGCCCGGGGCCCTACGTCGTCCTGCACCCCGGCGCCAGCGTCCCCGCCCGCGCCTGGAACCCGGAGCGCTGCGCCGAGGCGGTGCGCGAACTGGCCGCCGCCAGGCACCGGGTGGTCGTCACCGGCAGCGCGGGGGAACGGGACCTGACCGCGGCCGTCGCGGGCGCGCACGCCCTCGACCTCGGCGGCCGCACCGGCGCCGCGGAGCTGTCCGGCGTCCTCGCGGGCGCCGACGCCGTCGTCACCGGCAACACCGGCCCCGCCCACCTGGCCGCCGCCGTCGGCACCCCCGTCGTGTCCCTGTTCGCACCGGTCGTCCCCGCCGAACGCTGGCGGCCGTACGGCGTGCCGTACGTGCTGCTCGGCGACCAGGACGCGCCCTGCGCCGGCAGCAGGGCCAGGGAGTGCCCCGTGCCCGGCCACCCCTGCCTGGACACCGTCACCGCGCACGACGTGGTGACCGCCGTCGAGAAGCTGAGGGGCGAGACATGAGGATCCTCTTGTGGCACGTGCACGGGTCGTGGACCACGGCCTTCGTGCAGGGCCCGCACACCTGCGCCGTCCCCGTCACCCCCCGGCCGCGGCCCCGACGGCCTCGGCCGCGCCCGCACCCGGGACTGGCCGGGCAGCGTCGTCGAGGTGCCGCCCGAGCTGCTGCGCGGGGAGCACATCGACGTCGTCGTCCTGCAACGCCCGCACGAACTCGCCCTGGTCGACCGCTGGCTGGGCCGCCGCCGTCGCCGTGACGCTCGGCGTCCGCGGCGCCCTGCTGTCCTACGGCGAGCACCCGCTGCTCGTCCCCGCGCCCGCCGACCACCCCGGCGACAGCTGTGTGGCGGGGGACCGGTTCGCCGCCGCGGCCGCGGGCCTGCTCGCCGACGGCGTCCTGGTCGCCGAGGCGGTCGAGGGGGCCGTGGCGGCGGCGACCGGCTTCGTCGCGGCGGGCGGCGCCGCCGCCGTACCGGACGCGGAAACCGCGCCGGGGCCGGTGCCGGGGCCGGGGCCCGACGGCGACGACCCGTACGCGCCGGCCGCGCGGGTGCGGGCCGCGCACGGCTCGGTCGTCGCGGCGGGCGGCGGCGTCGACCTGCTGCACGTCGGCCACGTCGGCCTCCTCCAGGCCGCCCGGCGGCTCGGCGACTGCCTCGTGGTGTGCGTCAACTCCGACGCGTCGGTCACCCGCCGCAAGGGCGACGGCCGCCCGGTCAACCCGCCGCAAGGGCGACGGCCGCCCGGTCAACCCGCTCGCCGACCGCGTCCGCGTCCTGAACGTCCTCGCCTGCGTCGACGCCGTCGCTGTCTTCGACGAGGACACCCCCGAGCGGCTCCTGGTCGGCCTGCGCCCCGACGTCTGGGTCAAGGGCGGCGACTACGCGGCGGCGGACCTCCCGGAAGCCGCCCTCCCGCAGCGCTGGGGCGGCCAGGCGATCCTGCTGCCCTACCTCGACGGCCCCTCCTCGACGGCCCTCATGGAACGGGCCGCGGAAGGAGCCCGACGACCCACCCGTCGAGCCGGTCAACGGCGGCGAATCCGGAGCACACGGGGCAGGCTGCGGACATGACGTCGCACACCCGAATGACACCGACACCGACGCCACTGCCGACGCCGCCGCCGGTCCCGACCCCGGCGACAGCACCGGGCGCGGCGCGGGGCGCGGTACTGCCGTGGGCCTCGGCTCCGGCGACAGCACCCGGCGCGGTGCCGCCGCTGGCCTCGACCTCGGCGACAGTCCCGGGCGCGGTACCAGGCGCGGCACCGCCGTCGGCCTCCGCCCCGGCGCCAGCACCGGGGGCGGTGTCCGGCGCGGCACCACCGTCGGCCCCGCCCCCGGCGACAGAGCCCGGTGCGGCGCCCGGCACGGCACCCGGCCCGGTACGGCCGTCGACCCCGCCCCCGGCGGCAGCCCCGGGCGCGGCGTCCGGCGCGGCGTCCGGCATCACCCCCGCACGCCCCCGTCTCCTTGTCCTGCGGGCCCTCGGGCTCGGGGATCTCCTTGCCGGGGTGCCTGCGCTGCGCGCGCTGCGGCGGGGCTTTCCGGGGTACGAGATCGTGCTGGCCGCACCCGGCGAACTGGAACCGGTCGTGGCGATGACGGGGGCCGTGGACCGGCTGCTGCCCGCCGCCGCACCGGGCCGGGAGGTGCCGCGGTCGCTCGACTGGACCGAGCCGCCCCCGGACGTCGCCGTCGACCTGCACGGCAACGGACCGCCCAGTCACCGGCTGCTCCAAGCGCTGCGCCCGCGCCAACTGCTCGCCTTCGCCCACCCGGAGACACCGGAGGTCGACGGCCCGCCCTGGTACGCGCGGGAGCACGAGCGCGACCGCTGGTGCCGGTTGCTGCGGTCCTACGGCATCGACGCCGACCCGCACGACGTGTACCTGCCCCGCCCGCAGACCGCCTCCCCGGCGCCCGGCGCGGCCGTACTGCACCCCGGCGCGGGATCACCTGCCCGCTGCTGGCCCGTCGAACGCCACGCCGCCGTCGCGACGGAGCTGCGCGCCCGGGGCATGCGGGTCGTCGTCACCGGCGGCGCGGGCGAGGGCGACCTCGTGGCCCGGCTCGCCAAGGAGGCCGGGCTGGACGACGCCGACGTGTTCGGCGGCGGCCTGCCCTTCGGCCGGCTCGCCGCCCTCGTCGCCGACGCGCAGGTCGTGATCAGCGGCGACACCGGCATCGCCCACCTCGCCGTCGCCTATGCCACCCGCTCGGTCACCCTCTTCGGCCCGGTCCCGCCGAGCCTGTGGGGCCCGCCGGACAGCCCCCGCCACCGCGCGCTGTGGTACGGCCCGGAGGGCGACCCGCACGGCCGCCGTCCCGACCCCGCACTGCTGCGCATCACCCCCGGCGACGTCCTGCGGGCCGTGGACGAACTGCCCGGAATCCGACACCCGTGAGGAGGTCCGAGCCGTGAGGAACGTCCGGTCACGGCCCGGATCGTCGTCGAACCGGGCGGCACCGACGACCCCGTGGTCGAGGAACTGCGCAACTCGCCCGTCCCGGGCCCCGGTTGGCTGCCCGGACCGGCCCTCGGGTCGTTCCTGGCCGCCGCGACCGTGCTGCGCACCGCCGCCTTCCGGGCCGCGGGCGGTTTCCACCCGCGGCTGTGGCTGGGCGGCGAGGAGGAGCTGCTCGCCGCGGACCTCGCGGCGGACGGCTGGTGGCTGACGTACGCCGACCACCTCGCGGTGCACCACCACCCGTCCGTGGCCCGGGACGCCACGCTGCGCCGCACCCACGGCATCCGCAACACCCTGTGGTTCACCTGGCTGCGCCGCCCGGCCGGCCCGGCCCTGCGCCGGACGGTGTACCTGGCCCGCACGGTCCCGCGCGACGCCGCGTCGCTGCGCGCCTTCGCAGAGGCGGCGGCCGCCCTGCCGTGGGTGCTGCGCGAACGCCGCGTCCTGCCCCACGAGGTGGAGTCCCGGCTGCGCCTGCTGGAACCGGCCCAGCGCTCCTCGAAGGCGCGCCGCTACACCGGCTGACGCCCGCCTGCGGCGGCGGGCCGTGCCGTTCAGCCGCCGTACCGCCCGGCCAGCAGGCGGAACCCGGCGAACAGCGTCAGCGGCCACAGGAAGGCGAACGCCCAGATCAGGCCCGGCGCGGAGGTCACGGCACCGGCCACCAGCAGCCCGGCGGACACCGCGAGCAGGAGCGCCACGGTCCGCACCCGGGGACGGTACGAGGCCATCCGGGCCAGCGCCCGGGCGGGATCGGGGCGCCGGTTCAGCCGCAGCGTGCGCAGCCGCCGGTCCAGGCGGCGGTCGCGGCGCAGGACGCGCTCCATCTCGTCGAGGATGCGCTGCTCGTGATCGGGGAGCCGGCCGATGGACACGCGGTTCTCCTTCCGGGCGGCCGACCGTCTCTCCGCCCGGGGCGACGGCGCCCGGGGGGACGTGCGGCGGGACGGGAAGCGGGGACTGCACAGCGGGTGCCCCGCGGCGTCGCGGAGCTAACCGGCAACGGGCCGCGCCAGCGCCTCGACGAGCCGGTCCGCGCTGTCGGGGACGGTGCCCTCGCGGAAGCCGTCGCGGATCTGCCGCGCGGTCACCCGGCCACCGGTCAGGCACCAGTCCCACCAGCGGTCCAACTGCCGTACGTCCAGCCGCTCGGCGGGGACCAGCGCGGGCCAGCCGCAGGCCCGGGCCTGCGCGGTCATCTTGGCGCCGCCGGAGACCGGGTCGACGGCCAGCACCGGGGTGCCGACCCGCAGCGCGATCACCAGCCCGTGCAGCCGGTCAGTGACCACGAGGTCCAGCCGGGCCAGCACGGACTGCAGCTGCGCGGGCGTGGCGCTCAGGTGCCAGTCGTGGGTGTCGAGCCGCGTCTCCAGCTCCAGCCGGGCGCAGTCCTTCCCCGCCAGCCAGCGCGTCACCTCCTCGGCGACCTGCCCGTGCCGCCGCAGCGGTCCGTACTCCTCCTGCCCGTGGGTGAGGATCACGCCGACGACCGGCCGGGCGGGCACGTCCGGGGCGCGGGCCGCCAGGTCCTCCACCGGCTCGCTGTCGGGCCCGTCCCGGGGCAGCACCCGGTGGAAACCGGTGACGGCGGCGCTGCCGGGGTCGATCACCGAGGTGCCGACGGCGATCCGCACACAGTGCGCGAACCGCCGGTGCAGCTCCTCGACCTGCGGCCCGTGCAGGGGGCCGCACACGAACACCAGGTGGGTGTAGTCCTCGGGCCACAGCCGGTCCAGATGCAGGGCCTCCGGACGGAAGCCGGGGCTCCAGGCGACCTCGTAGGGGATCCCCGTCCCCCGCAGCACGTCCTCCACCCGGCGCAGGGCCAGCACGTCCCCGGCGGTCGCCTCCCCGTCCCGGAAGCTGAACCATCCGGTGAGCAGCACCCTGCGCGGTCGCTTGCCTTCTTGAATGCGCACACGCCCTGAGTGCCCTCCCCACAGGGGGAGCAATCAGGGCGTCACAGGCGCCTGCCGGCCGGTCACGGGGCGTGAGAACGGCGGCCCCCGCCCCGGCCCGTCAGGCCGTGAAGCGGGCGGTGCCCATCACGACGCGCGCGTCGAGGTCGGTGACGCCGTCCGCCGTGAGCCGGGCGGTGAACTCGGCGCGCACCCGCTCCACCGCCTCCGGCGACAGCCCGTCGAGCATCCGGCGCGTCCCGCTGCCCACGGCCAGGACCCACGCCGTCTCGGGGCTCAGCGGTACCTCGAACCGCCGCCGGGCGACCTGCGGCGCGCTCCCGCCCAGCCCGGTCAGCCAGGCCGCGAGGGCGTCGGTGGTGTCGATCCGCGCCAGTTGGTCCATCTGCGGCGGCCGGGGCAGGGCGCGCTCCGTCTCGACCGCGCCGCGCAGCGCCGACTGCCAGCCGCTCAGCGCACCCTTCTCCCAGACCGTCACCACGAACCGGCCACCGGGACGCAGCTTGCGTGTCAGCGCGGCGGTGTCCCGGTCCATGTCCGGGAAGAAGAACACGCCGAGCGCGCACTGCACGACGTCGTAACCGTCCCCCGGAGCGGGCCACGAGGTGACGTCGTGCGCGTGGAAGCGGATGTTCTCCAGCCCCTCCTCCCGCGCCCGGCGTTCCCCGATCGCCAGCAGCCCCTGCGCGAGGTCCACGGCGTCCACCCGGCCCGCCGGCCCGACGGCCCGCGCGGCGGGCAGAGCCGACGCCCCGGCCCCGCAACAGGCGTCCAGCACCGACTCACCGACGACCGGCGCGGCCAGGGCGGCGGTGGCCGCACCGACCCGGTCCCACAGCCCGGGCGACCAACGATGGAACTCCTCCGCGCCCGCGCTGAAGACGTCCCCGACGGTGTTCTGCTCCGCGGCCATACGCACATGCCCCCTCGTTTCCGGCGAGTCTAGGTTCGGGACGGGCGGAGCACATGCTGATTCCGTCGCCCCGGGGCGGCCGGGCTTTCCACTGCGGCGGCCGGGACTCCTGCCAGGGCGCTCGGGTGTCCCGTCGAGCGACTGCCCGGGCTCCCGCACGGCGTGCCGGTTTCTGCGGGCCGGCTTCGCCCGCAGACGGCCTCCAGATCACATCCCGCCCGTCACCGCCCGCCCCTACGCTGGACGTATGGCTCGTATGGCTCGTATGGCTCGTATGGCTCGTACGGCGGAGACGGCGGCCACGGCGGAGACGGCGGCCACGGCGGAAGAGGACGAGGCGACCGTCGCCGTCACCGTGCGGCCCTCGGCCGAAGGGCGGCTCGGGGCGCTGGTCGGGGCGTTCGGTTACGTCGAGGGCCGGTTCGCTCACGGGGTCGAGCTGGCCCTGCCGACGGGCGGGGCGCAGCTGCTGGTGAACCTCGACGGGGACGTCCTGTCGTCGTCCCCGCTGCGCGGCGCGGACCTGCGGACCGGGGGAGCGGCCCTGCAGGGGCCGCACAGCGTGCCCGCCCTGATCGACCCGGCGCAGCAGCGCGCCGTGGCGTGGGTGGCCTTCCGGCCCGCGGGGGCGTACCCGTTCCTCGCCGCCCCCGTCTCGGCGGTCCGTGACGCACTGGTCGGGCTGGACGACCTGTGGGGCGCGGACGGGGCGGTGCTGCGCGAGCGGCTGCTGGAGGCCATGGCGGCGGGCGGCCCCGCGGCCTGTGTGCGGGAGCTGGAGAGGGCCCTGCTGCGGCGGGCCGAGCGGCACCCGGGGCCCGATCCGGCCGTGCGCCGCGCCGCGGTGCTGCTGGACCGGGGGACGCCCGTGGCCGAGGTGGCCGACCGGCTCGGCTGGACCTCCCGCCGGCTGGCCCGCCGCTGCACCGAGCAGCTCGGCCTCACACCCAAGCGCTACGCCCGGGTGCGGCGCTTCCAGCGGCTGCTGGGGCGGGTGAACGCCGGGCGGACGGCGCCGGACTGGGCCGTCCTCGCCGCGGACTGCGGCTACCACGACCAGGCCCATCTGATCCACGAGTTCCGCGCGCTGGCCGGGATCACCCCGACCGCGTACGCGCCGCGCTCGCCGCTCGCACGCAACCACGTACCGCTCGGCGGGTGACGGACCCGGCCCGGCCGGTCGTTTTCTACAATCCCCGGCCGCCGGGACGCGCGATCGTGAACGCATGACCCACACACATGTCACCCCCGCCGTCACCCGCCTCTACGCCCGGCTCGTGGTCTCCGACGGGCCCCGGGCGATCGACTTCTACCGGACCGCGCTCGGCGCCGAGGAGGTCGAGCGCTACACCGGCCCCGAGGGCCGGATCGTGCACGCCCTGCTGCGTCTCGGGGGCACGGTCCTCGCCGTCAAGGACGCCGACGAGGGCGATCCGGCACCGCCCGCCCTCGGCGGCAGCCCCGTCGTCATGGCCCTGGACGTCGAGGACGCCGACGCCGTCGCCGAGGCCATGCTGCGGGGCGGGGCGAAGATCGTGTACCCCGTGTCCGACCAGCCCTACGGCCAGCGCGCCGGCCGTCTCGCCGACCCCTTCGGGCACCTGTGGATGATCTCCCAGACGATCGAGGACCTGACGCCGGAGGACATCCAGCGGCGCACCGACGAGATGTTCACGTCCTGACGGGCCATCAGGTCCCAGCGCCCGCCTCCGCGGTGTCAGAAGACACAGCGCTACTCCTGAACCCGGCTCCTGGCAAGCCCTGTGCGGTGTGAGTACTGCCTCTCGGCCCATGTGACCGTGGTCCGCCACCGATGCCGCGTCGACCGTGCAGGATGCGGGCACCAAGGAGGACAGGCACACGAACAGACGAGAGAGGCAGACGATGGTCCAAGCGGAACCCGAACCCCAGGGGATCGGCATCCCGGCCGAGTCCGCTGCGGGCGAGACCAGGGTGGCGGCGACCCCCGCCACCGTGGGGAGACTTGTCGCGCTCGGGTACGACGTCGTGGTCGAACCGGGAGCGGGAGCCTCGTCCCGCTTCTCCGACGCGGCCTACCAGGAGGCGGGCGCCCGGCTGGGCGACCCGTGGCAGGCGGAGATCGTGCTCAAGGTGAACGGCCCCTCCAGCGAGGAGATCGGCCGGCTGCGCGACGGGGCGACCCTGATCGCGCTGATCAGCCCGGCCCTCAACCCGGAGCTGGTCGAGGAGCTGGCCCGGCGGCCGATCACCGTGCTCGCCATGGACGCGGTACCCCGCATCTCCCGGGCCCAGTCCCTGGACGTGCTCAGCTCGATGGCGAACATCGCCGGTTACCGGGCCGTCGTGGAGGCGGCGCACGCCTTCGGCCGCTTCTTCACCGGCCAGGTGACCGCCGCCGGCAAGGTGCCGCCCGCCAAGGTCCTGGTGGCCGGGGCCGGGGTCGCCGGCCTCGCGGCGGTCGGCGCGGCCCGCAGCCTCGGTGCCGTGGTCCGCGCCACCGACCCCAGGCCCGAGGTCGCCGAGCAGGTGCGGTCCCTCGGCGGCGAGTTCCTCACGGTCTCCGCCGAGCAGGAGGTCAGCACCGACGGCTACGCCAAGGCCACCTCGGAGGACTACAACCGGCTCGCCGCGCGGCTGTACGCCGAGCAGGCCGCCGACGTCGACATCATCATCACCACCGCGCTCATCCCGGGCCGCCCGGCACCGCGGCTCATCACCGCCGAGGACGTCGCGCGGATGAAGCCCGGCAGCGTCATCGTCGACATGGCGGCGGCCCAGGGCGGCAACGTCGAGGGCACCGTCGCCGGGAAGGCCGTCGTCACCGACAACGACGTGACGATCATCGGCTACACCGACCTGCCCGGCCGCCTCCCCGCCCAGGCCTCGCAGCTGTACGGCACCAACGTCGTCAACCTGATGAAGCTGCTCACGCCCGGCAAGGACGGCCGGCTCGTCCTCGACTTCGACGACGTGGTGCAGCGCTCGATGACCGTGGTCCGCGACGGCGAGAAGACCTGGCCGCCGCCCCCGGTCCAGGTGTCCGCCACGCCCGTCCCCGCGGCGAAGGAGACCGCACCGCCCGCCGACCGGGCACCGGCGAAGCCCGCCCGCCCCGCGTGGGCCTCCTACGCCCTCGTCGCGGCGGGGGCGCTCGCGCTGTTCCTGGTGACCGCCTTCTCCCCGAGCGAACTGCTCGGCCACTTCACGGTGTTCGTCCTGGCGATCGTCATCGGCTTCTACGTCATCGGCAACGTGCACCACGCGCTGCACACGCCGCTGATGTCGGTCACCAACGCCATCTCCGGGATCGTCGTGGTCGGTGCGCTGCTGCAGATCGGGCACGGGAACACCGCCGTGACCGTGCTGTCGTTCGCCGCGATCCTGCTGGCGAGCATCAACATCTTCGGCGGATTCGCCGTCACCCGCCGCATGCTCGGCATGTTCTCGAAGGGCTGATCAGGGATGACCACAGTCTCGGCCACACAGGCCGCCTACGTCGTCGCGGCGCTGTTGTTCATCCTCAGCCTCGCCGGTCTCTCCCAGCACCGGACCTCCCGTTCGGGCGTCGTCTGGGGCATCGCGGGCATGGTCGTCGCGCTGGCCGCCACGGTCGGTCTCGCCTCCCGCAGCATCACCGCCACGTCCCTGGTGCTGATCGCCGTCGCCACGGCCGTCGGCGCGGGCATCGGGCTCTGGCGGGCCCGGGTCGTCGAGATGACCGGCATGCCCGAGCTGATCGCCATCATGCACAGCCTGGTCGGCCTGGCCGCCGCGTTCGTCGGCTGGAACGGCTACCTGGAGGTCGACGACGAGCTGAGCGGTTCGCTGCTCGGCATCCACCACGCCGAGGTGTTCATCGGGGTGTTCATCGGCGCGGTCACCTTCACCGGGTCCGTCGTCGCCTACCTGAAGCTGTCGGCGCGCATCGACTCCCGCCCGCTGACGCTGCCCGGCAAGCACGTCCTCAACATCGGCGCCCTGGTCGCGTTCGTCGCGCTCACCGTCGCCTTCGTGGCCAGCCCCAACATGGGCCTGCTCGTCGCCGTCACCGTGATCGCCCTCGCCCTCGGCGCGCACCTGGTGGCCTCCATCGGCGGCGGTGACATGCCGGTGGTCGTCTCCATGCTGAACAGCTACTCGGGCTGGGCCGCGGCCGCCTCGGGCTTCCTGCTCGCCAACAACCTGCTCATCGTCACCGGCGCGCTGGTCGGCTCCTCCGGTGCCTACCTGTCGTACATCATGTGCAGGGCGATGAACCGCTCGTTCATCTCGGTCATCGCGGGCGGCTTCGGCACCCCGGCGGCGGCCGCCGAGGACGGCGAGCAGGGCGAGCACCGGGAGATCAGCGCCGAGGAGACCGCGGAACTGCTGCGCGACGCCTCCTCGGTGATCATCACCCCGGGCTACGGCATGGCCGTCGCCCAGGCCCAGTACCCGGTCGCCGAACTCGCGCGCAAGCTGCGCGAGCGGGGTGTGGAGGTGCGGTTCGGCATCCACCCGGTCGCCGGCAGGCTGCCCGGGCACATGAACGTGCTGCTCGCCGAGGCGAACGTGCCGTACGACATCGTCCTGGAGATGGACGAGATCAACGACGACTTCGCCGCCACCTCCGTCGTCCTGGTCATCGGCGCCAACGACACGGTCAACCCGGCCGCCACGGACAACCCGACCAGCCCCATCGCGGGCATGCCGGTGCTGCACGTGTGGGAGGCGGCGAACGTGGTCGTCTTCAAGCGGTCCATGGCCGCCGGGTACGCGGGCGTGCAGAACCCGCTGTTCTTCCGCGAGAACACCCAGATGCTGTTCGGCGACGCCAAGCAGCGGGTGGAGGACATCCTGCGCGGCCTGGACGCCCTGGACGCCCCGGTCCCGGAGATGGCGGGCTCGTCCCGCTGAAACGGCGTAGCCCGCCCGGGAGGGACGGGCGGGCGGGACAGGACCCGCCGTGCTGATCGGCCCCGGCCGGTGCTCCCACCGGCCGGGGCCGAGGCGTTCGAGCGGACGGTCCGGCCGCCCGGCCGCCTCGGCGCGCGGGCGCGCTCGCCGGGCAACGCGCGAGGGCGTGCGCCGTCGCCGCACTCCCGCGCCCGCACCCGTCACGCGAAGGGCCGGCTCACCACGTCAGTGGCGAGCCGGCCCTTCGCGTGTGTACCGGGTCGGTCAGTCCGTGCCGGACTCCATGGCCGCGCGGTCCAGCCAGGCGTCCTCCTCGGAGACCTCGCCACGGGACGCGATCGCCTCGGCGCCGCCCTGCGGCAGCTCCGGCATGGTGCCGATCAGGCCCGTCGCGGCGGCCTGGGAGGCGCCGATGGTCGGGCTGCCGGTGCCGATGAGGCCGATGCCGGCGTACTGCTCCAGCTTGGCGCGCGAGTCGGCGATGTCGAGGTTGCGCATGGTGAGCTGGCCGATCCGGTCGACCGGGCCGAACGCCGAGTCCTCGGTGCGCTCCATGGACAGCTTGTCCGGGTGGTAGCTGAACGCCGGGCCGGTGGTGTCGAGGATCGAGTAGTCCTCACCGCGGCGCAGCCGCAGCGTCACCTCGCCGGTGACGGCGGCGCCGACCCACCGCTGCAGCGACTCGCGGATCATCAGCGCCTGCGGGTCCAGCCAGCGGCCCTCGTACATCAGCCGCCCGAGGCGCCGTCCCTCGGTGTGGTACTGGGCGACGGTGTCCTCGTTGTGGATCGCGTTGACCAGCCGCTCGTAGGCGGCGTGCAGCAGGGCCATGCCCGGGGCCTCGTAGATGCCGCGGCTCTTGGCCTCGATGATGCGGTTCTCGATCTGGTCCGACATGCCGAGGCCGTGCCGGCCGCCGATGGCGTTGGCCTCCATGACCAGGTCGACGGGGGAGGCGAACTCCTTGCCGTTGATCGTCGCCGGGCGGCCCTGGTCGAAGCCGATCGTCACGTCCTCGGTGGCGATCTCGACCGAGGGGTCCCAGAACTTGACGCCCATGATGGGCTCGACCGTCTCGATGCCGGTGTCCAGGTGCTCCAGGGTCTTGGCCTCGTGGGTGGCGCCCCAGATGTTGGCGTCGGTGGAGTACGCCTTCTCCGTGCTGTCCCGGTAGGGCAGCCCGTGGGCGAGCAGCCACTCCGACATCTCCTTGCGGCCGCCCAGCTCGGTCACGAACGCCGCGTCCAGCCAGGGCTTGTAGATCCTGAGGTGCGGGTTGGCGAGCAGGCCGTAGCGGTAGAACCGCTCGATGTCGTTGCCCTTGAAGGTCGAGCCGTCGCCCCAGATCTGGACGTCGTCCTCCAGCATCGCCCGCACCAGCAGCGTGCCGGTGACGGCGCGGCCCAGCGGCGTGGTGTTGAAGTACGCCCGCCCGCCCGAGCGGATGTGGAACGCGCCGCAGGTCAGCGCGGCCAGGCCCTCCTCGACGAGCGCCGCTCGGCAGTCGACCAGGCGCGCGATCTCGGCACCGTAGGTCTTGGCACGGCCGGGCACCGAGGCGATGTCGGGCTCGTCGTACTGGCCGATGTCGGCGGTGTAGGTGCACGGGACGGCGCCCTTGTCGCGCATCCACGCGACCGCGACGGAGGTGTCGAGACCGCCGGAGAAGGCGATGCCGACGCGCTCGCCGGCGGGCAGGGAGGTGAGGACCTTGGACATAGAAAGAGTATGTCTCACTTTGCATAGTCATGCAAGCGGGGTATGCGCAATCGCGACCCCGCCGGGTCCTGCTCAGCCGTCCGCCGCCCCGGAACCCCCGAGCGCGCCCAGGATCCGCTCGGCGGCCAGGGTCGGGGTCAGCCCGCCCTCCCGTACCTGCTGCTCCAGGACCGGCGCCAGCGCCCGCACCGCGGGGTCGGCGTGCAGGCGGCCCAGGAGTTCGTCGCGGACCATGGTCCAGGTCCAGTCGACCTGCTGGTCGCGCCGCTTGGCGCTCAGGCGGCCGGTGGAGTCCAGCCGGGTGCGGTGCTCCTCCAGGCGCTCCCACACCGCGTCCAGACCCGCCGACTCGCGGGCGCTGCAGTGCAGCACCGGCGGCGTCCAGAAGGCGTCCTTGCCGTGCATCAGCCGCAGCGCGCCCGCCAGTTCGCGTGCGGCCGCCCGGGCGTCGCGCTCGTGCGGACCGTCCGCCTTGTTCACGGCGATCACGTCGGCCAGCTCCAGCACGCCCTTCTTGATGCCCTGGAGCTGGTCGCCGGTCCGGGCGAGGGTGAGCAGCAGGAAGGAATCGACCATGTTCGCCACGGCCGTCTCCGACTGGCCGACCCCGACCGTCTCGACCAGGACCACGTCGTAGCCGGCCGCCTCCATCACCACGATCGACTCGCGGGTGGCCTTGGCGACCCCGCCGAGCGTGCCCGCGGTGGGGGAGGGGCGCACGAACGCCGCCGGGTCCACCGCCAAGCGCTCCATCCGGGTCTTGTCGCCGAGGATGGAGCCGCCCGTACGGCTGGAGGACGGGTCGACGGCGAGGACCGCGACCCGGTGCCCGAGCCCGGTGAGCATCGTGCCGAACGCGTCGATGAACGTCGACTTGCCCACCCCGGGCACCCCGCTGATCCCGATGCGCCGCGCCCGGCCGCTGTGCGGCAGCAGCGCCGTCAGCAACTCCTGGGCCAGCGCGCGGTGCTGCGGCCGGGTCGACTCGACGAGCGTGATGGCGCGGGCGACCAGCGCCCGCTTCCCGTCGAGCACGCCCTTCACATACGCGTCGACATCGATCACAGGTCGTGCCCGAGGCCGTCCGACAGCCGCTTCACCAGGTCGTACGCCGCGTCCGGGATCACCGTCCCGGGCGGGAAGACGGCCGCCGCGCCCATCTCGAGCAGCGTCGGCACGTCCTGCGGCGGGATCACACCGCCGACCACGACCATGATGTCCTCGCGGCCCTCCTCGGCCAGCGCCTCGCGCAGCGCCGGGACGAGGGTGAGGTGACCGGCCGCCAGCGACGAGACGCCGACGATGTGCACGTCCGCCTCGACCGCCTGCCGGGCCACCTCGGCGGGCGTCTGGAACAGCGGGCCGACGTCCACGTCGAAGCCCAGGTCGGCGAAGGCGGTGGCGATCACCTTCTGGCCGCGGTCGTGGCCGTCCTGGCCCATCTTCGCGACCAGGATGCGCGGCCGGCGTCCCTCGGCCTCCTCGAAGGCGGACACCAGGGTGCGGGTGCGGTCCACGCTCGGGGACTCTCCGGTTTCGTTGCGGTACACGCCGGTGATCGTACGGATCTGGCTCGCGTGCCTGCCGTACACCTTCTCCAGGGCGTCGGAGATCTCCCCGACGGTGGCCTTCGACCGGGCCGCGTGCACGGCCAGCTCCAGCAGGTTGCCCTCGCCGGCGGCGGCCCGGGTCAGCGCGTCCAGCGCGTCCCGGCAGGCCGTCTCGTCCCGCTCGGCGCGCAGCCGCCGCAGCTTCTCGATCTGCTGGGCCCGCACGGAGGAGTTGTCGACCTTGAGCACGTCGATCTGCTCGTCGGTCTCCACCCGGTACTTGTTGACGCCGATCACCGGCTGACGGCCCGAGTCGATCCGGGCCTGGGTGCGGGCCGCGGCCTCCTCGATGCGCAGCTTCGGGATGCCCGCGTCGATGGCCTTGGCCATGCCGCCCGCCTGCTCGACCTCCTGGATGTGCTGCCAGGCGCGCCGGGCCAGGTCGTACGTCAGCTTCTCCACGTACGCGCTGCCGCCCCACGGGTCGATCACGCGGGTGGTGCCGGACTCCTGCTGCAGCAGCAGCTGCGTGTTGCGGGCGATGCGCGCCGAGAAGTCCGTCGGCAGGGCGAGCGCCTCGTCGAGGGCGTTGGTGTGCAGCGACTGGGTGTGGCCTTGCGTGGCCGCCATCGCCTCGACACACGTGCGCGTGACGTTGTTGAACACGTCCTGCGCGGTCAGCGACCAGCCCGAGGTCTGCGAATGGGTGCGCAGCGACAGGGACTTGGCGTTCTGCGGGTCGAACTGCCTCACCAGCTTCGCCCACAGCAGGCGCGCCGCCCGCAGCTTGGCGACCTCCATGAAGAAGTTCATGCCGATCGCCCAGAAGAACGACAGCCGCGGCGCGAACGCGTCCACGTCCAGGCCGGCTTCACGGCCCGCCCGGATGTACTCCACGCCGTCCGCGAGCGTGTACGCCAGCTCCAGGTCGGCCGTCGCGCCCGCCTCCTGGATGTGGTAGCCGGAGATGGAAATGGAGTTGTAGCGCGGCATCCGCTGCGAGGTGAAGGCGAAGATGTCGGAGATGATCCGCATCGACGGCTTCGGCGGGTAGATGTAGGTGTTGCGGACCATGAACTCCTTCAGAATGTCGTTCTGAATGGTTCCGGCCAGCTTCTCGGGCGGTACGCCCTGCTCCTCGGCGGCGACGATGTACAGCGCCAGCACCGGCAGCACCGCGCCGTTCATCGTCATCGACACCGTCATCTTGTCCAGCGGGATCCCGTCGAACAGCTGCCGCATGTCGTAGATCGAGTCGATGGCCACGCCCGCCATGCCGACGTCACCGGTCACCCGCGGGTGGTCGCTGTCGTAGCCGCGGTGCGTCGGCAGGTCGAAGGCGACCGACAGGCCCTTCTGCCCGGCCGCGAGGTTGCGCCGGTAGAAGGCGTTGGACTCCTCGGCCGTGGAGAAACCGGCGTACTGGCGGATCGTCCAGGGCTGGTTGACGTACATCGTCGGGTACGGGCCGCGCAGGTACGGCGCCGCGCCCGGGTACGTCTCCAGGAAGTCCAGGCCCTCCAGGTCACGTCCGGTGTACAGCGGCTTGACCGCGATGCCCTCCGGGGTCTCCCACAGCAGGTCGTCGCCGCCGGAGGCGTTCTTGACCGCCGCACGCCACTCGTCGGGGCCGCCGTCGGGGGCCGGGGTGCCCAGCTCGATCCCGGAGAAGTCGGGGATGCTGAAGGGGGCGGTCATCAGGACACTCCCATGCGGTCGAGGGTCGCGGACAGCACGGCCACGGCGTCGCAGCCCGCGAAGACGTACGCGTCGACACCCGGGTACGCACCGGGCCGCCCGGCGAGGAACACGTGCGAGGCGCCGGCCGCGCGCAGCTCCGCGGCCTGGTCGGCCGCCTGCTCCGCGTACAGGGCGTCGCTGGAGCACAGCACGGCCTCCGTCGCGCCGCTCTCCTCGAAGGAGCCCTCGGTGACCGGCTCGATGCCGCCGGCCTGGAAGAGGTTCGAGGCGAAGGTGAGGCGCGCGGTGTGCGCGGCGGCCGGGCCGAGCGCGGCGAGGTAGATCCGCGGCCGGGAGCCGGTCGCGGCGAGATGCGCGTCGCTGCGGGCGCGCAGCGCCTCGTACGCCTCGTCGCGCCGCACCCGCGGCAGCCCGCCGGACGGCTGCTCGGGCGCGCTCTCGCGCACGACCGGCTTCTCCGCCAGGTGCGGGAACTCGCTGACACCCGTGACGGGTTCGCGCCGCTTGGCCAGCCGCGCCGTCCGCGCCTGCCAGGTCCCGGCGAGGTCCCGCTCGACGTCCCCCGAGCGCAGGGCCGCCGCCATGCCGCCGAGCCCTTCGATCCGCTGGAAGAACTCCCAGCCCGCGTGGGCGAGTTCGTCGGTGAGCCGCTCGACGTACCAGGAGCCGCCCGCCGGGTCGATCACCCGGGCCAGATGCGACTCCTCGATGAGGATCGTGGAGGTGTTGCGGGCGATCCGGCGCGCGAAGGCGTCCGGCAGGCCCAGGGCGTGGTCGAAGGGCAGCACGGTGACCGCGTCGGCCCCGCCCGTCCCCGCGGCCAGTGTCGCGATGGTCGTGCGCAGCATGTTCACCCACGGGTCGCGGCGCGTCATCATCACCGGCGAGGTCACCGCGTGCTGGCGCTGCGCCCCGGCGGCCGGGGCACCGCAGACCTCGGCCACCCGCGCCCACAGGCGCCGCGCGGCCCGCAGCTTGGCGATCGTCAGGAACTGGTCGGCGGTCGCGGCGTAGCGGAACTCCAGCTGCCCGCAGGCCTGTTCGACGCTCAGCCCGGCCCCGGTCAGCTCCCGCAGGTACGCCACCGCCGTGGCCAGCGAGGCTCCCAGCTCCTGGGCGGCCGAACCGCCGGCCTCGTGGTACGGCAGCGCGTCCACGGTCAGCGCCCGCAGCCCCGGGTACCGCCCGGCGCACAGCCGCGCGAGCTCGGCGGCCGGCGCGACGTCACCGGGCTGTCCCGTCCGGGCCTGGAACCCGAGCGGATCCGCGCCCAGGTTGCCGCGCGCCGCGTCCGGGGACACCCCGCGCTCCTCGTACAGCCGCAGCAGCGCCCGCGCGGCCGGTTCGGTGTCGCGCCCGGCGTCCAGGACGACCGGGGCGAGGTCCAGATAGACGCCGTCGAGGACCGTGCCGAGGGAGGACACCGGGATGCCGCCGTCGCCCACGGCCAGCCACAGCGAGGTGACGCCGTTCTCCAGGTCCGCCAGGACGGTGTCCCGGTCGGCCGTGGTGTGCCGCTGCCGTACGTCCCAGCCGCCGACCGTGTTCCCCTCGGCGCGGCCGCCGCGCACAAAGGGCGCGAATCCCGGGAGACCAGGTGCGGGCGAGGCATCGCGCGCGGTGTAGAGGGGGCGCGTGCGCACCCCGTCCTCCAGCGCGGTGGAGAGGGCTTCCTCGGCCTCGGCGCCCTCGACGTCCTTGCCCGATTTGCGCAGCACACCCGCCACAAGGCGCTGCCACTGCTCATGGGACACGTCAGGGAACTCGCCGGCCAGCTCAAGCCCGTCGTCAGGCAGGACCGTCATGCTCGGATGCTAGGACACGAGCACGAAAGAGCAGCAGAGGGCAAGGCTGTGACCTTTCCCTCGCCCGTCCTGTGATCTCCCTCTCCCCGCCCCCGCGCGAGCTCCCGACGGGCCCGGCCGGGATCGTCGCCCACGCCGGCACCGGGCGTCAATCACCCCGCACCGGACGGCCGTTGCCCGGCGGCACCGGGGCGGGCCGGCGGCCGCGCCCGGTACCGGAACCCGCCGGCTGATCCTTGCCGTGCGCGGGTACCCGTCAGCCGCGGAGGCGGGCACGAGGCGACCGGGCCCGCGCGGACGTGAGGAGGCACGGATGCGATGGCGTGATCAGGTGGTGGTGGTGACCGGGGCGTCCAGCGGGATCGGACGGGCCACGGCGGAGGCCTTCGCCCGCAAGGGATGCGCCGTGGTGCTGGCCGCGCGGCGCGAGGAGGCGCTGCGGGCGGCGGCCCGCGCGTGCGAGGAGCACCGAGGGGCCCGGACCCTGGTGGTGCCGACCGACATGACGGACCCCAAGGCGGTCGACGAACTGGCACGGCGCGCGGTGGAGGAGTTCGGCCGTATCGACGTCTGGGTCAACAACGCGGCCGTCAACGCCTTCGGCCGGTTCGAGGACGTGCCCCTGGAGGACTTCCGCAAGGTCCTGGACGTCAACGTCATGGGCTGTGTGCACGGGACCCGGGCGGCGCTGCCCGTGATGCGGGAGCAGGGCACCGGCACACTGATCAACATCTCGTCGATCGTGGGGGCGGTCGCCCAGCCATACAGCCACCCGTACGGCATGTCCAAGCACGCCGTCCGCGGGCTCGGGTCGAGCCTCAGGCAGCAACTGCGGGTGGAGGGGGTCAACGGCATCCGGATGTGCACGGTGCTGCCCGCCACCATCGACACGCCGCACTTCCAGCACGCGGCCAACCACACCGGGCGCCGGGTCGTGGCCATGCCGCCCGTCTACACGCCCGAACGCGTCGCCCGGGCGGTCGTGGCCCTGGTCCGCCGGCCGCGCCGCGAAGTCGTGGTCGGCCCCGCGGGCCGCGCCCTGGTGCGCCAGTCCCGGATGGCCCCGGCACTGGCCGAACGGGCCATGGCACGCCAGACGGACCGGGCCCACCTCGCCGACGAGGAGTCCCCGGCCACCCACGGGGCGCTGCACGTCCCGGCACCCGGCGAGGGCGCGGTGCACGGCGGCTGGGGCGGCAAACGCCGCACGGCCCTGCGCCGGGTGGCCGTCACCGCCGTCCTGGTGGGAGCGGCCGTGACGGCCGGGCGGCGGTTCGTTCGTGGACCGGTGGGTGTGTGAGGCGGGGGTGCCGGGCACCGGCGCGGCGGCCCGTCGTCCCGTGGCGGGCCGCCGTGGGACGTGGGTCTCGGCGCGCCCCGGTCAGCGGGCCGCGAGTCCCGCCGGCAGCGGGACCCGGACGTCCTCCAGGACGAAGCCGCTGCGCACCCGGGCCGGCATCCGGGTCAGTGGGATCCTCAGGTCCTGTTCGGGGACCTCGTACTCCAGCCGTGCCAGGCGCGGGCCGAGGGCGGCCAGGAGCGCGACCGTGATGTCCTCGCCGGGGCAGCGGTGCCCGGCGGCGGGGTCGCCGCCGCCCTGCGGGATCAGTTCGTCGCGTGCGGGCGGCCGCCCGGCGAAGCGCTCCGGCTGGAAGGCATAGGGATCGTCGAAGTGCGCGGGGTCGTGGTTCTGCCCGTACACGTCGAGCAGGACCATCGTGCCGGCGGGGATCGGCTCGCCGTGCCAGTCGAGGTCGGTCACGGCCCGCCCGCCGACGAACGGGGCGAAGGGGTAGAAGCGCCGCAGTTCGTGGGCGAACGCCACGGCGTACGCGGCGTCGTCCCCGCGCAGGCGCTCCCGGACGTCCGGCCGGCGCAGCGCGTGCCCGGCGTAGGTGAGGAACCAGCACACCGCGACCGTCGGCCGGACCACGTTGAGCAGTTCGACCGCGGCGGTGCGCGGATCGAGGAGCCGGCCGTCGGCGTCGCGGTGCCGGGCCACCCCGTCCAGCACCGACCCCTGCGGCGCGGTGGCGGACCCCGCGCGTACGTCGTCGACCAGGCCCGCCAGCCACGCCTCGCTGCGGGCGCGGGCCCGGCGGGCCCGCCAGTGGCGCGGTCCGGCGGTGGCGAAGCCGTCGACCATGGCGACCATGTCCCGCGCCACCGCGTCGGGATCATGCAGCGGGATCCCCGCCCACCGGCACACCCCGCGGGTGAGCACCCGGCTCGCCTCGTCGAACAGCACCACCCGGCGCCCGGGCCACGACGCGACCGTCTCGTCCCACTCCGCGCAGACGCCGTCCACGAGCCCGCCGACCGCCTCCGGGCCGGTGAGCAGGGAGAGGAACATGCCCTTGCGCACCCGGTGGAGCTGCCCGTCCAGGGTGTGCACGGCCCCGTGCCCGAACAGCGTGCTCAGCACCGGTCCGGGCAGCGCCGTGCCGCGCTCGATGTGCTGTTCGTCGTAGAAGAACCGCACCGCCTCCGGGCCGTGCAGGGCGACGGCGTGCTGTCCCATCAGCCGGGTCCGCACCAGGGGAGCCGTGGTGCGGCGCAGACGGCCGGGCAGCCAGGTGTACCCCTGGGCCAGCAGGGCGAGCGAGCTGTCCGCGAGCGGTGGGCGGCGACTGTGATCCATGGCGCGGCGGGTGCCCCGGGCCCCACCGCGGAAACGCGGCCCGCCGGGCCCCCGCCGGTACCGGCACGATTGCGCCGCGTGACAGGGGTACCCGCCGCGCACCGGGCGCTCACCGTGACGCGCCCCCGCGCCGGAAGGCCGTCGACGATGACCACACGCACTGAGCCGGCACGCGGTGCCCGCACCCCCGTCCAGCAGGCCGCCCTGCTCGTGGGAGCGGTGTTCCTGCTCGTCGGGATCCTGGGCTTCATCCCGGGGATCACCACGAACTACGACACCATGGAGTTCGCCTCGCACGACTCCGGCGCCGAACTCCTCGGCGTCTTCCAGGTGTCCGTCCTGCACAACCTCGTGCACCTGGCGTTCGGCGTCGCGGGCCTGGCCCTGTCGCGCACCGCCTCCGGTGCCCGCACCTACCTCCTGGCGGGCGGTGCCGTCTACCTCGTCCTGTGGCTGTACGGCCTGATCATCGGCCACGACACGGCCGCCAACTTCGTCCCGCTGAACACGGCCGACGACTGGCTGCACTTCTTCCTCGGCATCGGCATGATCGCCCTGGGCGTCCTGCTCACGCGCCGCCCGGCCGGCGCCCCGAGGACGTGACCGGCGATGGCGAAAGCCAAGGCACTCTGGACGGCCGCCGCGACAGTGACCGCCGGTGCCGTGCTCGCCCAACAGCGCGCGGCCGCACGACCCGCCGACCGGCGGCCGGTGAACGCTGGCTGACGGTGACGGTCAACGTCGACCCGGCCGCGATCCACGAGAAGCTGCCCGCGCCCCTGTGCGAGTACGGCGACAGCATCGAGACCCGGATCCTGCCCGCCCCCGGGGACCGCGGCACGGAACTGTGGTTCGGCTCAGGGAACCGCAGCCGCAGGTCACACACTCCGTGCCGGCCCGGATCGCCGGTCAGGACCCGCGCGCGCCCTGCGCGACGCCAAGTCGCTGCTGGAGGTGGGCGAGGTGCTCGAACCCGACACACCGCCCACCACCCGAGACACCCCGGGCGGAAAGCCACTCGGTCCGCTCGGCCGCCGCGCCGGCGGGGAGGGAGTGCTGTGAAAGCCTTGTCCTCGGCGTCTTCGCCGGCGCCGTCGACAAGTTCTCCCTCGGCGCGGTGATCAACAAGGGCCTTACCCTCCGGGGCGCCCAGCAGCACGGCCGGCGCTACATCCCGATGCTGCTGGGCCGGCTGGCGGCCGGGGAGCTGAGCACGTCCCACCTGGCGACCCACACCGTCTCCCTGGACGAGGCACCCCGGGCCTACGAGATGTTCAAGGACAAGAGCGACGGCTGCGTCCGCGCGGTCATCCGGCCGGGCGGCTGACCACGGCTCGGCCGCATTCCGGCCGTTTGGCGCCCGGACCGGTGGAAACCCGGTCGCGCATGAGCGAAACGCCACGCCGCCGCCCGCTGCGGCAGAACCGGGTCCTGTGGCTGCTGGACGGCCTGGAGCGCGATCCCCGGGCCGACGCGGTGATCGGCACCCTCCGCGAGAGGGTCCGGTCCCTGCCGCTGGGACGCGGCAGGGACCTGCTGCACGGCCGGTGGCTCGGGCACCCGGTGCACCCGCTGCTGGTGCAGGTGCCGACCGGGTGCTGGATGTCGGCGGCCGTCCTCGACCTGCGCCCCGGCCGCTCCCGCGAGTCCCGGCTGCTGATCGGGGTCGGACTGGCCGCCGCCGCGCCCGCGGCCCTGGCCGGCTGGACGGACTGGGCGGAACTGCACCGCCGGCAGCAGCGCGTGGGGCTCGTGCACGCCCTGTCGAACACGGCGGCCGTCGGCCTCTACGCCGCCTCGCTCGCCGCCCGCGCCCGGGGACGCGAGGCGGCGGGCCGGTCCCTCGGCTTCCTCGGCCTGACGGCGGTCGGGATCGGCGGCATGCTGGGCGGCCACCTCGCCTACCGGCAGGCCTCCGGCGCCAACCACGCCGAAGAGGTCCCGCACGTCGTCTCCGAGGGCTGGCACCGCATCGGCACCGTCGACGAGTTCCCGGCCGGTGAACCGGTACGGCGCACCGTCGACGACGTCCCGGTGCTGGTGGTGCGCGAGACCGGCGGGCAGATCCACGCACTCGCCGAGCGCTGCAGCCACCTGGCCGGACCGCTCGCCGAGGGCACCGTCGCCGACGGCTGCGTCCGCTGCCCCTGGCACGGCAGCGTCTTCCGCCTCTCCGACGGCTGGAACGTACGCGGCCCCGCCACCGCACCGCAGCCCTCCTTCGAGACCCGCATCACCGACGACGGCTCGGTCGAGGTCCGGCTGCGCCACCAGAACGGGGGACAGCGTGCGCGGCACCGCAGGGAACCCGCCGGGCGGACCGGCGCCGCGCGGGCGGGCGGCACCGAGGGGCGGAACGCCCGTGACTGACGACCGCCCGGCACACGGCCTGCGGGCGCTGCTGCGGCGCGCCGGACGGAGCTACTCGGCGGGCCACGACCGCCCGCTCGGCGGCTATCTCGCCGCCATGGCCGGCTTCGCCACGTTCACGACCGCCTGGACCACCGCCGTACGGCGCAGCGGCCGCCCGCTGCCCGACCGCCCTGAGCCCTGGGACGTCGCCCTCACGTCGGTGGCCACCTTCCGGCTCAGCCGGCTGCTCAGCAAGGCCTCGGTGACCAGCCCCCTGCGGGCCCCCTTCACCCGGTACGTCGGACCCCAGGGGCCCGCAGAGCTGCACGAGGAGGCACAGCCCGAGCCCGGCCGGCACACCGTGGGCGAACTCGCGACCTGTCCCTTCTGCATGAGCGTCTGGGTCGCCTCCGGCCTGACCGCCGGCCAGCTCCTGTGGCCCCGCGCGACCCGCACCGCCATGGGCGCCCTGACCGCCCTGGCCGGGGCGGACGCCCTGCAACTGGCGTACGGCGCGCTGGTACAGCGCACGACCGGCGACTGAACGGGGTGGAGCCCGGGCCCCCGGGTACCCGACCGGACATGTTCAGGCGCGCACTGTGGCAAGGGCTCATCGCCGGCACCGCCGGAGGGGTCGTGATGACCCTCGGTGAGAAGATCGAGCAGGCCGTCACCGCACGGCCGGACTCCCACGTGCCGGCCCGGGTGCTGCAGCGCCTGACCGGCCGGCCCGAGCGCCCCGGCACCCAGCCGCTCACGGCCAACTGGGCCATGCACTTCGGCCAGGCCGCCGTCCTCGGTGTCCTGCGCTCGGTCATGGCCCAGTCCGGGCTGCGCGGACCGCTCGCCTCCGCCAAGTTCACCGTCGTACGCCTCACCAACGACCAGATCCTCGAGAACGCGACCGGTGTCGGCGCCCCGCCCTCGACCTGGCCCCGCCGCGAATTCGCCGTGGACGTCCTGCACAAGGCCGTCTACGGCTTCGTCACCGGCGCCGTGGCCGACGCGCTGGCGGCGCGCGGCGGCCCGGGGCCCGGCGAACGCCACGCGGCGCGCCGCCCCGGCCGCCACGCCGACGCCGGACCGCTGCCCCGCGGCGAGGCGTACGCCCGCTGAGCCGGGACGCCGCCGGACCGGGGCCCGCGCTCCGGTCCGGCCTGCCGGCACGACCGGGCGGACACGCCGGGGCTCAGCGCCGCCGGCGCAGCCCGGCGACGGCCGCCGCGCCGATCAGCAGCCCGGCCAGCACCTTCCCGAGCAGGGCCACGGGGACGCCCGCGCCCGACGCGTCGCGCACCCGGTCCCAGAGACTCAGCGGCACGCCCAGCAGGGCGTTGCCCGGCGGCCGCCGTGGAACGACCGGGTGGGGGTGCGTGGGGGCGTTCCTGCGGACCGTCTCCCACGCGGTGCCCAGCCGGCGCAGCCGCGTGCCTCCCAGCGCCTCCTGCAGCCGGGGCAGCACGAGGTCCTCCTCGTCGCGGATGTCCTGCCGCACCAGGGCGAAGACCCGGCGTACCGCGTCCTCCCGCTCCGGCGCGCCCGGTTCGAGGCGTTCGACGTCGGCGACGAGATCGTTGATCTGCTGGTGTTCCTCCTCGACCCGGGAGGTCAGCTCCTCCCCGTCCGGCACCGAGCGCCGCACGGCCGGCCACAGCACGGTCTCCTCGGCGAAGGCGTGGCTGAACACGAGCCGGACGACCTCCGTCAGCACCCGTTCGCGCTCCTCGCCGCCCTCCAGCGCCCCGTACCGGTCCATCAACCGGTCCATCTCCGCGTGATCACGGCGCTGCCGCGCCAGAACACTGCCCGGACCGCCCAGCTGCTCCACCGTCTGGTCCTCGATGGTCGTTCCCATGCCCCGCTCCCTTCCGCGCACCGGCGCAGCCGCCGGGCCCGCGCCGCCCCGGCCGGTGCCGGAGCCGCCGGCGGCCGGGTACCCCGGGCCGCGCGGCCAACGACGACCGTGCCTCCACCCGCGCACACGGCACCTGCCGGGCGGAAGCGGACACCGGGCTGACCCGCCAGGGGGAACCGGCTCATCGTCGGGACGTGAGCGGTGGCTGGGCCCGACGGCACCGCCCTCGCCTCCATGGCCAAGGCGCTCAAGGCAGCCGGGGCCATGGCCCCGACCCGGCCGCATCCGGGCGTCGAGTCCGGCGCTGCCGACGTGGCGCTCCATCCCGTCGCCGCGCTGATGGACCGCACCGAGGACGCGGTCCGCAAGGCCATGGCCCGCGACGACGGCTGAGCCGCCCAGACCCCCGGGCAGTACGTTCGGCCCCATGACGGACACGAGGCGCTTCCAGGGGTACGGGGTTCTGGTCACCGGCGGGGCACGCGGCATCGGTGCCGCCGTCGCCCGCCGGTTCGCGCGGGAGGGGGCCCGGGTCCTGGTGGCCGACCGGGACCCGGAGGCGGCGGCACGTACCGCGCGGGCACTGCGGGACGAAGGGCCGGCGGCCGAGGGGGTCGGGTGCGACGTGGCCGACCGGGACGCGGTCGAGGCGGCCGTCGCGCACGCCGCGGGCACCTTCGGCTCGCTCGACGTGCTGGTCAACTGCGCCGCCCACTGCTCGCCCGACCTGCCCCGCTTCGAGGACCAGCCGGACGGGTCCTGGGCGCGCGACCTCGACGTCACCCTGACCGGCGCCTACCGCTGCTGCCGTGCCGCCCTGCCGCACCTGGCGGCCTCCGGCCGGGGCGCCGTCGTCTCCATCGGCTCGGTCAACGGGCTGCAGGACTTCGGCAACCACGCCTACAGCGCCGCCAAGGCCGGACTCGGCTCCCTCACCCGCACCCTCGCCGGGCACGCCGCCCCCCGCGGCGTCCGCGTCAACCTCGTGGTGCCGGGCACCGTGCGCACCACCGCCTGGGAGGGCCGCGACGACGACCTGGAGGCGGTGCGCCGGCTGTACCCGCTGGGCCGGGTCGGCGAACCGGAGGACATCGCCGCGGCCGTCACCTTCCTCGCCTCCCGCGACGCGTCCTGGATCACCGGCACCGCGCTGGTCGTCGACGGCGGCCTCACCGCCGTGAACACGGGCTTCCACCAGGCGCTGGGCACCTAGGCGGGCGGCGGGAACGCACGTCCGCGAGCCCGGACAGAGCCCCGGACAGAGCCCTGGACAGAGCCCGTCACAGAGCCCATGACCGTCCGGCCGATGACTTCGGGCCGCGGCCGGGGTCGGTACCTGTATGACACGCATCATCGCCGACATCTCGGTATCCCTCGACGGCTTCGTCACCGGCCCCGACCCAGGCCCCGGCAACGGCCTGGGCACCGGCGGCGAGGCCCTGCACACCTGGGCGTTCTCCGACGCTCCGGAGGACCGCCGCATCGTGCGCGAGGCGACCGCCCGCTCGGGCGCCGTCGTCCTCGGCCGGCGCCTCTTCGACCTGGTCGACGGGCCGGACGGCTGGAACGACGAGACCGGCTACGGCGCCCGCGAGGTCGGCAAGCCCGCGTTCGTCGTGGTGACGAGCACACCGCCGGAGTCGGTGCGGCTCACCGACCTCGACTGGACGTTCGTCACCACCGGACTGCCCGACGCCGTCACCGCCGCGCGCGAGCGGGCCCTGGCGGCGTCCGCGCGCAGCGGCGAGGACCTCGGCGTCGTCCTGATGGGCGGCGGCGCCACGGTCGGTTCCGCGCTCGCCGCCGGACTGGTCGACACCCTGGTGCTCCACCTCGCCCCCGTCCTGCTGGGCGCCGGCACGCCCCTGTTCACCGGCGGCACCCCGCGCACCCTGGTGCGGCGAGGCGTGACCGCGACCTCCACCGCGACCCACCTCACCTACGACGTCCTCTGACGCCCCTGCTCACCACCCCGTCCACAGCAGGTGGTTCAGGGTCAGGGCGAGTGCCGCCTGAGCGGCCAGCCAGGCACGCCGGCGGGGCAGCAGCGCGCACGCGGGCAGCAGCCACAGTGCGAACGGCAGCCAGATCCGTTCCGTCTCCGCCTTGCTCATGCCGGACAGGTCGGCGACCAGCAGGGCCGCCAGGGCGGCGGCCACGAGACACGCCAGCCGCAGCGCACCGCGAGACGCACCGGGGGGCCCGGTGCGCGGTCCGGTGCGTGCCCCGGTGCGCGCTCGCACCAGCACCGCGCCCGCCCGCCGCAGCCCCGCCGCCGTCGCCGGTCCGGTGATGAGCGCCGCGCAGGCCAGGTTGGCCCACACCCAGTAGCCGTAGGGGCGGACACCGCCCGCGCCCTGGTGGTACCGGGTGACCAGCAGCCGGTAGGCCTCCCACCAGTCGAAGCCCGCGAACGTGAACGCCACCGGCACCACCGCCAGTCCGGCGGTCAGCGGCACCAGCAGAGCCGGGCGCTGCCGGACGCCGTCCCGGCCGAGCACGAGCACCGCCCCCGCGATCAGCGCGACGAGCGTGAGGCCGTACGACAGGTAGCAGGTCAGGCCGAACAGCAGCCCGGACGCCCCGGCCCACACCGGGGAACGGGTGGTGAGGGCGAGCGCCAGGCAGGCCACCGCCCACGCCGCCACCGCCGCGAAGTACGCGTCGGCCGACGTGCCCATCCACACCGCCGCCGGCGCCGCCACCAGGAAGGGCGCCGCCCGGCGCGCCCGCTCCTCACCGGCCAGGGCCCGCACGGTGACCAGGACGGCCACACAGGCCGTCGCCCCCACGGTCACACACCACAGCCCCGCCCAGCCCCCGCCCCGCAGCCCCACCCGGTCGAGCAGCACGAAGGTCAGTGTGGCGGCGGGCGGGTGACCGGCCACATGGGCGGGCCAGTTGTCGGGGGAGTCGAGCAGGATGTGCCCGGTGAAGCCGCGCAGGGCCGCGGGGACGTCGTGGAAGCGCTCGACGACCTGCAGGTACTCGTGGCGGGTGGTGAGCCTGCGGGCGACGCCGTGCTGCCATCCGTCGACCAGGGCGAGCGAGAGGATCCACGCCGTCGCCGTGCCCCAGACCACCGGCGGCAGCGCCCGCCAGGGCAGCCGGGCCGCGAGCGGGGGGCCGTACGCCACCGTGGCGATCGCCACCAGCAGGGCCGCCGGGGTGCCCGGGCCCGCGTGCGGTCCCCAGGACGCCAGCAGCGGCGGCCAGTCGACGAACAGGGTGCGGCGGGTCCCCTGGAGGTGCCGGCCGACCGCCACGGCCGCTCCCACGAGCAGCACGGCGGTCCCGGCGGCGTACAGGTCCCGGCGCGGACCGCGGGACGTACGGGCCGATGCGGTGGGCGGTGCGGTGGAGGCCGGTGTGCGGATCACCCTCGCACGCTAGGCCGCGCGGCCCGCCCCGGACCGCCGCCCGGACCCGACGTCAGCGTTTCGTCATCGGTCACGCACCCTGTCGCGGGGCGCCTGCGGCCTACGGTCGGCTCATGCGAGACGACCCACGCGAAGGTTCCCGCGATCCGCGGCTCCCCTCGTCCCCCGGTTTCTGGCGCAGCCCCCTGCGCGGCCCCCGGTTCACCTCCGTGCTGGGCCTGGTCCTGCTGGTCGGCATCCCCGTGCTGTTCGTGACGGGGCTGCTCTCGTACGCCGCGTACAACCCGGGCCTGTCGCCGGTGAACGACAAGACACCGGACAAGGGGATCCTCGGCCTCTACCTCTTCGCCTGGCCGACGCACCCGCGCTGGCTGTACCGGCTCAACCAGGGCGTCCACGTCACCCTCGGCGTCACCCTGATCCCCGTCCTGCTCGCCAAGCTGTGGTCGGTGATCCCACGGCTGTTCGCCATGCCGCCGGTCCGCTCGCTCGCGCACGCCCTGGAGCGGCTCTCGCTGCTGCTCCTGGTCGGCTCCGGGCTGTTCGAGTTCGTGACCGGCGTGCTCAACGTCCAGCTCGACTACGTCTTCCCGGGTTCCTTCTACCCCCTGCACTTCTACGGCGCCTGGGTGTTCCTGGCCGCCTTCGTGGCGCACGCGCTGCTGAAGACGCCGGTCGCACTGCGCAATCTGCGGCGGCTGCGGGAGGAGGGCAGCGACCTGGTGCCGACCCGCCCCGCCGAACCGACCGTCTCCCGGCGCGGCGCCCTGTGGTTCGTCGGGAGCGGCTCGCTGCTGCTGTTCGCGACCACGGCCGGGCAGAGCTTCGACGGCCTGCCGCGGCGCACCGCCCTGCTCGCGCCGCACGGCGGGGCGGACCCCGGCAGCGGCCCGAACGGCTTCCAGATCAACAAGACCGCCGCGTACGCCGGGATCGACGCCGCCCGCACGAGCGAGGAGGCGTGGCGGCTCGTCGTCACGGGACGCACGGGGACGGTCCGCCTCAGCCGTGCCCAGCTCTCCGCATTGCCTCTGCACAGCGCGGCGTTGCCCATCGCCTGCGTGGAGGGCTGGTCCACGTCCGACCAGAGGTGGCGCGGGGTGCGCCTGCGTGACCTGGCGGCCCTCGTCGGGTACGAGGACGACCCGCCGGACGTGCTCGTGGAGTCCCTGCAGCAGCACGGCGCCTTCCGCAGGGCCGCCCTGCGCGCCAACCAGGTGGCCGACCCCCGGTCCCTGCTCGCCCTCCAGGTCAACGGCGAGGCCCTGTCCCCCGACCACGGATATCCGGCGCGGGTCATCGTGCCGGCGGCGCCCGGTGTGCTGAACACCAAGTGGGTGGCCCGGATGACGTTCGGAGCCCTGTGATGACGCCCGCCCGCCCCGCCCTCGGCAGCCCGCCGCACCTTCTGCTCCTGGCCTGCTCGTTCGCCCTCGCCGCCTACGCGGGCGTACGCCTGCTCGCCGGCGACTGGTTCGGCGTGGCGCTGTGGGTCGTGGGCGCGGCGCTGCTGCACGACCTGGTCCTGCTGCCGCTGTACGCCGCCCTGGACCGGACGGTCGTACGAGGGCTGGGCGCGGTCCGCCGCCGCGGGTGGGTGATGTACGTGCGCGTACCGGCGGCCCTGTCCGGGCTCCTGCTGCTCGTCTGGTTCCCCCTGATCACCGGCAGGACGGAACAGCGCTACCGCAACGCCACGGCCCTGCCCCCGGAAGCTTTCCGGGCCCGCTGGCTCCTGATCACCGCCCTCCTCTTCGGCGGCTCCGCGCTGGTGCTGGGGCTGCGGTTGCTGTGGGGGCGGGGGCGGGGAAGGGGCTTTCGCCGGGGACGCGTTGAGAGGGTGCTCTCTTCATGGGCGCGTGGGCGGGGGCGGTTTGCGTGGCCGGTGGCGGTGCGCGACGGGCCGCGTGGCCGGTTGTCCGCCACTGGCCGCCGGTTTCGCGGCAGCGTCACACGTCGACCTTCCAGGTCCGCGACAGCGGCGGCGGTCCGGCCGCACAAAGCGGTCAGACCGCACAAAGCGGTCCGGCCGCACAAAGGGGAGGACGCGTGCGCGTGCTCAGGTGTCCCTGGTCCGCGGGCCGCCGATCACCGCGCCCCGGTCCGGCGGCTCGGCGCCGTGGCCGGGGCGCGTGCGCAGGGCCGCGAAACGGCGGCCGTCGGCCGTCCACCGGGCGGCCGGGTCCCAGCCCCGGGCGTGAGCGAGCAGCGCGCGCGTGCCGAGCCGGGCCCAGGGGAAGGGGGCACCGGCACCGGCCCGGCCGTCGGTGATGCGGACCGGCACGCGTTCGTCGACCTCCACCGGGGCCGTCTCGGCGATCAGCAGACCGCCGGGGCGCAGCAGGCGCGCCACCCGGTCCAGCAGGGCGCGCGGGTCGCCGCCGATGCCGATGTTGCCGTCCATGAGCAGAACCGTGCCCCAGCGGCCCTCACCGGGCAGCGGCTCGAACACCGACCGCCGCAGCGCCCGCCCCCCGAGCCGTACGGTGTGCTCCACGGCGGCCTCGCTGACGTCGATGCCGAGGACGGACCGCCCCCGGGAGGCGAGTTCCACGACCAGCCGTCCGGGCCCGCAGCCCACGTCCAGCACCGTCCCCTCGCACCGGTCCAGCACGTCCCGGTCGACCGCGTCGGCCCGCGCGCACCAGCGTTCCACCTCCAGCGGCAGCAGCCAGCCGTCGGCGCGGCGCAGGAACAGCGGTCCGCGTCCCGCGCGCAGGGCCGCGGCGTAGGGGTCGGCGCCGGCCCAGGCGACGGCGGTGGCGGCCGGGGCGCTCATCGGGAGGCGCCCGGGTCCGCAGCCGCCGCGCCGGCCACCGCGCCATCCGCCGAACAGCGCGCGAGGCGCGCCGCGAAGGCGCTCCGCGGGGCGAGCGCGGCGACCGCCTGGGCGTCGGCGGCCGTGTCGACGTCGCGCAGCCGCGGCAGGTCGCGCACCCGCAGGCCGGCCGCGACCAGGCGCTCCCGCTGCACGGCTCCCGTACGCGGCGTCGACATGGGCACGCCCCGCAGCAGCGCGGGATCGGGGCGCGCCAGGCCGAGCGCCCAGAAGCCGCCGTCCTCCGCCGGGCCGAACCAGGCGTCGCAGCCGTCGAGGTCCACGCCCAGCAGACCCGGTGTCACCTGCGGGGTGTCCATGCCGATGAGCAGGGCGGGACCGGCGCACCGGGCGAAGGCGTCCGCCAGCCGCTCGTCCAGTCCGCCCGCGCACTGCGGTACGACGTCGAAGCCGGGCGGCAGCCACGGCCCGGGGGCGCCGTCGAGGACGAGGACGCGCCGGGCGGCGGGCGTCGCGGCCACCGCGCGCAGGGTGTCCGCGAGGGCCGCCTCGGCCAGTCCGGCCGCCTGCGCGGGCGTGAACGGCGGCGTCAGACGGGTCTTGACCCGGCCCGGCCGCGGCTCCTTGGCGATGACGACAAGCGTGGTCAACGGACCCTCCCCCCTTCCCGCGCGGGCGCTTCGCCCAGCACGCGGCTCATGTCCCGTACGGCCTGCCAGGTGCCGCGCCAGGTGCCCGTCACCTTCGACGCTCCGGTGCGCGGCAGATACGGCACGTCGTGCTCGGCGATCCGCCAGCCGGCGTCGGCCGCGCGGACCACCATCTGCAGCGGATAGCCGCTGCGCCGGTCGCTGAGGCCGAGCGCGAGCAGCGGCTCACGGCGGGCGGCGCGCAGCGGCCCCAGGTCGTGCAGACGCAGTCCGGTGCGGCGGCGCAGCATCCGCGCCAGGGCGAGGTTCCCGGCCCGGGCGTGCGCGGGCCACGCGCCCCGGCCCCGCGGCCGCCGCCGCCCGAGCACCAGATCGGCCGCCCCCTCGCGCACCTCGCGCACGAACGGCACCAGGAGGGAGGGGTCCAGAGAGGCGTCGCAGTCGCAGAAGCACACCACGTCGGCGGTGGCGGCGGTCAGCCCGGCGTGGCAGGCCGCGCCGAAACCCCGCCGGGGCTCGTGCACCACCGTCGCGCCCCACGCCCGCGCGACCTCGGCCGAGCCGTCCGTGGAACCGTTGTCGACGACCAGTGCGCGCCAGCCCGGCGGAATCCGCTCGAGCACCCAGGGCAGGGCGGCGGCCTCGTTCAGGCAGGGGAGCACCACGTCGACGGGGGAAGGTGTCGTCGTCACGGTCCTCACCCTACGAACGCGAAACGGGCATACCGGTCAGCCGCTCCTTACGAAACACGGACGCCGGCGGCCGGGACGCCGCCCGGGCCCCCGCGCGCGGCGGCGCGGTGCCAGGCTGGGGGCATGCAGCAGCCCAACGAGCCCACCGGGCCGTCCGACGGGTCCCCCCGGATCCTCGTCGTCGACGACGACCCCACCGTCGCCGAGGTCGTCGCCGGGTACCTGGACCGCGCCGGTTACACCGTCGACCGCGCCGACGACGGCCCCACCGCCCTCACCCGGGCCGCCGAGCGCCGGCCGGACCTGGTGGTGCTCGACCTGATGCTGCCCGGCATGGACGGCCTGGAGGTGTGCCGGCGCATCCGCGGCCAGGGCCCGGTACCGGTCATCATGCTCACCGCCCGCGGCGACGAGGACGACCGCATCCTGGGACTGGAGGTCGGCGCCGACGACTACGTCACCAAACCCTTCAGCCCGCGCGAACTGGTCCTGCGCGTCGAGTCGGTGCTGCGCCGCAGCCGGCCCGCCGCCACCGGGCGGCGGCTGGGCGCGGGCGGCCTGACCGTCGACCCGCAGGCCCGCCGTGCCACCAAGAACGGCGGCGAACTCGCCCTCACCCTGCGGGAGTTCGACCTGCTCACCTTCTTCCTGCGGCACCCGGGGCGGGCGTTCGCCCGCGAGGACCTGATGCGCGAGGTGTGGGGCTGGGACTTCGGCGACCTGTCGACCGTCACCGTCCACGTCCGCCGCCTGCGCGGCAAGGTCGAGGACGACCCGGCCCGGCCCCGCCTGATCCAGACCGTGTGGGGCGTCGGCTACCGCTTCGACCCCGCGGGCGCGGAGGACTGAACCGTGCGCGACACCCTGCTCATCGCTCTGTACGCCTTCGCCGGGGCCGCCGGCACCGGGCTGGCCGGGGCGGGCGCGCTGCGCCTGACCCGCCGCCGCTCACTGACCGCCTCGCTCGCCGTGGTCGCGGCGGTCGGCGTCGTCGCGATGCTCGCCGGCACCCTCGCCGTCGCCTGGGCGATGTTCCTGTCGCCGCACGACCTGACCGTCGTCACCACCGTCGTCGCCATGGCGGCCGTCGTCTCGCTGGCCACCGCGCTGCTGCTGGGCCGCTGGGTCGTCGCCCGCAGTCACGCGCTCGCGGCGGCCGCGCGTTCCTTCGGCGACGGCGGCGACTTCGCCGCCCCCGACGGCCCGGCCACCGCCGAACTGGAGTTCCTCAGCCGCGAACTGGCGGCCACCAGCGCCCGGCTCGCCGAGTCCCGCGAGCGGGAACGCGCCCTGGAGACCTCCCGGCGCGAGCTCGTCGCCTGGATCTCGCACGACCTGCGCACGCCGCTGGCCGGACTGCGCGCCATGTCGGAGGCCCTGGAGGACGGCGTCGCCGCCGACCCCGACCGCTATCTGCGGCAGATGCGCACCGAGGTGGAACGCCTCAACGACATGGTCGGCGACCTCTTCGAGCTCTCCCGCATCCACGCCGGCGCGCTGTCCCTGATGCCGACCCGGATGTCCCTGTACGACCTGGTGGGCGACGCGCTGGCGGGAGCCGACCCGCTGGCCCGGGAACACGGGGTGCGGCTGGTGGGCGGCCGTATCGAGCCGGTGCCGGTGGAGGTGGACGGCAGGGAGATGAGCCGTGTGCTGGGCAACCTGCTCGTCAACGCCATCCGCCGGACCCCGGCCGACGGCACGGTCGCGATCGCCGCGGAGCGTTCCCCCGAGGGGGTGGTGCTGTCGGTGACCGACGCCTGCGGAGGCATCCCCGAGGAGGACCTGCCGCGCGTCTTCGACACCGGCTGGCGCGGCACCCACGCCCGCACGCCCCCGGCCGGCGCGGGCCTGGGCCTGGCCATCGTCCGGGGCATCGTGGAGGCGCACCAGGGCCGGGCCGCCGTCCGCAACGTCCCCGGCGGATGCCGCTTCGAGGTGGTGCTGCCCGCCGCCGCTTCTCCCTGATCACGGGCAGCACCACCGGTCTCCGAAGAACCCTCGCGCGGTCCGACTCTGTGTGGGGCCCGGCTCCGTGTGAGGCCCGACTCCCTATGGGCCCGGCTCCGTGTGGGGTCCGAGTCTGTGTGGGGCCCGGTCCGTGTGGAGTCCGAGCCCGTGTGGGGCCCGGCTCCGTGTGAGGCCCGACTCCCCATCGGGCCCGACTCCGTGCGGAGCCCGCCCCGCGGAGCCCGCCCTCCCCGTGCGGAGCCCGCCCCCTGTGCGGAGCCCGCCCCCTGTGCGGAGCCCGCCCCGCGGAGCCCGCCCCCCGTGCGGAGCCCGCCCCGCGGCGCCCACCCCCGTGGGCAGCGGTAGTCCGCGGTGAGCCCCAGCCCGACAAGGCTCACCCACCGCGCATCCCCGCCCGGGCGAACTCCCGCATGCCTTCCTCGAAGGCGACCTCCGGCTTCCAGCCCAGTGCCGTGCGCAGCAGTGAGGAGTCCGCGGTGATGTGCCGGACGTCCCCGAGCCGGTACCCGCCGGTGACGACCGGCTCGGGACCGCCGCAGGCGGCGGCGAGCGCCCGCGCCATCTCGCCGACGGTGTGCGGGGTGCCGCTGCCGGTGTTGTACGCCGTGAGCGCCCCCGGCGCGGCCTCCGCCTCCAGCGCCACCACGTTGGCCGCGGCCACGTCCCGGACGTGCACGAAGTCCCGCCGCTGCCGCCCGTCCTCGAACACGCGCGGTGCCTCGCCGCGGGCGAGCGCCGAGCGGAAGAAGGAGGCGACCCCGGCGTACGGGGTGTCGCGGGGCATGCCGGGCCCGTACACGTTGTGGTAGCGCAGCGACACCGCCGATCCGCCGGTGCAGCGGGCCCAGGCCGCCGCCAGGTGCTCCTGGGCGAGTTTCGTCGTCGCGTACACGTTGCGGGGATCGGCCGGCGCGTCCTCGCCGACCAGGCCGGGGGAGAGGTCCTGACCGCACACCGGGCAGACCGGCTCGAACCGGCCCGCGTCCAGGTCCGCGACCGCGCGCGGCCCGGGCCGGACCACGCCGTGCCGGGCGCACGCGTAGCGCCCCTCCCCGTAGACGACCATCGAGCCGGCGAGCACCAGGCGGCGCACGCCCGACTCCGCCATGGCGGCGAGCAGCACGGCGGTTCCCAGGTCGTTGCGGGAGACGTACTCCGCCGCGTCCGCGACCCCGTCGCCGAGCCCGACCCGCGCCGCCTGGTGGCAGACGGCGTCCACCCCGGCCAGGGCCCGCCCGACGGCCGGAGGATCGCGCACGTCGGCGCGCGGATCGTCCCGCACGTCGAACACGACCGCCTCGTGGCCGCGCCCGCGCAGGGCGCGCACGACCTCGGACCCGATGAACCCGGCACCGCCGGTGACCAGTACGCGCATACGGCCACGCTAGGCGCGCCGCACCGCCCGGCCACCGGACCGCGCCCGCACGTCATGACTCCGTAAGGCGTAAGGCCGACAGCGAAAAGGGACAAAGCGGACCGCATGCGGGACGCTGCCTCCATGACGACCTCGCCCGCCACCGGGACCCCGTACCGCTACGACGATCTGACCGCCCTCTACGTCAACTGCACGCTCAAGCCGTCCCCGCAGCTCAGCCACACCCAGGGCCTGATCGACAAGAGCCGGTCGATCATGGAGTCCGCCGGCGTGACCACCGAGGAGATCCGCGCCGTCGACCACGACATCGCGCCCGGCGTGTACCCGGACATGACCGAGCACGGCTTCGCCACGGACGCCTGGCCCGCGCTGTACGAGAAGGTGATGGCGGCCGACATCCTGGTCCTGGCGGGACCGATCTGGCTCGGCGACAACAGCTCGGTCACCAAGAAGGTCATCGAGCGCCTCTACGCCTGCTCCTCCCTGCTCAACTCCCAGGGCCAGTACGCCTACTACGGCCGCGCGGGCGGCTGTCTCATCACCGGCAACGAGGACGGCGTCAAGCACTGCGCGATGAACGTCCTCTACAGCCTCCAGCACCTCGGCTACACCATCCCGCCCCAGGCGGACGCCGGCTGGATCGGCGCCGCCGGCCCCGGACCGTCGTACCTCGACCCGGGCTCCGGCGGCCCGGAGAACGACTTCACCAACCGCAACACCAGCTTCATGACCTGGAACCTGATGCACGTCG
The DNA here is from genome assembly GCF_040611555.1 of Streptomyces sp. NPDC006624. Taxonomy (NCBI): domain Bacteria; kingdom Bacillati; phylum Actinomycetota; class Actinomycetes; order Kitasatosporales; family Streptomycetaceae; genus Streptomyces; species Streptomyces sp. NPDC006624. The sequence continues at coordinate 19,628 of NZ_JBEXOM010000004.1, read as the reverse complement.
CGGCCCTGCTGAAGCGCGCCGGCGGCGTCCCCGCCCACGGCAACCAGCGCTCGCAGTGGGACGCCGGCTGCCGCCCGGGCGCCGACAACCCCGAGCACCGCTGAGCGGCGGACGCGTGGCCGAGGTGCGCCCGTGACACCCCCCGAACGGCAGGCCGACCTCACCGGCCTGAGCGACCTGCTCGCGCACCTCGCCGAGCTGCTGATCCGCACCAGCGGCGAGGGCGCCGAGATGATCGCCTGGACCCTGTCCGAGGTGGCCCGGGCCTACGGCGGCAGCGCCGAGAGCCAGCTCGTGCCCGACGCCGCCACGGTCACCGTCGCGCTGGGCGGGCGGACGCACACCTTCGTGGTGACCGCCCGCCCGGACGTCGCCCGGCTGGACCGGGTCGCGGAGGTCAAACGCCTCGTCGAGGCGGTCCGCACGGGGAACGTCACGCTGCCCGACGCCCGGCTGCGCCTGGCCGCCATCGCCGAGTCGCCCGACCCCTACCCGAGATGGCTGCGGCTGGCGGGCATCGTCATGTTCTCCGTCGGGTTCGCCCCCGTGATGCAGGCCACCTGGTACGAGATCGGCACCACCGCCGTCACCGCCTCCCTGGTCGCGCTGCTCGTCGGCGCCGCGGACGTGCTGCCCCGGCTGCGGCTCGTGCTGCCGCTGGTCGCCGCCGTGTGCGTCTCCGCCCTCGTGCTGCTCGTCTTCGCCCGGGACGCCTCACACGGCAGCGCGATCCTGCTGATGCTCCCCGCCCTGTTCTTCTTCGTCCCCGGCGACTACCTCAGCGCGGCCGTCGCGGAGACCGTCGCGGGATACGTGACCACCGGGGCCATCCGTCTCGTCTACGCCGCCGCGCTGCTCCTCCAGCTCTACGTCGGCATCGTCGTCGGAGCGGCCCTCACCGGCACCCCCCTCAGCAGGTTCGACGACTTCGCCGCCGCCGGGGAACTGTCCCGCTGGGTCGTGGCGGGCACCTGGGCCGTCTTCGCCATGGGCACGGTCTTCGCCTTCGGCATCCCCTTCCGGCTGTCCGGCTGGGTGCTGTTCCTCGCCTACCTGACGCTCACCGTGCAGGCCGCCGCCACCAAAGCCGTCGGGGAGGACGGCGGCACCTTCGCCGCCGCCGTCGTGCTCTCGGCGACCGCCGCCCTGGTGGCCCGGCGGCCGGGACGGCCCCCGCGCCTGCCGCTGGTGCTCGCGGGCTTCTTCACCCTCACCGTCGGCTCGCTCGGCCTGCGCGGACTCACCACGCTCATCGGCGGTCACCCGATCGAGGGCTTCCAGGACCTGCTCGACCTGGTCACCACCGTGACGATCATCGCCGCGGGCATGCTGCTCGGCGCGGCGCTCGTCCGCTCACCCGGACACAGGTGACCCGGACCGGCACCCGGCCACCCCGCAAGCGCCCGCGACTCGGGCGGCCGGGCGGCCGACCGCCCCCGCGTCCAGGGCGTCGCGGGGGACCGCGACGCCCACCAATCCGCCGCCCCGCCTGCCTCGGATTACCCCCGGATCCCTGATCACGAAGGGCGGGAGAAGAGGCGATGAGACCGACGTCGAGCAGCCACCGGCACGGCCGGGAGGGCGGCGCGCGCCACGGGCGGCGGACGGCCGTGGTCGGCTCGGGTGTGGCGGGCCTGACCGCCGCGTACGTCCTGGGCCGGGCCGGGCACGTCACGCTGTACGAGGCCGACGACCGGCTCGGCGGGCACGCGCACACCCACGAGCTCACCACACCCCACGACGGCCGCGTGCACCGCGTCGACTCCGGCTTCATCGTGCACAACCGGCGCACCTATCCGCACCTGCTGCGGCTCTTCGCCGAACTCGGCGTCGCCACGCAGGAGTCGGAGATGAGCATGTCCGTCAGGTGCGAGGGCTGCGGCCTGGAGTACGCCGGCGCCCGCGGCCCGGCAGGACTGCTCGCCCGGCCCCGCAACCTGGCGCGCGGCCGCTACCTGCGGATGCTGACCGAGGTGCCCGCCTTCCACCGGGCGGCCCGCGCCCTGCTGGCCTCGGGCGGGCGGCACACCCTCACCCTCGGCCGGTTCCTGGACCGCGAGGGCTTCTCCGCCTACTTCCGCGCCCACTTCATCACCCCGCTCGTGTCGGCTGTGTGGTCCTGCGACGCCGCCACCGCCCAGCGGTACCCGGCCGCCTACCTGTTCCGCTTCCTCGCGCACCACGGGCTGCTGTCGGTCGGCGGCTCGCCGGTGTGGCGCACGGTCACGGGCGGCTCGCACGCCTACGTCGACCGCGTCGCCAAGCACATCGGCGAGATCCGCACCGGCACCCCCGTGCGCGCCGTACGGCGCCACGCCGACGGCGCCGACGTCACCACCGAGGACGGCACCACCGAGTCCTACGACGCCGTGGTGATCGCGACCCACCCCGATCAGGCGCTGCGGCTGCTGGCCGACCCGACCGACCGGGAGCGGCAGGTGCTGGGCGCGTTCCGCTACTCCCGCAACACCACGCTCCTGCACACCGACACCCGGCTGCTGCCGCGCGCCCCGGGCGCCCGCGCGTCCTGGAACTACCTGATGCCCTCGTGCACCGCCGGCGCCGACCGCGTACGGGTCAGCTACGACATGAACCGGCTGCAACGCCTGGACGCCGCCGAGACGTTCGTGGTGACGCTGGGCGGCGAGGACCGCGTCGACCCCGGGCGGGTGCTGGCCCGCATGGTCTACGAACACCCGGTGTACACCCCCGAGTCGGTGGCCGCGCAGCAGCGCCTGCCCGAACTGGCCAGCGACGTCTGCGCGTTCGCGGGCGCCTACCACGGCTGGGGGTTCCACGAGGACGGCTGCCGCTCCGGCGCCGAGGCCGCGGCGGCGCTGGGCGTGCGCTGGTGAGCACCGCACCCGCGCTCTACTCCTGCGCCATCACGCACGTACGGACCGGCCCCCGGCGGTACGCCCTGCGGCACCGCACCTACCTGTGGCTGCTCGACCCCGACCGGCCACCCCGGCTGCCCCGGCCGCTCAGGCCGCTCGCCCGGTTCGACCCCCGTGACCACTTCACCGGCGACCACCCCACGATCCGCGCGGGCCTGGACGCCTTCCTCGCCGCGCACGGCACGCACCTGGACGGCGGGCGGGTGCTGATGCTCACCCACGCCCGCGTCCTCGGGCACGTCTTCAACCCCCTGACCCTGTACTGGTGCCACGGCCCCGCGGGCGACCTGCGCTGCGTGGTCGCCGAGGTGCACAACACCTACGGCGGCCGGCACTGCTACCTGCTGCACCCCGACGCCACGGGCGCCGCGCACACCGGCAAGGAGTTCTACGTCTCCCCGTTCTTCCCCGTCGACGGCGGCTACCGCATGCGGCTGCCCCTGCCGGGGGAACGGCTCGGCCTGACCGTCCACCTGGACCGGGAGGGCCGCCGGGCCTTCACCGCGACCGTGCGCGGCACCCGGCGCGCGGCGAGCTCCGCGGCCCTGCTGCGGCTGGCCCTGCGCCACCCCTGGTCCACCCTCGCCGTGTCGGCCGCGATCCGCGCCCACGGCATACGCCTGTACCTGCGGGGCCTGCCCGTGCAGCCCCGCCCCGGCCATCGCACCCCGGAGAACGCGACATGAGAACAGCCCGCCGCCCCGACACCACCCCCGGCCCTGCGGCCCCCGAGCACCGGCCGGACGGGGAGAGTTCGGACCGCCGGTCCGACGGGGAGGGCCTGGACCGTCGGCTCGACGGGGAGCATCTCGACCGTCGGCCCGGCGCGGAGGGCCGGGAACGTCGGCCAGGCGTGACGGACCGCGAACACCGGCTCGCCCGCCTGGACACCCGGCACCGGCCCGGCGTCGCGGATGCGGAGAGCCGGCCCGGGACCGCGGACCCGGCGCCCCGCCCCACCCCCGCCGACCCCACCCGCTGGCCGGACATCGTCACCGTGCCCCGCGCGTTCCGGCCGCGGACCGCCGTCACCGCCGCCCTCGTGCGGCACGCCCTGCGGGACCTGCCCCTGCGGGTCCGCTTCGCGGGGGCGGGGACCGTCGGACGGGGCGGCCCGCTGCTGGACGTGCGCGACCCGGACGCCTTCCACGCCCGCCTCGGCACCGGGGGACTGGTCGGGTTCGGCGAGTCCTACATGGCCGGGGAATGGGACGCCCCCGACCTCGTCGGCGTCCTCACCGTGCTCGCCGGGCACGCCGCCGAACTGGTCCCGGCCCCGCTGCAACGGCTGCGCGGCCTGTGGGCGCCGCGCCACCCCCGCGAGGAACGCAACACCTCCGACGGCTCCCGCAGGAACATCAGCCGCCACTACGACCTGTCCAACGACCTGTTCGCCCTCTTCCTCGACGACACCCTCAGCTACTCCTCCGCCGTCTTCCGCGGCTTCCCCGCCGACTGGGAGCGGCTCGCCGCGGCCCAGCACCGCAAGATCGACCGGCTGCTCGACCTGGCCGACGTGGGCACCGGCACCCGGCTGCTGGAGATCGGCACCGGATGGGGCGAACTCGCCCTGCGGGCCGCCGCCCGCGGCGCCCGGGTCACCACCCTCACGCTCTCCGGTGAGCAGCAGGCGCTGGCCGGGCAGCGGGTGGCCGAAGCGGGACTCGAAGACCGCGTCTCCGTCGAGCTGTGCGACTACCGGGAGGCGCGCGGGGAGTACGACGCCGTCGTCAGCGTGGAGATGATCGAGGCCGTCGGCGCGGAGTTCTGGCCGGTGTACTTCCGCACCCTGGACGCCCGGCTGGCCCCCGGCGGCCGGGCCGCGCTGCAGGCCATCACCATGCCGCACGACCGGATGCTCGCCACCCGCGACACCTACACGTGGATCCACAAGTACGTCTTCCCCGGCGGCTTCTGCCCGTCCACGCGGGCCATCGAGGAGACGGTCCGCGACCACACCGGGCTGAGCCTCGCCCGCCGCGACGCCTTCGGCGCGCACTACGCGGAGACCCTGCGCCTGTGGCGGGAGCGGTTCACCGGACGCGCCGACGAGGTCGCGGCGCTCGGCTTCGACGAGACCTTCCGCCGCCTGTGGACCTTCTACCTCGCCTACTCCGAGGCCGGGTTCAGGGCCGGATACCTCGACGTCCAGCAGTACCTGTTCACGAAGGAGAACCGCGCCCGATGACCACCGCCCCGCTCACCACCCGGCCCGGCGCCGCCCACCGGCTCGCCGCCCTCGCCGAGGACCTGCTCGGCGGGCCCCTGCCGGTGCGGCTGCGCACCTGGGACGGCAGCGAGACCGGCCCGGACGGCGCGCCCGTGGTCGTCCTGCGCTCCCGACGCGCCCTGCGCCGCCTGCTGTGGCAGCCCGGCGAACTGGGCCTGGCGCAGGCCTACGTCACCGGTGAACTCGACGTCGAGGGCGACCTCGCCGAGGCCCTGCGCACGGTGTGGGCCGCCCAGCGGGACCGGGGCCTGCGCCCGCCCCGGCTCACCCCCGCCGACCGCGCCCGCGCGGTCGCCGCCGCCGCCCGCCTCGGCGTGATCGGCCCCCGCCCGGCCGCCCCCGCCTCCCAGGCCAGACTGCGCGGCGGCCTGCACAGCAAGGCCCGCGACCGGGCCGCCATCAGCCACCACTACGACCTGTCCAACGACTTCTACGCCCTGCTCCTCGACGAGACCATGGCGTACTCCTGCGGCTACTGGACCGGGCCGGACGCCCGTCGCGAGCCCGCCGGCGCGCAGCGGGCGAAGCTGGAACTGATCCGCCGCAAGCTCGCCCTCGAAGCCGGTTCGCGGCTGCTGGACATCGGCTGCGGCTGGGGGTCCCTCACCCTGCACGCGGCCGAACACGGCGTCCGGGTCACCGCGGTGACCCTGGCCGGGGAACAGGCGGCCTACGTCCGCGAGCGGGTGCGCGAACGCAGCCTGGGCGACCGGGTGGAGGTGGTGTGCCTGGACTACCGGGACATCGAGGGCGGCGCGTTCGACGCCGTGGCCACCGTCGAGATGGGCGAGCACGTCGGCGACGCCGAGTACCCGGCGTTCGCCGCCGCCCTGCACCGGCTCGTCAGGCCCCGCGGACGGGTGCTCGTGCAGCAGATGTCGCGCGGGCACGGCGCCCCCGGCGGCGGGCCGTTCATCGAGGCGTACATCGCGCCCGACATGCACATGCGGCCCCTCGGCGAGACGATCTCCCTGCTGGAGTCCGCCGGGCTCGAGGTGCGGCACACCGAGTCCCTGCGCGAGCACTACGTCCGCACGATCGGCGCCTGGCACCGCACCCTGGAGGAGCGCTGGGAGCGGTTCGCCGCCCTGGCCGGGGAGGAGACCGCCCGCGTCTGGCGGCTCTACCTGGCCGGTGCCGCGCTGGCGTTCCAGGAGGGCCGCATGGGCGTCGACCAGATCCTGAGCGTCCGGCCCGGACCCGGAGGAGCGAGCGGCATGCCGGCGACCACCCACCACTGGTACGAGGCGCTGTGAGCGGCTTCCCGTGGAGCGCGTTCGCGCCGAACCTCGCCTGGAGCGCGGCCGCCGCCCTCGCCGTCATGCTCGTCACCTTCGCCGTCGCCCTGCGCGCGGGCCTCCACCGGATCGTGGACGTCGCCTGGGGCCTCGGCTTCACCGCCGTGGCGGCCGTGACGTTCGCCGCCTCCGCCGGGCACGGCGACCCGCTGCGGCGGCTGCTGGTGACGGCGCTGACGGCGGTGTGGGGGCTGCGCCTCGCCGCCCACATCGCCCGCCGCGGACGGGGCCGCGGCGAGGACCCCCGCTACGAGGCCATGCTCGCCAAGGCCCCCGGCAACCGGGACCTGTACGCCCTGCGGATGGTCTATCTGCTGCAAGGAGCCCTGGTCTGGCTGGTGTCCCTGCCCGTCCAGGCCGCGCAGTACGTGCCCGGCCCGCCGTCGGCGCCGTTCTGGGCCGGGGTCGTGCTGTGGGCGGCCGGCCTCGGCTTCGAGGCGGTGGGGGACGCCCAGCTCGCCCGGTTCAAGGCCGATCCCGCCAACCGGGGCCGGATCATGGACCGCGGGCTGTGGGCCTGGACCCGGCACCCCAACTACTTCGGGGACTTCTGCGTGTGGTGGGGTCTGTTCCTGATGGCGTGCGACTCCCCGGCGGCGGCCGCCGTGTCGGTGGTGTCCCCGCTGGTGATGAGTCTGCTGCTGACCCGGGGCAGCGGGAAGCGGCTGCTGGAACGGCACATGGCCGGGCGGCCCGGATGGGCCGCGTACACGGCCCGTACCAGCGGCTTCCTCCCGCGCCCGCCGAAGCGTGAGGGACGTACCTGACATGACGGAACGACACCACGACCCGGTCGCCCGCGACGACGGCGCCCCGGTCACCGCGCCCGTGCCGGCGCTGCTGCCGCTGCGGCGCCCGCCGCGCCCCCGGGCGGCGGTCCTGGTGCTGCACGGCGGGCGGGAGACCAGCGTCAGCGCCGCCCGCCCCTGGCAGTTGGCCGCCCTCAGGATGGACCCCTTCGTCCGCGCGGTCTCCGCAGCGCTCCCGCACGGGGACGTCCTGGTGGCCCGGGTCCGCTACCGGCTGCGCGGCTGGAACGGCGAGCGCGCCGACGCCGCGCGCGACACCCGGCGGGCGCTGACGGAACTCACCGCGCTCGCCGGTCCCGTCCCCGTGGTCCTGCTCGGCCACTCCATGGGCGGCCGGGCGGCCCTCAGCGCCGCCGGCCATCCGCAGGTGCGGGGCGTGGTCGGCCTCGCCCCCTGGTGGCCGGCCGGGGAACCGGTGGACCACCTCGCGGGCCGGCACGTCGTGGCCCTGCACGGCGACCGGGACCGCGTCACCTCGCTCGCCGCGACGGCGGCCTGTGTGCGCCGGGCGCGGGAGGCGGCGGCCCGGGCGGGGATGGCCGTCGTCGGCGGCGGCGACCACGCGATGCTGCGCCGCCCCCGCTGCTGGCACCGCACCGCGGCGGCGGTCACGGCCCATCTGCTCGACCCCGCCGGATCGCCGGACCCGCTGCCCGAGGGCGCCTACGGCACAGGCCGCCTCCCCGTGCTCTGACGCACCGTCACCGGGGTCGCTGCCTTGGCCAGTTCGGCCGCGAACTGGGCCCCGGTGAGCAGGGCCAGGTTCGACAGCCACAGCCACACCAGGAAGACGACGGCACCGGCCAGCGAGCCGTACAGCCTGCTGTAGGCGCCGAGCGTGGAGGCGTACGCGGAGAAGCCCGCGGAGACGATCAGCCACAGCACGGCGGCCAGCGCCCCGCCCGGCAGGCTGTGCCGGCGCCGGCGGGCCGGGACCGGGCCCGTGTGGAAGACCACCACGACCAGCAGGGCCACCAGGCCCAGCAGCACGGGCCAGCGCAGCAGGCTCCACGCCCAGGCCACGGTGGTGTCCACGCCGAGGGCGCGGCCCACGGCCTCCGCCAGCGGGCCGGTCAGCAGCAGCGTCAGCGAACCGACCACGAGCAGCCCGAGCAGCGCGAGCGCGGTGAGCAGGATCCTGTGGGCCTTGCGCCAGGGCGAGCGCTGGTCCGCGACCCGGTGCATGCCGTGCAGGGCGCGGCGGAAGACGGCCAGATAGCTGGACGCCGACCACAGGGAACTGGCCGCACCGGCCGCCATCAGCGACCAGGCCGTGCCGCCCGCGGCCAGCGCCCGGGTCAGGACGGCGTGCAGCTCCGGCCCCGACTGCGCCGGTGCGTACGCGCTGACGTGTGCCACGAATTCCGCCGCCGCGTCCGGGCTGATCACGCCGAACGCCAGGACGGTGGCCGGCAGGGCGGGCAGGACGGCCAGGATCGCGTAGTACGTCAGCGCCGCCGCGTAGTCCGGGACGTCGTCGTTCCACAACGACACCGGCGTCCGCCGCAGCGCCGGCCACCAGGCCGCAGGCACCCGCACCCACCGCGCCCGGCCGTCGCCCGCGAGCGGTGTTCTCATGCCGATCCGCCTCTCACCCGGATGCACCCCTGTCGGCCCTCGTGCCCGGCCGTCGCCGCTCCACGCGGAAACCGGCCGGACACGTGCGCCTTGACGGCCCGTCAGTCTTGGGGTGGGCCCGGAGTCAGTCGACCGTCACGACCACGGAGTGCCGGCCGCTCGCGCCGTCGGGGACCGTCCGGGCGCGCTGCGCGGTCTGCACCTCCCCGGTGCGGTCGGTGGCCCGCACGGTGAGGGTGTGCCCGCCCTTGACGGCCTGCCAGGCGAAGGACCACTGGCGCCAGGTGTCACGGCCGTCCTCGGCCGCGAGCCGGGCTTCCTGCCAGGGGCCGTCGTCGACGCGGATCTCGACCTTGTCGATGCCGCGGTGCTGCGCCCAGGCGACCCCGGCGACCATCACCGTGCCGGCCCGGGGGCGGGCGAACGGCTTGGGCGTGTCGATCCGGGACTGCGTCTTGACCGGGGCCTCACGGGCCCAGCCCCGCTGCACCCAGTAGGGGTCGTAGTCGTCGAACGTGGTGAGTTCGATGTCCTCGATCCACTTGCAGGCGGAGACGAACCCGTACAGGCCAGGCACCACCATGCGGACGGGGAAGCCGTGGGAGAAGGGCAGCGGCTCGCCGTTCATGCCGACGGCGAGGAGCGCGTCGCGGCCGTCCATCAGTTCCTCGACCGGGCTGCCGAGGGTCATGCCGTCCACGGAGCGGGCCACCAGCTGGTCGGCCGGGCCGCCCCGGGAGGGCGGTACGACCCCGCAGTCGGCCAGCAGGTCGGCCAGGCGCACCCCGATCCAGCGGGCGTTGCCCACATAGGGCCCGCCGACCTCGTTGGAGACGCAGGTGAGCGTGATGTCGCGCTCGACGAGATCACGGCGGAGCAGGTCGGCGAAGGAGAGCGTGACCGGGCGGCGGACGCCCTGGCCGTGGATGCGCAGCCGCCAGGCGGTGGCGTCCACCTTCGGCACCACCAAAGCCGTGTCGACCCGGTAGAAGGAGTCGTTCGGCGTGATGAAGGGGCTGATCCCGGGGATCCGCAGCGCGGCGCCCCGGGGCACCGGGTCCGCGGGGGAGGCGGGCGCGGGCAGGACCGCGGCGCGGCGGGAGGCGACCGCGTCGCGGCCGCCGGAACCGGACAGCGACCGGCCCAGCACCCCGGCCCCGGCCGAGGCGGCGGCGGCCGCCGACGCGGCGATCACGAATCCGCGCCGGTCCCACCCCGCCTCGGAGGGCGCCGCCCCCGGCCCGGCGCCGGCCGGACGCCGTGCGGCGAGCCGGCCCGCGAGCACGTACAGCACGACGGCTCCGACGACGGCGCCCACCACCGAGGGCAGGGTGTCGACGAAGCCGGTGGAGTCCGGTCTGCTCGCCGCCGCCAGCGCCCCGACCGCGCCGAAGAGCAGCACGCCCGCCGCCGCGGGGCGCCGGAAACGCGCGGACGCGATGCCCAGCGCCACCGCGAAGAGGGCCAGCACGGTGAGGATGCCGAGCTGCAGAACGAGTTTGTCGTCCGTCCCGAACGTGCGGATCGCCCAGTCCTTGACGGCGGCGGGGGTGCGGTCGATGGCCGCGCCCCCGACCGCCACCACGGGGCCGGCCTGCGGCCGGATCACCCCGGCCGCGGCCTCGGCGAAGGCGAGGGCCGCGCCGCCCGCCAGCACCCCGCTGAGGGCTCCCAGCGCCGTGGTGAGCGGCCGGATCCGGCGTTGTTTCTCTGTCTCGGTCACGTGGGGAATCCGGTCCCCGGGCGGGGCCGGATTGGTCGTACCCGCGATCGGGTTCCTTCTTCTTCCCCGCCGTTCGCCGCGTCAGGCGGGAAAGGTCATCAGGGCGACCGGGGAGGAGGTGGGGTGCTCGGAACCGCCCGCGGGCTCGACGGTGACGCCCATGCCCGAGGCGCCGTCGACAGCGCCCCGCATGAGCACGGTCTGCTCGCTGCGGCCGGGGTCCATCAGACCGGCCGACCGCATGGTGCCGCCGTCGTCGAACCACAGCTGGTAGACCTTGCCGCTCGGCGGCGTGCTCATCCCGGACACGGCGAAGACCGCCTGGTCCCGGCTGCGGGAGACCACCACGGTGCCGGTGCCGCCGCCGTTGAGCCCGGCGACCCGTGTCTCGGCGTCCGGCGCGGCCAGCACGGCGGCGATCGCGTCCGCCGTCCGTGTGGCCCGGCGCGCCTCGTCACGGGCGTCCTGGGCCTCCTGGTGCTGCCACACGGCCGTCCCGCCCAGCGCGACGACCCCCGCGAGGCAGGCCGCAAGCGCCCACCGCGACATCGCCCGGGCCCGCCTCACGGACCGGGCGGGGACGACCCGGGCCGGTCCGCGCGGTGCCTCCTGGCGGACGGTGCCGATCCGCCGCAGCACCCGCTCGCGGACCCCGGGAGCCGGGGCGCTGGCGACGGCCAGGCCCAGACGGGCGGCGGTCGCACGCAGCTCGGCCGTCTCCTGCGCGCACGCCTCGCAGCCCGCGAGATGACGCTCGAACGCGGCGCTCTCCTCGTCGGACAGGGCGTGCAGCGCGTAGGCGCCCGTCAGCCGGTGCAGATCCGTGGTGGTCATGCGGTCACCCCCAGGCAGTCGCGCAGCCGGATGAGACCGTCGCGCAGGCGGGTCTTGACGGTGCCCAGCGGCACCGCCAGGGCCTCCGCCACCTCTCGGTAGGTCAGTCCCCGGTAGTACGCCAGGGTGACGGCCTGGTGCTGGATCTCGGTCAGGGTGCGCAGACAGCGCCGCACCTGTTCCCGCTCCAGCCGGGCCTCGACGTGCTCGACCACCTCGTCGTACTCGGGCACCTGTTCCAGCAGCGCGGCCTTGTGGTCCCGGGCGGTCGCGGCCTCCACCGACCGCACCCGGTCCACGGCCCGGCGGTGCGCCAGGGTGAGGATCCAGTTCATGGCCGAACCCCGCTCGGGCCGGTAGCGCGGAGCGGTCCGCCACACCTCCACCAGCACCTCCTGGGCCACCTCCTCCGACTGCGCCCGGTCCCGCACCACGGCCCGCACGACCCCGAGCACGCCGGGGGCGACGGCGTCGTAGACCCCGGCGAACGCCTCCTCGTCGCCCAGGGCCACCCGGCCCACCAGCTCCTGCAGATCGGGCCCCGCCGATGGATTTCTGCCGATATGTACTGCTTGCTTCACCAAGGGCCTCCGTGGTCAGGACTCGTCCTGGGGTAATCCGTTCCTGACGGGGCCGCGGATTGGTTGCAGCGGGGACGAAAAAGGCAGGTGGCACGGGGCGGGGAGACGGCACGGAAGCCGGGTCGGCGGGTGGGGCGCCCCAGGGATTCCGCACGTACCCTTTCGTATTACTTAGGATGATTTGTAATGTCAGGTGGCCGTCAGGCAGGGACGGGAATGCGGTGACAGGCGGAGAGCAGGTGCCCGAGCTGCCTGGCGCGCGGCGCGCGCAGCGGGCCGACGGGCTGCCGTTCCGCCCGGCCGTCCTCGCCACCGCCCGCGCGACGGCCCGGGTCACCGCCCTGGGGGCGGCTCTGGTGGCCCTGGTGAGCCTGATCGGATGGTTCTCCGACACCGACGAGCTGAAGAGCGTGCTGCCCGGCACCGAGGTGTCCATGAAGGTCAACACCGCCGTGGCGCTCGTCCTGCTGGCCTTCTCCGTGTGGGCGATCGCCCACGAGCGGGCCCGCCCCCGGGCCGTCACCGCCTCCCGCGCGGCCTCGGCCCTGGCCACCCTGATCGGCGCCCTCACCCTCCTGGAGTACGTGGCCGGGGTGAACCTCGGTATCGACGAGCTGCTCTTCGACGACGACACCGCCCGGATCGATACGGGAACGCCCGGGCGGATGGGGCCGAACACGGCGGCCGCGCTGACGCTCGGGGGCGCGGGGGCCCTGTGCGCGAGCGCGCCCCGCATCCCCGCCTGGGTCGCGCAGATCCCGGCCCTGGCCGTCGGCGCACTCGGCATGCTCAGACTGTACGGAGCCGCCTACGAGGTGCCCCAGCTGGAGCGGTTCGGCGCCTACACGGGCATGGCCCTGCACACCGCGATCGCCCTGGTGCTGCTGGCCACCGCCCTGTTCCTGTCCCGCCCGGACGAGGGTCCCGCCGGCCTGCTGATGAACTCGGGGACGACGGGTGCCCTGGGGCGCTGGCTGATGGCGACCGTCGTGGTCGTCCCGCCGCTGCTGGGCTGGGCCGTCCTGGCGGGCGAGGACGCGGAGGTGTTCGGGCCGAGGCTGGGCACCGCGCTGCTGGTGGCCGGGCACGTCGCCGTGTTCACCGCGGTGATCTTCACGACCCTGGCCGTCGGCCGCCGCGTCGAGGTGGCCCACGCCCGCCTGGCCTGGCAGGTGCGCCAGAACGAACTGCTGCAGGCCTTCATGGACCACACCCCGGCGGTGGTGTTCATCAAGGACCTGGACGGCCGCTACCTCGCGGTCAACACGACGTTCGAGCAGAGCCTGGGCCTGACCCGGGACCAGGTCCTGGGCCGCCTGGACAAGGACGTCGTACCGTCCGACATGGCGCGCAAGGCCCGGGCCTCCGACCGCGCCATGCTGGCCGAGGGCAGACCCGTGCAGCGCGAGGAGGTGTTCACCCTGCCGGTCGGCACGCGGGAGTTCCTCTCCAGCCTGTTCCCGATCAACGACGCCTCCGGCAGGCCCTACGCCGTGGGCGGCGTGGTCACCGACATCACCGAGCGCGTCGCCGCGCAGCGTGAGGTCGAGCGGTCCCACCGGCTGTTCACCGCCCTGCTGGAATCCGCCCCCGACGCCACCCTCATCACCGACGGCGACGGCGTCGTCGTCATGGCCAACACGCAGGTGCGGCACCTCTTCGGCTGCCCGCCGGGCGACCTCGTCGGCACCGAGGTGATCGGCCTGGTGCCCCCCGCGCGCCGCCGCCGGCACGGTGCGCTCCTCGGCGCGTACCTGCGGCAGCGCGATCCGCAGCCCATGGTGCTGGACCGGGAGCTGTACGGGATGCGCCGCGACGGCTCCGAGTTCCCCGTCGAGGTCAGCGTCAGCAGCCTCCAGCCGGAGGAGCAGACCCTCGTGGTGCTGACCGTCCGCGACATCACCGAGCGCAGACGGCTGGAGGCCGAGCGCGCCGAGCGCTACGAACAGCAGCGGCACATCGCCTACACCCTGCAGCACAGCCTCATGGGGGAGCCGCCCCGGCTGCCGCACCTGCCCAGCGCGTACCGCTACCTCGCGTCCGTCCAGGACCCCGGAGTCGGCGGCGACTGGTTCGACGTCATCCCCCTCGACCGGTACCGCACCGGCGTCGTCGTCGGCGACGTGATGGGCCGGGGCCTGGAGGCCGCGGCCGTCATGGGGCAGTTGCGCGCCGCCTCCCACGCCCTGGCCCGCACCGGCGCCCGGCCCGGGGCGCTCATGACCGGGCTGGACGCGTTCGTGGCCGACCTGGCGGACCAGCTGGTCACCTGCGTGTACCTGGTGATCGACCAGCAGGCGGACCGGGTCACCCTGTGCTCGGCCGGCCACCTCCCCGTCATCGCCCTGCCCCCGGACGGCCACGCCCGCCGGCTCGGGGCGCCGGTCGGGGTGCCGCTGGGCGTCAACGGCTCGTCCGGCACGGGGCTGCTCTTCGAGGAGGTCACCCACCCGCTGCCGCCGGGCAGCACCCTCGTGCTGTACACCGACGGGCTGGTCGAACGGCCCGGCACCGACATCGAGGCCCAGATCGACGTCCTCGTCCACACCGTCGACCTCGAACTGAAGGACGCCCCCGCGGACCCGGAGACCCTGGACCGGGCCGCGGCCCGGCTGGTCAGGACCCTCATCCCGGACACGGCCGCCCACGACGACGACGTGACGCTGCTCCTGCTCGGAGTGCCGGGCCCGGAAGGGTAGGCGTCCCGGCGCGGCCCGGCCTTCCGGCACGCCTTCCGCACATGCCGCATATCCGGCATTACGGTGCGGAAGGATCGACGTGCCCGAGGACCGAAAGGCAGCGCCCATGACCTTCCGCACCGCCCCGGCAGGGACCGCGGCCCCCGTGGTCCGCCCCCTCGCGACCGGCCCCCGCGTCCGGTGAGGTGGGGCGCGTGGGTGGCCCGCCGCCGGTGGTGGGTCCTGTCCTTCTGGGGCGTGGTGTTCGTCGCGTCGGGCCTCGCCTATCCGCACCTGATCTCGTCGCTCGCCGCGTCCGACTACAGCGTCACCGGGTCTGACTCCCAGCGGGTCACCCAACTGCTCGAGGAGGACTTCCCGGCCGCCGGAGCCGAGCAGGACGTCATCGTCTTCGACTCCGACACCCTGACGATCAAGGACGAGGAGTACGTCCGGGTCGTCGACCGCGTGGTGCGGGCCGTGCGCGACGAGCCCGGAGTCGCGTCCGTGCTGGGTCCCACCGACCCCGGCATGCAGAACGTCCTGTCGAGCGGTTCGGCGGCGGTGGCCTCGCTGGGACTGGCCGGCGACGACCGGCAGCGCGGTGACCGGGCCGCCGACCTCCAGGACGTCGTGCGGGACGCGTCCGAAGGCTCTCCCGTCCGGGCCTACCTGACGGGCTACTCGCCGACGGCCAACGACCTGACCGAGGTCGAGAACTCCGACGTGGAACGCGCCGAGTCGATCGGCATCCCCATCGCGTTCCTCGTCCTGCTGCTGGCGCTGGCCGCCCTGGTCGCCTCCTTCGTCCCCCTGATCACCGCCGTGGTCAGCCTCACGGCCACCTTCGGGGTCCTCGCCGTCCTGACGACGGTGACGGTTTTCGACGCCTTCCTGCTCTCGATCGTCACGATGATCGGCGTCGGCATCGCGATCGACTACTCCCTCTTCGTGCTGTTCCGGTTCCGCGAGGAACTGGCCCGCGTCCGCGGCGAGGGGCGCCCCGACGCCGTCGCCCACTCGGTCGGCAGGGCGATGGCGACCAGCGGCCGGACCATCGCCTACTCCGGTGTCATCGTCGCCATCTCGCTGTGCTCCCTGTTCGTGGTCGACTCGCCGATGTTCCACGGCATCGCGCTGGGTTCCGTGCTGGTCGTGGTCTGCACGCTGCTCGTCGCCTGGACCATGCTGCCCGCGCTGCTGGCGGCGCTCGGGGAGCGCGTCAACCGCGGGGCCCTGCCGCGGCGCATGCAGCCCCGGGAGGACGTCGCGCAGGACTCCGGGCGGCCCGGCGGCTGGGAGCGCTGGGCCCGCACCGTCCTCGCCCGCCCCTGGATCGCCCTGCCCGCCGTGGCCGTGCTGATCCTGTTCACCCTGCCGACGGCCGGCATCAAGCTCGGCATCGACCTCGGCATCTCGGCCATCTACGACAAGCCGTCCGGGAAGGGCGCCGCGATCCTGGCCGAGAAGTTCAGCGCGGGCGCGCTGTCCCCGGTCCAGATCCTGGCCTCCCACGAGGGCTCGGGCCCGCTCGACGCGGACGACCTGAAGACGATCGACACGTTCACCACGACCCTGGAGAAGGACCCCCGCGTCGCGGGCGTGTACTCCGTCGCCACACTGCTGCGGCAGACGACCGGGACCGTCTCCCCCGAGGCGCTGCGGCAGGCGGAGCAGGACCCCGCGGTGAAACCGATCCTCGACCAGACGGTCAACGTCGGCGGCGGAGGCGACCACACGGTCGTCACCGTCGTGCCGAAGGTCCCCGTGGACTCCTCCGCGGCCACCGAGCTCGTGGAGGACCTGCGCGACGACGTGATCCCGGGGCTGACCGCGCGGGCCGGGCCGCGGATGCTGGTGGGCGGGGAGACGGCGCAGTTCGTCGACCTGTCCGACGAGACGCTCGGCAAGCTGCCCGTCGTCATGGCGATGGTGCTGACCCTGTCGTTCTTCTACCTGCTGGTGGTCTTCCGCTCGCTGCTGCTGCCGCTGAAGGCGGTGCTGCTGAACCTGCTCGCGACCTTCGCGGCCTTCGGCATCACGACCTGGGTGTTCCAGAAGGGCCATCTGGAGGGCCTGCTCGACTTCACCAGTGTCGGATTCATCCAGGTCTACCTCCCGATCATGGTCTTCGCGCTGCTGTTCGGCCTCTCCATGGACTACGAGGTGTTCCTCATCGGCCGGATGCGGGAGGAGTACCTGCGCACCGGGGACAACGACGAGGCGGTGGCCAAGGGCCTGGCCCACACCGCCCGGCCGATCGCCGCCGCGGCGGTCATCATGACGGCCGTCTTCGGGTGCTTCCTCGTCGCCGACGTGCTCGAACTCAAGGAGTTCGGGCTCGCCCTGGCCGCCGCCGTGCTGCTCGACGCGACCCTCGTCCGGCTGCTGCTGGTGCCGGCGTTCATGAAGGTCGCCGGCCGGGCCAACTGGTGGCTGCCGCCGTTCCTGGACCGGCACCTGCCCCACACGCGCCTCGACTGACCGCCCGCCCCGCTCTCTGTCACGGTCCGGGCACGCCTCACGCCCGCTTCTGGCCACGCAACCGAGGTGGCCGAAAAATGTGTCCCAGAGTGCGGGGCCGGCCGCTGGGGAGCGGCGGCCCGGGGGGGAATGGCGATGAACACATGGGAAGTGCCCGGATACACCGAGTCCCTGGAACTCGGGGCCGGGGCGAGCGGACGGGTCGTCCTGGCCGTGCACGAGGAGACCGGCGTCCCGGTCGCCGTGAAGTACCTCAGCGAGTCACTGCGCACCCGGCCGGGCTTCGTGCACGACTTCCGGGCGGAGGCGCGGCTGCTCGGCGGGCTGGAGAGCCCGTACGTCGCCGGCCTGTACGAGTACGTGGAGAGCCCGGACGGCGCCGCCATCGTGATGGAGCTGGTCGACGGGGTCTGTCTGCGGGCGCTGCTGAGGCGCGACGGCCCGCTCGACCCGGAGGCCGCGCTGGTCGTCCTCAAGGGATCGCTGCTCGGCCTCGCGGACGCGCACCGCGTGGGCGTCGTGCACCGCGACTACAAGCCGGAGAACGTCCTGGTCGAGCCGGACGGTTCCTCCAAGCTGGTCGACTTCGGCATCGCGGTGGACTCGGGCACCAGCGCGGGCGTGGCCGGGACCCCCTCGTACATGGCCCCGGAGCAGTGGACCGGCGCCCCCGCCTCGCCCGCCGCCGACGTCTACGCGGCGACGGCCACCTTCTTCGAGTGCCTCACGGGCCGCAAGCCGTACCAGGGCGAGAACCTCGCGGAACTCGCCCTCCAGCACGTCGACGCGCCCGTCCCCGCCGAGGAGGTCCCCGAGGCGGTGCGGGACCTGGTGCGCCGGGGCCTGGCCAAGGACCCCGCGGAGCGGCCCACCCGGGCCGAGGACCTCGTCACGGAGCTGGAGGCCGCCGCCCGCGCCGCGTACGGCCCCGACTGGGAGGAACGCGGCCGGGGCCGGCTGGCCGCGCTGGTCGCCCTGCTGCCGCTGCTGCTGCCCTCGTCCCGCGAGACGCCCCGCGGCACCACGGACACCGCGCGCACGGTGCTGCGCACCGAACCGGGCCGCGGCGCGGCCTCCGCCTGGCGGCCCGGCCGGCCCGGACTGCTCGTGTCCGGCGCCGCCCTGCTCCTGGGCGCCGTCCTGACCTACGGGATCCCGTACGACCCGGCGACCGCCGCGCAGCGGGCCGCGCAGGCCCTGGCCACGACCAGTGCCGGGACCGCCGGCCAGGGGCCGGCGGCGTCCCCGGCGGCGACGCCGTCCACCACGCCCACCGCGTCGGCGGGTCCGTCGCCGTCACCCACCCTGTCGCCCTCCCCGTCGGCCTCGGCCTCGGCGAGCACCGGCACGGGTGGACTCCCGACGTCGAGCACCCCGCCCGGCGGCGGGACACCGCCCGGCGGGACGGCGACCGGCGGAACGACCACCACCCCGCCGCCGGCCACCACCCCGGCCTCGCCCACCGGCCCCGTCGCGCCCGCGGTCAAGGACGTCGCGGTGTCGTCCTTCCGGCAGACCGGCCCGTCGACCGCCACGGCGACCCTCGACGTCACCACGGACGGCACCGGGCCGGTGGCGATCACGGTGTCCTGGTCCACGAGCGACAGGGCGGGACAGCCGGGCACCCCGGACGGCGCGTCCCAGACCTTCGAGCGCAGCGGCGCCACCCGGTACACGCTGACCGTCGACCACACCTTCCAGACCCTCGCCTGCTACTGGACGGTCCAGGCCGCCACGACCCCCGCCTCCGCCGACGGCGGCGCCTCCCAGCAACTCCTCACGAGGCGGTGCGACCTCCGATGACCCCCCACGACGACGCCCGGACGCCAACGTCCGACCAGGACGCCCGGACGCCGACGCCCGACCAGAAGAGCCCTGGGGCGCAGCCGCTTGTGCCGGGCGAGAAGCGCCCGGCGGTGTCCGGGCCTGCGCCGGTCGAGGCCACGAGAACCGAGGCGCTGCGGCCGGTGCCGGGCGAGGAGCGCACGGTGGTGCTGGTGCCCGCGCCGGGCCGGGAGGGCGCGGAAGTGCCGCCGCTGGCGTCCGGTGAGGAGCGCACGACCGTGCTGGTGCCTGCGCCCGGCCAGGACGCCACGGTGGTGCTGCCGCCTGCGCCGCGCCAGAAGAGCGCTGAGCCGCTGGCGCCGGCGCCCGGTGAGGAACGCACGGCGGTGCTCGCGCCCGCGCCCGGCCGCGAGCGCACCGAGGTACTGACATCCGCCGTGCCTGGCGAGGGCCCGACCGACGTGCCGGTACCCGTACCCGGCGAGGAACGCACCCAGGCGCTGCCACCGGCACCGGGCGAGGAACGCACCCAGGCGCTGCCACCGGCACCGGGCGAGGAACGCACCCAGGCCCTGCCACCGGCACCGGGCGAGGAGCGCACCGAGGTGCTGGCACCCGCCCCCCGCCAAGAGCCCACCGACCCGGCCGACCCGGCCGACCCGGCCGACCCGGCCGACCCGGCCGACCCGGCCGACCCGGCCGACCCGGCCGACCCGGCCGACCCGGCCGAC